>JAFLTG010000099.1 GCA_022510545.1 Lachnospiraceae bacterium | reverse complement strand
TCGTTGAGAACACAACATCTGCTGAATCTGCTATCCGTGATACAGATATCGCTACAGAGATGGTTAAGTACGCTAACAACCAGATCTTACAGCAGGCTGGTACATCAATGTTGTCACAGGCAAATCAGGCAAATCAGCTGGCTCTGTCATTACTCGGCTAATTGCTTAGTGATTAAAAAAAGTACATTGTTTAGTTCAAAACTACCAAGAACCGCTCACAGTATTGTGGGCGGTTCTTTTTGTAAACTAAGCGGGATAGGACAAATAATAACTTTTCTTTGCTCATTGTCGGAGCCAGAGACGCAAAGAAAAGTTATTATTTATCCTATCCCTATTATTTTATCTATTAATTCGCTCTAACGCCTCTAGTGCCGGGGCGTAATCTCCACACTTCTGATAGTGCTGCCTTGCAATATCTTTCTGATTAAACAGTTCATAGATGAATCCGATATAATAAGAAATGGTCCTATTCTCTATAGAATCGCGCTTAGGGGCGGTTAATGCTTTGACAAATTCCGGTAATGCTTTGAGCTGTTGGTTTAAATGGAGATAGATTAAACCTACCATACACAGATAATCCGCATTATCGCTGTAGTATTCATAGAAAGACAGTAATGACAATGCTTCATCAGCTCTTTCAAAATCAATGAGGGTATTACCGTAATTACATACTAAGATACGTGTGTATTCATCCTGCGGTGAGGGATTGTGCTCAATTGCTTTAGCAAAGTACTCACAGGCGGTTTCATGGTCACGTAGAAGCAGATATGATTGTGCAATCTGAAAATAATTATAAGGGTTTTCGGGATCTTTCTCAATCTCATTTAGTATGAGCTCTGCATTCCGCATAGCCTTTTCGTACAATTTGTCTTCTGATCCCAGATAACCTACATGATCTGCCGTAATTGGGAGATTATATAAGTATGGAGTCACATTGGAGATTGCCTCTAAGTCCTCATGAATAGGGTTTACATAACGATAGTATTTTCGATTGAAAAGGCGCCCAATATTAGAGATTTGATGGTGCATCTCATTATTGGCTTCAAAGTAATCCAGTCTCTTGATACAGCCAATTCCTTTGGGATTGGCTTCAATGAGCTGTTCTGACTGTTCAAGATCAAATTCTGTTATATATTCATCGGTATCAAGCACCAGAATCACATTGTGTGAAGCGCGGCTTATTGAGAAATTCCTAGCTGCACTGAAATCATTGACCCATTCAAAGTCATATACTTTATCAGTATATTTGAGAGCAATTTCTTTGGAGTTGTCACTGGAGCCGGTGTCTACCACAATTATTTCAAAATTGTAGGGTTGCAGTGAGGATAAACATTTTTCCAAGTGCTCGGACTCATTTTTGGTTATTATACATACAGATATAGGAATCATGATTTTTTCTCCGATTATATTGTTAGAAAGTTAGTCAATACAACATTCTGGGAATTTATATTGTTTAAGAATTTAAGTGTTGATATTGTTTAAGTTCTAAGTGTTCGTATTACTTAGAATTTTCAGACGTTCCTTAGCCTGGTCCAGTTCCCCACACTGTTTATAACACAATATGGCGGTAGAGATATCTCCAAGGAGTTCACATATTTCTCCGGTTCTAAATAAGGGCAGAAAGCTGTTTGCGCCATTTTGTTTGCATAAAGGCATTCCCATTGCCTTTTGATACTGCTCCAAAGCCTTTTCATACATCTCGTTCTGCTTATAAATATTGCCCATAAGATATATGAAATCCGCCGAAGACGAGAAGGCATCATAAATACCTTCAAAGCTAAGAGCGGTTTCGTTTTGCCCGGTGTATAACAAGGCATTGCCGTAGGAGACTACCATAGCCTGAACATATGCAAGTTCCGGATCCAAATCAAAGTAAAGCCCTTTGCTGTAATATTCACAGGCGCGGGCATAATCGTTTATAATCTCACAGCTTTTTCCCAACTGATAATAGAGGTAGGGATTGTCCGGTTCCTGTTCAAGTTGCTTTTGTAATAATGAAATGTTACGTTCATATTTGGCATCGCGCTCCTCCGGTGTCATATCGTATCCCGTATGGAGAAGCGTCGTTTTAAGAAGATATGCTTTAATTTCCGTACCGTGGATAGGGGTAAGCTGTTCATGAATCATTCCCGTATAGTGGTAGTGTCTCCTGTCGAAAAAACGTTCGGTATTATCCGTATTATTAATAGTCTGTATGCCGTTTTGTGTCACAATATTTTCACGGGAAACCGAACCGACGCAGTCAGATAAGTGTTTGCGGAAATATGTAAGCTCTTCCACATCAATAGTCTTAATCCATTCATCACAGTCTATCATAAAAATCCAGTTATTTTTAGCGGCACGCAGAGAAAAATTTCTTGCGGCGCTAAAGTCGTCACACCATTCAAAGTCAAGGACCTGGTCGGCATACTTTGACGCAAGTTCCTTCGTTCGGTCGCTAGAGCCGGTATCTACGACAACAATCTCAAATCCATAGGGTTTGATGGAAGAGAGGCATTTTTCTATTCTTTTTTCTTCATTTTTGGCTATGATACATACTGAAATAGGATGCATATGTTATTCCCTCGCTTCCAAATCCTGAAGCCTGTCTATAGCTAAAGGATAGCCATATTCAGCTGATTTTTGATAGAACGATATTGCACTTGGCAGATTTCCAAGTAATTCATTTGCCACTCCCATATTATAGTAGGGAATATAAGTATCGCAGCCCTCATTAGAGCAAGTAGGGCATTGTATGGCTTTTACAAATTCCATCACGGCCTTAAGAGGCTGGTTAGCATTCATATAGGCGACTCCTATATTGCAGAAAAAGGAAGAATCGTTGGCAAAGAAGTCATAGCGTGGTTCAAAAAATTCAATAGCTTCCATTGAACGTCCTGTGTGAGTCATAGAACTGATGAAAGCAGTTGCCATAACCGGCAGCCACGGCTGTTCCGCCAGTATAGGAAGTTCAAATGCCTTCTTATAATAGATGTAGGCATTTTCATAATCTTCAATAGCGTTATATGACTGGGCTACCTGAAAATAGAGATATGCATCGTCGGGATGCTTTTCTATCTCTTTAAAGAGCAGGTAATTATTTCTTTCCGCCTTCGCTCTCATAGACTCTATTCCGCCGGAATACCCTACATGATCAACGGTAAACGGAATATCGTAACGCTCATAATAGGTGCCGTCTGTCTTGATATTCGTAACCTGTTCGTGAATAGACCATTTATAATAATATTGACGTTTATGAAAAAGGCGCTCTACCCTGTCCGGATAATTAGTCTGCTTTCCATCGTTGAAGTAATAGTTATTTCTAAGAAGCCTGCCTACGCCCTGCGGATGTTCCTCAATTGCTTTATACAAACCCTCTATATCAACATCCGTAAGATACTCGTCACAGTCTAAGACCAGTACATAATTATGAGATGCCTTTTTGAGAGAAAAGTTTCTTGCTGCACTGAAGTCATTGATCCATTCGAAATCATAGACCAAATCCGTGTATTTTAAGGCGATTTCCTTGGTCTTGTCGGTAGAACCGGTATCTACAACTATGATTTCAAAATTGTAAGGAACTAATGGAGCAAGGCAGTTTCCGATACGTTCTTCTTCATTTTTAGCTATAATACATACTGAAATTGGAATCATATTGGCCTCCTTATTGGCATGGTGACGAACTTAGAGTTCTGGTTATCAATTGTTCAATAAGTAATATTGCATAATTTGTGATACTTGTTGTAGTATTCCAAGTTGCTGTGCGCTTTCGAGGATGTCATTGGTTACATCCTCGAATATTCCGTATTTTAATAATGCATTCTTGTGTAAGGCGAGCATATGGCATCTGGCTTCATAGTAACCGGATATGTTGTGTGAGACGCCGTCGGTGCTTAGGTTAACCTTTACAAGAGGTTCGTCCTGAAAAGCGATTTCATAGTGTTTGGAGATTCTCAAGAAAAACTCCCAATCTTCCAGACAGCGCAGATTTTCATTAAATAGCCCCGCCTTTTCAATGCATTCCTTGCGTAATATGACGCAGGGAGTTCCAATGGTATTTCTGCGCAGCATATATTCGTATATATTTCCTTGTTTTTCGGATAGTGGCATATTTTTATCAGGTACTAAAATAGTGCTACTGTCCTGTTTTTGGCATTCATACGGGCAATAGAGCAGTGCGGTCTTAAGTCCGGTAGTTGTAGAAGTCCCGGAATCCGAACCGGAAGAGATACCGGTGAAGTAAGCCATCTGTTTCTCAAGCTTGTCCGGTTTCCAATAATCATCACTGTCCTGAAAGGCGATATAGTCATAGTGGGCTTGACGGATGCCTTCATTCCTTGCTACAGCAACGCCTTTATTTTCAGGCATCTTAATGTATCGGATGCGGTTGCCGGCGGTAGAGGTTGATGCCAGTGAATTTACAACATCCTCGGTATTGTCGGTAGAACCGTCATCTATTATCAATAATTCGTATTCATGATATGTTTGGTTCAATATACTTTGAATAGAATTTTCTATGACATTTGCTCTGTTGTATGTCGGGATAATTATACTTACATGGTTCATAGTTATCTCTAATCTTCTTTATTTTCTATCTTATTATTATACTATGCTTAACATTTCCTGAACCCGGTGCCTGTATGTATGACCTGCGGCAACCTTATCGTGTCCATTTTTGGCCATTGCGATACGCTCATCATCATGCAGAAGGTAATAATCAATCTTAGCAAGTAAATCACTTTTGCTATCATACATATCAAAATCTTCTCCCGGTATAAAGTAATCTAGGAAATCATTCTGATAGTTACTTAAAAGGAAGCCACCGCTGCCCATAATATCGAAAGCGCGCTGTGGTATACCGCTTTTGATGCTTCGCAGTGAAATGTTTAGATTAATCCTGCTTTGCTTAAAAACAAGGGGCATTTCCTTGTAATTATCCACCCGGCCTCGGTTATTCAGGTTAGGCAGCTGAAAGCTAGGGTCATGCGTAAATAAATCAAAAGTATGGTTTTCTGTAATTGCTTTGATTAAATCTATTCTCTCAATGCCGGTGATTTTGCGGTTTATGACATACTGGGCATAAACATATTCTCTGGATTCTACACCGTCAGAATTGGGGTCTATAGGCAATGCATTGTACAAGTCTCCCATAATGAGAGACAATGACTCCTGAATGAAGTTATATCCCTGTACCTGCATCTGGGCGTACATTATTGCGTCAAGATAGCCCTTGGTATAATCCGGTAAATCCTTCATTCTTTCGAAGAAGTTATGTTTCTCCGTATATAAGGAACCCACAAATGAAATATCATATAAAAAGCCGTCACCCTTTTGCTCAGAGGGCGATACTTGAAGCTTGTCTAACCTGTCCGCATTAGCGGCCATAGGCAGATAATGCACCGTCTTAATCCCTGAATTGTGGAACTCCAGATAAAGATCCTTATCAAATATATAAATCGTATTACACGGATTAATGGTGGTGTATGAGTATAACAGCACATAGGGACTGTCATAAATCCAAGAAATATATCGGATATTTTCTTTATTGCACACAGTGGAAATAATGGGGAAGTAGTTGAAAGAAAAGACCATATCCGGAACTTCCCGGTGTAGTGTCGAGGCCAGATTGTTTTCTACAGTCTCATCGTGGCGCGTTTCCTTGTTGGAAAAAGGAAAGCTCACAAGAGTGTGGCCCTCGGCGGTGAACGCCTCTTTCATATCTTCATTTCCGAAACTTGCCCATTCAATATATAGTATTTTCACGTAAACCTCACAATCGTTTAATAAAAATAGTATAACAAAATTTTCAGCAGTTGAATAGATAAAAAGTTTTATAGTATAATTTAAAGTATGTTTGAATTGTGCCGATATAATATATGTGCAATATTACTTTTGAAAGAAGAGGTATGACCATGAATATAGCGTTGATTTTGGCGGGTGGCGTTGACTCCCGGTTTCAGATGAGTGTTCCTAAACAGTTTGTAAATGTTTATAACAGACCGATAATAGTATATACGCTGGAAGCCTTTCAAAAACATAATGATATTGACGCTATTATGGTATCCTGTCTCGATGGCTGGCAGGAAATGGTGAGAGCTTATGCTAAACAGTTCAATATAAGCAAGCTGAAATGGGTGGTTTCAGGCGGTAAAGATGGACAGGCATCTGCCAGAAACGGTATTAAGGCGTTGAAAAGCGAATGCCGTGATGATGATGTTGTTGTTCTTCACGACTCTATAAGACCTTTTGTTTCGGAAGAACTCATAACAGACAGCCTTAAAGTCTGCAGGATGCATGGTATGGGAGTAGCAGCCGTGCGTACTATGGATACTATTATGCGAACTCAGGATGGTTTGGTTGGTACAGAAAGTATCTCCCGCTATGCAATAGTGCGTATACAGACGCCGCAGGCATATAGAATGGACAAACTATGGGATGTCCATGAAAAAGCCGTGGAAAGAGGTATAACCGGTGAGGTTGATACCAACAGCGTTATTTCTAAGCTGGGTGAACCTGTGTACTTTTCCAAAGGGTCCGATCTGAATATGAAAATCAATACAGTTGAAGATGTGGAAATGTTCAAGGCACTGTATAAGATGCAGAAAGATTCAAAAAAACAGAAGGATAAGGGTGCTGAGAAAGCTTCCTAAGTGAAAATACATTTAGATTTATATTATAATGAGAGTGAAGGAACAGTAGATGAATATAGCATTATTGTTGGCCGGCGGCAGCGGAACCAGAACTGAACAGGATATTCCCAAGCAGTTTTTTAACGTATATGATAAACCTATTATTATTTATACACTGGAGGCTTTTCAGAAGCATCCGGATATTGATGCTATCATAGTGTCCTGCCTGGATGGCTGGCATGAGATACTGCGTGCCTATGCCGAGGAGGCCGGTATAACCAAACTGAAAAAAGTAGTACATGGCGGTGAGAATGGACAAGCCTCTGCCAGAAATGCACTTAGAGAGTTGAGGGATATCTGTTCGGATGAGGATATCGTTATTATACATGATTCCATAAGGCCTATGGTGTCGGCAGACATAATATCCGACTGTATTGTTAAATGCAGACAGTACGGTTCAGGACTGGCTGCAATGCGCTGTCAGGAGACTATTATAGAGACTCAGGATGGAATAAAAGGCAATACAGGCATTAGCAGAAACGACATAATGCGGGTTCAGACGCCACAAGCCTACCGATATGGGAGAGTTTTGGGAGCGCATGAGAAAGCGCTTGAGCAAGGGATCACTAATGCGGTTTATACCAATACTTTGATGATAGATCTGGGGGAGACTCTCTATTTTTCCAAAGGCTCTGAGAAGAACCTAAAGATTACCACAATGGAGGATGTAGAGATTTTTAAGGCCTTGTATAGGATGGAGAAAGAAGATTGGGTGAAGTAATGTGGTTGAAGAGAGTAAGCTTATGACTTATAATGGAAATAAGCAAATATTAGTATAATTATAAAATAGAGGTAGTGAGGTATGATGTATCCATTTTTAACACTAGATGATGAGACAGAAATTACACATTCTGAAATGTTTGATAATGGAACGGTTAAGGTATATTTAGAGAAACCGGATGAAAAAGATTGTTTTCATTATGCAACTTGTTATTTGCCGAATTATCATTGGGAGGAGATTGTTGGATTTTCTGAAGAAGAAATGGATAGATATAGAGAAGTAATTGAATCTACAGCACACTTAATTATGGAATTTTCCCAAGAGGGAGGTTTTGATCATGCCTCAGGTTTTTAAAATAGGTGGATATTGGGTCTATTTTTGGTCAGATGAAAGTGAGCCGTTGGAACCGGTTCATGTTCATATAGCAGAAGGAAAGCCTGTAAAGCAGGCAACAAAAGTATGGATAACTAAAGCTGGAAAGTGTTTATTGGCAAATAATAACTCACAAATTCCGGAAAGAACCTTAAAAAATATTATTCGAATAATTGAAGCAAGAAGTATAGAAGTGACACAAAAATGGAAAAACATTTTGGTGAAATTAGGTATTATTGCTAAAATATATCCTTGGAGAACAATTTTAATATTATTTATTGTAATTATTCAAATTCTGTGATATTATTATCGAAATAAAACAAATCTTGATTCTTATTTCCGGCAGTTCTGCCAAAGATTCACTTTTTGTTTGGCAGGATTGCT
>JAFLTG010000098.1 GCA_022510545.1 Lachnospiraceae bacterium | reverse complement strand
TGGTGGTGATGATGAAAAATGAATAGGGAAGAAAAGACTGCCATGTCAGATATCAAATACATAAAACTTGTTACTGTCGGTAGTGTCAACCCTAATAATCCCCTTTCGGATGAGTCAAGGACGGCACAGGTTGAACTTTTAAACAAATGCCTGAATGATTATCCGAAAGGGATCATCATAGGGAAGGACATTACGATAGGACGGTATATGATTGGTGAACATGAACTGAACATGGAAAAAGTCACGTATCATGTAGGCTTTAAAAGAAAGCCAAGCTGGGAAAATTAAAAAATCTTCGATTTTTTAGTTGCAAGTTTGCACCTGCGTTACAAACATCGCGGGTTGAGTGAGAATGAATGGAGGATTGAAAATAAATATGCAAATAGAATCAAATAAAACAGAAGAAGGCCTTTGTTTAAAGCTGAGCGGAAGACTGGAAACTTCTACAGCGCCTAATCTTCAAGATATTATAGATAAACAGGCGAATTATATCAATGAACTTCAGATTGATATGGGAGATATAGAATATGTATCATCAGCAGGACTGCGTGTGCTGCTTGCCGCTTCCAAGAAAATGAAAGCAAATGGCGGTAACATGATCATAAGTCATGTCAATAAGGATGTTATGGAAGTCTTTGAAATTACAGGATTCAATGAAATCCTGGATATACGATGAAAGTTGTGAAGTCCCAAGTGGGAAGAAAAACCCTGCATCTTAAAAATGAACAGGGGAGAGGTCTGACCATAACACTGCGAGAATACAGGCCGGGAGATGAAGAAGGTATGATAGCCTGTATCAGGGACGAGTATGGAGATACCTATTTTAAACGTGGATTTTATGAACCTTCATATATAAAAGAAGAGTCTGACAGCGGACACATCACCTTCCTTGTGGCACAGACCAAAGCCGGAGAGATAGCCGGTATGCTTATTCTAAAAGAATTTTCCCCAAAGGAAGATATGTGTGAGATCGCTTCACAGATATTCAGGAAAAAATATCGCGGATATGGGCTTGCGATGCCGTTTTTTGAGTATGCTATGGATATTCTTCTAAACCGAAATTATTCGGCAGCATACTGTCTGCCGGTGCTTTTTCATGATGTTACACAGAGACTTTTATATCGACTTGGGATGCACGCTACCGGTTTTATTTTAAATGTATTTGATATAGAACATATAACACACTCATATCATAACGGTAAAAATACCAAGCATTCTCAGGGTATACAGATACGTCCGGCAGGTAAGAGGGATGCAGGTATGATTTATCTGCCAAGAGAGCATCGGGAATTTTGTATGAGGATATATAGCGGACTTGGAGTGAAGTTCAATATTGAACAGGAAAATACAAATAATACGGACGAACTGCTGCAAAATAGTATGGATATAAAATATGACTTACCGCCGGTAACTCTGCTTCATTTCCGGCAGGACGAATTGCAGCAGAGTCTGGAGATAAGTATTTATCTTGTAGGAGAAGATTTGGTAATGCGTATAGATGAGCTGCATAAAAAACATCCGTTGAAAGGCAGACAGACAGCCTGTATCTTTTTAAACTGCAATGATAAGAATGCCGTATGGGCTTACCGAATGCTTGAAAAGGCGGGATATTTTTTTACGGGCTTGAAACCTCTGTGCAGTAAGAAGGAATACATGGTATTGCATAATCCTGGGGAGATGGAAATCTACTTTGAGGATTATGTAGTAAGCGAGGAATTTAAGAGATTGCTGAATTATGTTGCAAAGGAATATAAAAACTTTAAAGCTAGAAAAGCAGATGGTAGTTTGCAAACTGAGAAGGAAGGGGGGATAAAATGAAAAATAGTAAGAAAAATAAGAGGAAAAATATACGTCGTAAAATTACTGAATTGCTGCTTTCAATGGTATTAGGCGCTCTGGTGCTTATTAGCGGAATAAGCGTATTCAGCCTTTATTTTATGAAGAATATTTCTGAACAAAGCAGTAGTAAACTTGGGCAGACTGCCGCAATGGATGCAGAAGAGGCATTGGAGAAAATGGCCGGGGAGCAGCTTCTTGGACTGGCAGTACAGAAAACGGCTTACATTGAAGAAAAATTTAACAGGGTTATAGCCTGTGTTAACGGTATAGCACAAGAGGCTGAGTCAATTTATCTTAACCCGGAGAACTATCCTGACAGAGAGGTTGCACTTCCGGTAAAAGGAAGCAGAGCGCTTGCAGCCCAGCTTTTATGGTCAGAGAAACTTGCGGACGTAAGAAAAGAACGGTTACGGTCGGAAGATAAAACAGGAGTGATAGCTGAAGTCCGCAAACTGGGGAATATACAGGATTTACTTGTGCAGTATAACAAGAATAACGATATGATATCTTCCACGTATATTGCCACTAAAAGCGGCTGGATGATACAGGCTGATTATATAGCCTATAGCAAATTCACAGAGGATTCTGATGCGGCAGATTATTATGAAGCGGGTGAAAGACAGTGGTACCAGAGAGCGTTGATGGCTAAAGACGGTCAAACCGTTTATTCCGATGTGATAGAAGATATACATGAAAAAAGAGACTGTATCGTATGCTCCAGACCTGTGTATGTAAATGGTGAAATCGTAGCAGTGGCAGGTGTAGGCTCATATCTGGACACTGTCAATGATACAGTGCTTAATACGGTAATTGGTGAAAATGGTTACGCATTTTTGATAAATGAAAAAGGACAGGTTATGGTATCGGGAGCACAGAATGGTGAAACAGCCGCCGGTGCTGACAGAAATGTGAGTCTAATGGAGAGTACAAATAAAGAACTTGCCATGACGATAGGCGATATGATGGAAGGTAATAGTGCGATTACAAAACTGACGCTGGATGGCAGGGAAGTATATATGGCATATGCGCCTCTGTCGGGTTTGGGCTGGAGTTTTGTAACTGTAATGGATGTAGAGGAAGTCATAGCACCTGCAAGACAGAGTCAGCAGAGAATCCTTGAATTGACGGATACTGTATCCATACAGCAGAATGATTCAATCCGAAGGACGGTTTTAGTGTTTCTTGTCATTGTACTGCTTGCAGCCTGGCTCATTAGTATTGGCAGTATAATTTTTACCAGAAAGATTACTGCGCCGATAAGGAAACTTACTTATGAAGTTGCGAAGATAGACGGCGGGAATCTTGACAGCCAGATTAGGATATCATCAGGAGATGAAGTAGAGGAACTTGGAAATGCATTTAACAGAATGACAAGGCAGCTTAAGGGATACGTCATCAATCTTGCTGCGGCAACTGCGGAAAAAGAACGTATACGTACCGAGCTTAATCTTGCCTCACAGATACAGGCGGACATGCTGCCGGATTCAGATCATATGTTGACCGGACGTGAGGAATTTTCGTTATGTGCACGTATGACTCCGGCAAAGGAAGTTGGAGGGGATTTCTATGACTTTTTCCTGATTGATGATGACCATCTTGCACTCATAGTTGCGGATGTATCCGGAAAGGGAGTTCCTGCATCTTTGTTTATGGTGGTAGCGAATACACTTTTGCGTACTCGCATCATGGGCAGCGGTACACTGGAAGAGGCCGTTACCAAGGTAAACGACAGTCTTTGCGCCGTAAATAAAAACGGAATGTTTGTAACTGCATGGATTGGGGTTTTGACTATATCTACAGGAATACTTACATATGTTAATGCCGGACATAATCCGCCGCTTATTGGAAATAAAAAAGATGGTTACAGATATATAAAAGAAAGAAGCGGCTTTGTGCTGGCAGGAATGGACGGTATTACGTATACCCAGAAGGAAATTAAACTTGAGCCGGATGATACTATATTCCTTTATACAGATGGTGTCACCGAGGCCAATAATGAAGCAGGAAAGCTATACGGTGAAGAACGGCTGCTTAATCTGTTAAACGATTGCAGAGAGACAGATCCTGATAAGCTTGCCCAAACCGTCTGGGAACAAGTGCAGCAATTCCAGGGCAGGGCAGAGCAGTTTGACGATATCACAATGCTGGCTGTCAATTATCACGGTGGTATATCAGTGCAGGAGCCGCAGCCTGAGTGTTATGAAAACCGTGGTCCGGCGGATTTGTCACGGATGATTGCGGTGCAGACATTTCTCGAAGAATCTTTGAAAAAGGAAAAGGTTCCGAAGAAATATATCCGTCAGCTTCTCATTGCATCGGATGAGATAGTGTCTAATATATGTAAGTACAGCAAAGCCAAAGAAGTTACAGTAGGCTGTCAGGTGGGTAAAGAAGAGGTCTTGATATTTTTTGAGGATGACGGTATTGCATTTAATCCACTGGGGAAAGAAAAACCTGATGTGAATGCATCGATTGAGCAACGTAAAATAGGCGGACTGGGAATTTATATGGTATGTGAAATGATGGATAAAGTAACATATGCATATATGCATGGGAAGAATCGCTTGACAGTTAGAAAATATACGGAATAACATTAATGATATTATAAGTAAAAACTATAGTAAATGTACACTAACCAAAATAAAAATGTGGAGATAATGACTTATGGTATACATGGGAAAACAAAAATTTATAGAAGATGTCGCTGCTGCGGCAAAAGAAGACTGGCTGGAAAGGCATATATGCCTTCCTTCTATTACAATTGCCCTTGCAATTGAAGGTTCAAGGTGGGGAAAAAGAAAAGAAACGCTGTTGCTTAACGAACTATTTCCACATAGGCATGATGGTTGTATGGAAAGACATGAGTCTTTTCCGGCGGCTATCCGTTCACACAATAACTACCTTGAGACATGGCAGGAGAAGTATCAGGCAGCGCCTAACTGGAAGGAGTTTATCGGGCAAAATAATTACATATTGGCAATACAATATCTGCAGGATGCAGAGTGTCCGTATTGCCGGTCTGAGGACTTTGATAGTGAGATAGTAGGTATTATAGAGGCATATGGACTGGATGAATATGACAAAGACGATTAATAAATGGAGAATGAAATGGAGAATAATTAATACATAAAATGGAAGAGCAAAGAGAACATTTTGAAGTAAATGATACATTTATAAAAACAACCGTAGAAAAATATATGATTCCATCTGTCATTGCGCTGATTGGTACAACACTTACAAATGTGGCAAACAGTATTATCATAGGAAATTATATAGGCGCGGATGGTTTAGCTGCTTTAAATGTAGTAAATCCAATCTATTTTGCCTTTGCTACACTTGGCGCTTTGATTCATGTCGGAGCATCCACCAATGCATCTGTATGTATTGGAAGAAATGATATGAACAGAGCAAATTCATATGCGACGCTTGCATTATGTCTATCGCTTGTGATTTCAGGGTTGATGACGGTGGTCGGACTTATATGTTTTCCGCAGTTAGTCGGAGTGCTGGGAACTACTGATAGGATAAAGCCTTATGTAATGGATTATGGTAAAATATTGCTTATTGGCGGAAGTTCTGTATCCTTCATGTATTATCCTTTTAATTTTCTAAAAGTAGATGGCAGGCCCAAATCCGGAACTTATATGTTTATTGTTATGTTTGTGTTGGATTTGCTATTCTGCATCCTTTTTGTGGGTAAATTGGATATGGGCATAAGGGGAGTTGCACTTTCCTTTATCTTAAGCACACTTCTTGGTGATATTTACGGACTGTGCGTGTTATATAATAAGCAAGCTGTATTTACCTTCGGGAAAGTAGAGGATGTGTGGAAAAGTACGGCGGAAATGATAAAAACAGGAAGCTCAATGGCGCTTAATAATTTCTGCAATATTTTTAGGACTATTGCATTAAATTATATTATACTTAATTCACTGTCGGTAGAGGGTTTAACGGTATTTGCGGTAATCGGAAGCGTAAACAATTTTTCCAATGGAGTAATATCCGGTATTGCCCAGACGATTACTCCTCTGGTTGGTGTATTTTATGGTGAGAGAGACAATATAAGTATCAAAACCGTGGTGAGGGAGGCCGTTAAAAAAGGCACAACGGGTATTATAGTTATGACTCTCATTATCAGTGTGACGGCAAAATGGATAGGTGTAGCCTTTGGGGTTGTGGGGGTGCCAATACTGGTTCCTGCGATAATTATGTTTACAATAAGTTTCCTTCCGGGTATGTTTAATAATATTTATATCTTCTATTATTTTACTACCGAGAAAATATCCCGGGCTAATATATTAACGGTTTTGCGTGGATTTATAATACTTATATTTCCTGCAATATACTTTGCCTATTGGGGAAATGCGCAGTTTATCTGGCTGTCATTTGCAGTGTCGGAGCTTGTGACCCTGCTTGTAATGATAACAGCTGCACGAGTAAAGTGCAGAAAAAATAAGAATATTGAGGGCTTGCTTTTGCTGGATAAACGCTATGAGGAAACTGACAGGTATCTGGCCTTTTCCGTAGAAAATACGGCGGATGAAGCATCAAATGCTGCCAGAAAAATAGCTGTTTTTTGTAAGGAAAAGGAGATGTCATCCAAAACTATAATTACAATCAGTCTTGCAGTTGAGGAAATGCTTTTGATCATTTTTGAACACTGCCTTCCGGATATAGGAAAGCAGTATGCGGATGTTCGTATCGTGCGGATGGGAGAAAAGATAATCCTTTATATGCGCTGTGCGGGAAAGCTGTTTGACCCTATCTCATACTACAAAAAAAGAAAAGAAGAGGCCGGGAATGAGGTACTTGTAGATGACAGTCTGGGAATAGAGATGATTGTAAAACAGGCGCAGGATGTTATGTTCAGCCGGACTTTTGGAATGAATAATCTGACTATATTGATTTATGAATGACCGTTTGCTATAATTATGGCATCTTTATATATGGGAGAGCGAGATTATGCAGTATACCAAATTAGGCAATTCAGATATTGAGATTTCCAAGATCTGCGTAGGATGTATGAGCTATGGAGAAGCGAGTAAAGATTTCCACGAGTGGACGCTTAATGAAGAAGAATCGGAAGTATTAGTTAAGCGTGCACTGGAGCTGGGAATCAATTTTTTTGATACGGCAAACAGTTATTCTCACGGTACCAGTGAAGAGTATCTTGGAAGAATACTTAAGAAAAACGTCGCAAGGGATAAGGTTGTAGTTGCTACCAAAGTATATTTTAATGAAGGTCATTTATCCAAAGAAGCAATAGAGCGTGAGATTGACGGGTCACTCAAGCGTCTGGGGATGGACTATGTGGATTTATATATAATTCACCGCTTTGATTCCGGCACACCGATAGAAGAAACATTAGAAGCATTGGACAAACTTGTAAAAGCGGGAAAAGTACGTGCACTTGGAGCATCTGCTATGTATGGTTACCAGTTTATGAATTTGCAGTATGCCGCTGAGAAAAACGGCTGGACCAAGTTTGTATCTATGCAGAACCATTATAGTCTGCTGTATCGGGAAGATGAGAGAGAGATGATACCAATCTGTAAACAGCAGAATGTTGCGCTCACACCCTATAGCCCATTGGCGGCAGGAAGACTTTCCAGACCAGAATGGAAGACGGACTCCAAACGCAGTCAGACTGACCGTATGGCAGCAGGAAAATATGATAAGACTAAAGAACAGGATTATGATATTGTACTGCGTGTTAATGAACTTGCAAAGAAGTATGAAGCTTCTATGACACAGATTGCCCTTGCCTGGCAGTTTGCAAAAGGAATTTCATCACCTATCATCGGAGCCACAAAGGCTGAGTATTTCGATGATGCAGTGGGAGCACTTGATATTAAACTGACAAAAGAGGATGTAGCATATCTGGAAGAACCGTATGTGCCGCATAGAATTGCCGGCGCATTGTCGTCATAACATCAAAAGAAAAATGTGATTGTTTTGGAAAGTAGTGCTGATTTTGTTGACTGAGTGTTAAGAAAGTATTATGATAAAATCTGTACTGTTCGGGGAAACAGGTGCAAATCCTGTACGAGCCCGTCGCCGTAAGGCATAGTAATTGCGTTAACCTAACTTGAACAAAGCCACAGTTTAAGAACAAGCCATTGGAGTATATCCGAGAAGGCCGGTTAACAGAATGCCAAGTCGAAATATCCGGACAGTAAGCTCCTCTTTTTATAACCGCGAGTGCCGGTTTATGAGGAAATAAAAATCAAAGGAGATTAAGAATATGCAAATGAAATTTAGTAAGAAACTAATGTCATTTGTCCTTTGTATAGTGCTTATTGTGGCTATGGCACTTGGTACAACCGGATGTAATGGCAGCACAGGTA
>JAFLTG010000097.1 GCA_022510545.1 Lachnospiraceae bacterium | reverse complement strand
GCCACATCCCCTGTTAATTATGCCCCCGCCCCGCCTCCGACGCCTCTCCATCCGTCCCCCGCCGCACACGAATTTCAATTTATTGTAAAGTATTAATATACATAAATAAATTATACGTAATATACGGAGGCGATATTATGGCAAGAGGAATAGGGACTAAGTGTATACATTTAGAGGAGTCGGAGGGTAAGAGCGAAAATTACGGAGCGCTCAGCTATCCGATTTATCAGTCGGCAACTTATGCGCATCTGGGTGTGGGCAGAAGTACCGGCTATGATTACAGCAGATTGCAGAACCCTACAAGGGAGCAGCTTGAAAAAGTAGTTGCAACATTGGAGAACGGGATAGATGCGCTGGCGTTTTCAACCGGTATGGCTGCGATTGCATTGATGATGGAGCTTTTTAAGCCGGGGGATCATCTGATAGTGGATGCCGACCTTTATGGCGGGAGTATCAGACTTTTTAATAATGTATCAAAAAAGAACGGAATTTTGATTTCAAGTATAGATTGCTATAAAGAAGATGTGGAAAGTTATATCAATGAGAACACCAAGGCTATCTATATTGAAACCCCAACCAATCCAATGATGAATGTAACAGACATAGAGGCAGTTGCAAAGATAGCGAAGAAGCATAACGTGCTGTTGATCGTGGACAATACTTTTCTTTCTCCATATTTCCAGAATCCCCTTGATTTGGGAGCAGATATTGTAGTACATAGTGGAACGAAGTTTTTGGGCGGACACAATGATACGCTTGCTGGATTTTTGGTTACAAACAGGGAAGATATCAGTGAGAAGTTTAGGTTTTTGATTAAGACAACAGGTTCCGGACTTGCACCGTTTGACAGCTGGCTTATCTTACGCGGAATCAAGACGCTTGCTATTCGTATGGAAAAATCGCAGCAGAATGCTATAGAAATCGCAAAGTGGTTAAAAGAGCAAAAGGCTGTGACAAAGGTGATTTATCCGGGACTTGCAGAGCATCCGGGGTATGAGATAATGAAAAAGCAGGCGAGAGGCTTTGGCTCTATGTTGACCTTCCGTTTGGAAAGCAAGGAATTTGCTTTGGCGATTCTTGAGAAAGTTCGCATGATTAAGTATGCGGAAAGCCTTGGAGGTGTGGAAACCCTTATTACATATCCGACAACGCAGACTCATGCTGATGTTCCTAAGGAAATACGGGAAAAGAACGGAATTACAGAGGAAACACTGAGACTTTCTGTTGGAATCGAAG
Source organism: Lachnospiraceae bacterium (assembly GCA_022510545.1). Classification (GTDB taxonomy): domain Bacteria; phylum Bacillota; class Clostridia; order Lachnospirales; family Lachnospiraceae; genus UBA3282. Next base: position 7,013 of record JAFLTG010000097.1, on the reverse strand, counting down.
ATGCTAAAGATTTGCTCGATGAGCTTGAAAAAGTATTTAAGGAAGTAGAGAGGGAATTACATGGCTGAGAGAAATCTTGACTTTGATAAAATTATCGATAGAAAGAATACAAATAGTCTAAAATACGATTTTGCAGTGAGACGCGGTATGCCGAAGGATGTGCTTCCGCTTTGGGTAGCGGATATGGACTTTGAGACATCTTCCTATATAGAGGATGCCATTGTAGAAAGAGTTAAGCACGGAATATTCGGTTACAGCGAGGTGCAGACGCCGTATTTTGAAATTGTAAGAGATTGGATGAAGCGACACCATGATTGGGATGTAGATGAAAGATGGCTGATTAAGACTCCGGGAGTAGTATTTGCACTGGCAATGGCGGTCAAGGCATATACGGAGCCGGGAGAGGGCGTACTTATCCAGCAGCCGGTATATTATCCCTTTTCTGAGGTTATTGATGATAATGGAAGAAATATAGTAAGTAATAACCTATATCTTGGAGAGGATAACCGCTATCATATAGACTTTGAAGATTTTGAAAGGAAGATAGTAGATGAGAAAATTAAGCTCTTTCTCTTTTGCAGTCCGCATAATCCGGTGGCAAGAGTCTGGAGTGAAGAGGAACTGATAAAACTTGGTGATATTTGTGTGAAGCACAATGTGGTTGTTGTCAGTGATGAGATTCATAATGATTTTATATTTAAAGGAAAGCACACCGTATTTGCTAAATTGAAAAAAGAATATGAGGATATCAGCGTCACCTGTACTGCCCCAAGCAAGACCTTTAATCTGGCAAGTATGTTGATATCAAATATTTTTATCCCTAATCGGGAACTCAGACATAAATTCCGTAAACAGGTGGATGCTGCCGGAATGAGTCAGTTAAGCGTGCTGGGTTTGGTAGCAACTGAGACCGCATACACTCAGGGCGAAGAATGGTATCAGGCAATGCTTAAGTATGTGGCGGATAACATAGAGTTTACCGGGAAGTATGTGGAAGAAAATCTGCCGGGTGTAAATATGATAGATCACGAAGGAACCTATCTTGTGTGGCTTGATTTTAGGGGAACAGGGCTTGATAAGGATGAACTGGAAAAGCTGATCATCCATAAAGCGAAACTCTGGCTGGATAGTGGAAAAATCTTCGGGGAATGCGGAGCCGGATTTCAGCGGATAAACGTGGCTTGTCCAAGGAGTGTTTTGAAAGAAGCTTTAGATAGGATAAAAACAGCAATTGTAGATGCTTAGCATAAATATATGATTAAGCTATTCGAATAAGTTAATAAAAAATTTTATAAGCATAAAAACAGTAAAAGTCTTGAAAAATCAATATTTTTGCTGTTTTTTCTTTTATATAAACACAAAATTTAAAAAAATTTAAAAAGCCTATTGACAATATATATTTAGCAATATATAATGTGTATCATAATAAAACCTATAATTCATATCAATAAAGTAGGAAATAAAATCAGAGGACTAAAATATAATTGTAAAAAGGAAAGTGGAGGTATTACTTATGAGTCAGATTAAAGAAAGCGCACTGGAATTAATTGGAGGAACCCCTATACTTAAGCTTAACGGTTATACAAAGAAAGCAGGCATAACAGATGCAACAATTCTTGCAAAACTGGAATATTTAAATCCGGCAGGTTCAGTAAAGGACCGTATTGCATTGGCAATGATTGAAGATGCGGAAAAGAAAGGTCTTTTAAAAGAAGGAGCAACAATTATCGAGCCTACAAGCGGCAATACCGGAATAGGTCTTGCAGCTGTTGCGGCAGCTAAGGGATACAGGGCAATCCTTACATTACCTGATACCATGAGTGTTGAAAGAAGAAACCTTTTAAAGGCTTATGGTGCCGAACTGGTACTTACGGAAGGCGCTAAAGGTATGAAAGGCGCTATTGCCAAGGCTGAAGAGCTGAATAAAGAAATTGAAGGTTCTATAATTTTAGGCCAGTTTGTAAACCCGGCAAACCCTGCTGTGCATAAAGCTACAACAGGTCCTGAAATCTGGGAACAGACAGACGGAAAAGTGGATATTTTTGTTGCAGGTGTTGGTACCGGCGGTACAATAACCGGTGTTGGTGAATATTTAAAAGAAAAGAATCCTAATGTAAAAATCGTGGCAGTTGAGCCTGCCGGAAGCCCTGTGCTTTCAACAGGAACTCCGGGTGCACATAAGATTCAGGGAATCGGAGCAGGTTTTGTCCCGGATGTACTCAATACAAAAGTATATGATGAAATCATAACAATTGAAAATGAAGATGCATTTGCAGAAGGAAAGGCATTTGCGGTAAGCGAAGGTATTTTGGTAGGAATTTCATCAGGAGCGGCACTTAAGGCGGCATCAATCCTCGCAGGCAGACCAGAGAATAAAGGAAAAACTATCGTAGCTTTGCTTCCGGACTCTGGAGACAGATATTTGTCTACACCGTTGTTCAACAATAACTAAGTTTATATCCTTCCTTAATGACCGGAAGTTTTGTTGAAAATATAACAAACTTCCGGTTTTTTTACTAAATTCTTATCACTGCTTTGGCGGACACGAGGTATTTTTTATATAAAGCAGGAGTTAAATAAAGATATTAATTAAATAGAAGGTGGTATAAACATGAAGCAGATACTATGCTTTGGCGATTCTAATACATATGGCTTGATTCCCAAAGCGGATGATAGATATCCGTGGAATGTCAGATGGACAAGTATATTAAATGAAAAATTGGGACTTGAAAACTATCGGGTTATAGAAGAAGGGTTGTGCGGAAGAACAACCGTATTTGAGGACCCTCTGAGGAAATCGAGATGTGGAATACATATACTCCCTGCGATTCTGGAAACCAATAGACCAATAGATATTGTCGTGGTAATGCTTGGTACCAATGACTGTAAGACAATTTTTGGCGCAACTGCAGAAGTTATAGGAAAAGGCATAAGCAGTATCATAGAGCAAATCCGTACATATTCAAGTGGAAGTAAGATATTACTGATATCACCGATACACCTTGGTGAGGATGTATGGAAAAAAGAGTATGATCCGGAATTTTCTGCGGCATCTGTGTCAATATCCAAGGAACTTGCAGCTGTATATAAAGATATAGCAGAAAAAGAAAATATTTACTTTCTTGATGCAGCGTCTTATGCGGTTCCAAGCAGTGTAGATCAGGAACATCTGGATGAGGAAGGGCATCGTCTGCTGGCGGAGGCTGTATATGATAAAGTAATTGAGATGTTAGTATAAAATGTGGGAAATATTATAGCTGACTGTGTTGGTCAATTTGCAAAATGTATTTGACCAAAATATAAACTTGTTGAAATCTCCTTCATTTAATGATAAAATGACGAAGATAAAATGTAAATGAAGGAGATTTAGTTGAGAAATTTTGATTATATAAGAACAGCTGAAAAACTTCTTACACCGGAAATCGTTCAGATGATTGCGAGCATTCATGAGCACAAAGGGAAACAGGAGTTATTTATTGAAGCAAACGTTGATGAACTAAAAACGCTTCTCGAAATGGCGCTTATTCAGAGTACGGGTGCATCAAATCGAATTGAAGGTATTTTTACAAGTGATAAACGCTTGAAAGAGCTGGTAAGTCAAAAAGCAGAACCACGCAATCGTTCTGAACAGGAAATTGCCGGTTATAGGGAAGTACTTGCAACAATTCACGATAGCTATGATTATATCGTTCCAAGACCAAACATTATTTTACAACTTCACAGAGATTTATATTCCTATTCCCAAGGAGCCATTGGTGGCAATTATAAGAATTCCGATAATGTAATTGCTGAGACAGATACGGATGGTCATCAGAAAACAAGATTTATTCCTGTTCCTGCTTTTCAGACAGTAGAGGCAATGGATTTATTGTGTGACCACTTTTTGGAAGCCTGGGAAGCAGATCATATTGATAAGTTAGTTCTTATTCCTATGTTCATCTTGGACTTCCTGTGTATTCATCCTTTTAATGATGGCAACGGACGTATGAGCAGATTGCTGACATTACTTCTGTTCTATAAATCCGGGTATATTGTGGGAAAATATATCAGTATGGAAATGCTGATTGAAAAAACCAAAGAAACTTATTACGAAGCTTTACAGGAAAGTTCTGACGGCTGGCATGAATCTGAAAACAACTATGAGCCTTTTGTTAAATATTACATGGGTATTATGCTGAAAGCATATAACGAATTTGAAAGTCGTGTTGAACACTTGAAGAATCGAAGTCTTTCCAAACCGGACAGGATTAAAGCTGTCATAGATAAAAAGGTTGGTAAAATTACGAAAAAAGAAATAATGGAACTTTGCCCTGATATAAGTAAAGTTACAGTTGAAAGAACTTTGACATATTTGGTGAAGAACGGATATATCGCAAAAGTTGGAGCAGGACCGTCTACGGCATATGTCCGAATCATATGATAAAAGAAAAAGAGGTAGAAAGATTATGGCAGGAAAAGATTTAAACAAATTACACAAATTTTTAAAGGATGCAGGAACCTATTATCTTGCAACCCAGGACGGAGACACCCCGCGTGTACGTCCGTTTGGAACAGCCCTTTTGTTCGAGGATAAAATATATGTCCTTACAGGGAAAGCCAAGGACGTATCCAAGCAGCTTGAGAAAAATCCAAAGTTTGAAATATCAGCGATGGACTCACCGGAGAGATGGATTCGCGTATCCGGGAAGCTGATAGAAGACAACCGGATTGAGGTTCATAATGCTATTTTGGAAGAATATCCGCATTTGAAAGCTTCCTATACGGCGGGGGATGCCAATACAAATACATTGTATTTAGATGTTGACAGTGCTGTCATATATTCATTTACGGCAGAGCCGGAAAAACTTGAGGTGTAAAATAGATGTTAACACAGTTTTCAAGAACGGAATTACTGCTTGGAAAAGAAGCAATGGAAAAATTAGCCGCAGCAAGAGTTGCGGTTTTTGGCATTGGCGGAGTAGGCGGATATGTATGTGAAGCTCTGGTAAGAAGCGGAGTCGGCGCCTTTGATTTAATTGATGATGATAAGGTCTGTTTGACCAATTTAAATCGTCAGATTATAGCTACACGTAAGACCATAGGGCAATATAAGACTGAAGTGATGAAAGAGCGCATACTGGAAATCAATCCGGAGGCGGATGTAAGGACTCATCAGTGCTTTTTCCTGCCTGAAAATGCGGATGAATTTCCTTTTGATGAATATGACTATATAGTAGATGCGGTCGATACCGTTACTGCCAAAATTGAGCTTGTAATGAAAGCGCAGGAAAAATCCGTGCCTATTATCAGCAGTATGGGAGCCGGCAATAAATTGGATGGCAGTCAGTTCAGGGTTGCAGACATTTACAAAACCAAGGTCTGTCCTCTGGCAAAAGTCATGCGTAGGGAATTGAAAAAGCGCGGCATAAAGAAATTAAAGGTCGTATATTCCGAAGAACAGCCTACAAGGCCGCTTGAGGATATGGCAATCAGCTGCAGAACAAACTGTATCTGCCCGCCCGGCGCAAAACACAAATGTACTGAAAGAAGAGACATACCGGGGAGCACGGCATTTGTACCATCCGTGGCAGGATTGATTATTGCAGGCGAAGTTGTGAAGGATTTGGGCGGGATTTGATTATTATGAATGAAGTAGTACAACTATGTGCTTGCATTTTATGTAAGTTAAGTAGAAATGGGGCAGATTGATATGGGTATATCTATTAAAGAACTAAAGAGTATGGACGAAAGTACTTATCAGATAATAGATATCCGTGACGAAATAGAGATTGCCCATGGTAAAATAGCAGGCGCTATTATATTAAAGCCTGAAGAAATTGAAAGCAGCAAAAATATAGATTTTTCAAAAAAACTAATTATCTGCTGCAGCAGAGGTCAGGTCAGTATTGAAGTAGCGGAAAACTTAAAAGAAAAAGGTTTTGATGCTGAAAGTCTTGAGGGCGGATATATTGCCTGGCTTATGGATATTATGAGCGAGCCGGATAAGCAGGTTAAGGCAGCGGATGTGGAGCAGAGCCTTAGAAAAAAATTCAGGAAGTCAATCTGGACAAGATTCACCAAGGCAATTAACACGTATGACCTGGTAAAACCGGGAGACAAAATAGCGGTTTGTATTTCCGGTGGAAAAGATTCCATGCTTATGGCGAAATGCTTTCAGGAATTAAAACTGCATAATAAGTTTGAATTCGAAGTGAAGTTTCTTGTGATGGACCCGGGATACAGTCCTGAGAACCGCAAGGTGATTGAAGAAAATGCAAAGAACCTGAATATACCGATTACCATATTTGAATCGGATATTTTTGAATCCGTATATCATGTGGATAAATCCCCCTGCTACTTATGTGCGAGAATGCGAAGAGGGCACCTGTATCATTTTGCAAAGGAGCTGGGCTGTAATAAAATTGCGCTGGGGCATCACTATGATGATGTGATTGAAACTATTCTTATGGGAATGCTTTATGGTGCACAGGTACAGACAATGATGCCCAAGCTTCACAGTACAAATTTTGAAGGGATGGAACTGATTCGTCCTATGTATCTGGTCAGGGAAGATGATATCAAGGCATGGAGAGATTACAACGGACTTCATTTTATTCAGTGTGCATGCAAGTTCACAGATACCTGTACCACCTGCAACAATGAGGAAACCCGCTCCAAGCGGATGGAAATTAAGGAACTCATAAAAACTTTAAAACAGGTGAATCCGTTCGTTGAGGGAAATATTTTCAAGAGTGTGGAGAATGTCAATCTGGACACGATAGTTGCCTATAAGCAGAATGGGGAGAAGCATTTTTTCCTGGAAAGGTATGATAAGGATTGACAAAGCCAAATATCATATGATACAATACACTTCGGTAAACAGAACAAGTTCCGTTTACCGTGTAGTAGGCTGCTGTGGCTCAGTCGGTAGAGCGTCGCATTGGTAGGAATGCAATCAGCAGATCAATTTCATAGTTACTATGCTGCCGTGGCTCAGTCGGTAGAGCGTCGCATTGGTAGTGCGGAGGTCACGG
>JAFLTG010000096.1 GCA_022510545.1 Lachnospiraceae bacterium | reverse complement strand
CGAGGCAGACTCAAAATCTGTTGTGGGCAACCACGTGTGGGTTCAAGTCCCACCGACGGCATTAATCCAGTATAAATAATATATTTTCATAAAAAACTCCCGGTCATTGTAACCGGGAGTTTTGAGTTAAAATCCCTTTTAATTAAATAACAACTGTTTTTATTCGTCTAGAATCCCATTTTTTCATACACATCGAAGCAATCCAGGGTTGCGAAATAGTCCTTCGGGGTTTCCGCCCTTCTTATCAGCTTCACACTTCCGTCTTCCTGTAAAAGAAGCTCTGCAGACCTTAACTTTCCGTTATAATTATACCCCATTGAGTGTCCGTGTGCTCCGGTATCATGGATTGCAAGATAGTCGCCAATATCCACCTTGGGAAGCATTCTGTCAATCGCAAATTTATCATTATTTTCACATAAAGAACCTGTTACGTCATACTTATGGTCGCAGGGCTCATTCTCCTTGCCAAGCACCGTAATATGGTGATAAGCGCCATACATTGCCGGGCGCATCAGATTGACCGCACAGGCATCTACACCGATATATTCCTTATAAGTATGTTTTTCATGGATAGCCTTGGTTATAAGCGCTCCGTAAGGTGCCATCATAAAACGACCCATCTCCGCATAAATCGCAACATCACCCATTCCGGCAGGCACAAGCACTTCCTCATATACTTTGCGTACTCCCTCACCGATAGCCTTGATATCGTTTGGCTCCTGCTCCGGCGTGTAAGCAACTCCTACACCGCCTGAAAGATTAATAAACGCAATATCTGCACCGGTCTCTTTTTCCAACTGCACCGCCAGCTCAAAAAGCTGTTTTGCAAGCTGCGGATAATACTCATTGGTAACGGTATTACTTGCCAGAAAAGCATGAATACCAAAACGTTTTACCCCTTTTTGTTTCAGGATACGGAATCCCTCAAACATCTGCTCTGTAGTAAATCCATACTTGGAATCTCCCGGATTGTCCATAATCCCATTACTCATCTTAAAGACACCGCCCGGATTAAACCGACAGCTCATTACTTCCGGAAGCTTTCCTAGAATGTTTTCCAGATAATCTATGTGTGTAATATCGTCAAGATTTATAATTGCACCGATTTTTGCCGCATACTCATAGTCTTCTACAGGCGTATCATTGGATGAAAACATTATGTCTTCACCCCTGATACCGGCTGCATTGCTTAACATCAGCTCTGTCAGCGAGGAACAGTCACAGCCGAAACCATACTCATGCAATATACTCATTAAAAATGGATTTGGAGTAGCTTTTACTGCAAAATACTCTTTAAAACCCTTATTCCATGCAAAAGCCTCTTGAACAGCCTTTGCATTTTCTCTTATTCCTTTTTCATCATAAATATGAAAAGGTGTCGGATAAGTTTTAACTATCTCCTCTACCTTTTCCCTGGTCACAAACGGTAATTTATTCATTAGTAGTGCTTCTCCTCTCTATGTCCGTTATTATGTTTTTCTAAGATAGTCAACCATTATGTCTTCCAAATATAGTCATTTTCTATACATTCTCAATCTGCCAGTCAATGGGCTCTACCCCGTTGGCCCCAAGGAACTCATTCGCTTGACTAAAATGCTTACAGCCAAAAAAGCCACGATATGCCGAAAGTGGGCTTGGATGCGGCGCCTTCAAAATTAAATGCTTTGGATTGGTAAGCATCGGAATCTTGCTCTGTGCCGGTCTTCCCCATAACATATATACAATTGGCCGCTCCTGAGCATTGACTGCATTGATGACCGCATCGGTAAACTCTTCCCAGCCTTTTCCTTGATGGGAATTAGCCTGATGAGCACGAACCGTAAGTACAGTATTCAAGAGCAAAACACCCTGATCGGCCCATTTTTGCAAATATCCGTTATTTGGTATATAACAGCCCAGGTCATCATGCAGCTCCTGATAAATATTCTGCAACGACGGCGGTATATCTTTCTGATCCGGCGGCACGGAAAAGCTCATCCCATGCGCCTGATGTTCATTATGGTAAGGGTCTTGTCCCAATAATAAAACCTTTACCTTATTTAACGGAGTAAAATGAAAGGCATTAAAAATATCATCTGCCGGGGGATAGACCACTACCTTGCTGTATTCCTCTTTTATAAAATTATAAAGCTGCCTGTAATACGGCTTTTTAAACTCAACATCCAGTGCTGCCGCCCAGTCATTACTAAGCATTGCCATATTTCACCCTCCGTATCCGTGTATGATATTATATTCTTACGGAAATATCTCTTCCCTGCAGGTATCTCTTTAAATCCATAATTTCCATCTCTTTAAAATGAAAAAGAGAGGCCGCCAGCGCCGCATCTGCCTTTCCTTTGGTAAAAGCATCATAAAAATGTTCCATCTTACCGGCCCCGCCCGAGGCTATAACAGGAATCGATACATTCTCCGAAACCATTCCGGTAAGTTCCAAATCATATCCTGCCTTGGTTCCGTCTCCGTCCATGCTTGTAAGAAGGATTTCGCCGGCCCCCAGTGATTCGGCCTTCATCGCCCATTCCACCGCATCAATTCCCATATCGATGCGGCCGCCGTTTTTATATATATTCCATCCGGTTCCATCCTCACGTCTCTTGGCATCAATTGCTACCACCACACATTGAGATCCGAATTTATCCGCTGCATCTGAAATAAGCTGAGGATTCATAATTGCTGCGGAATTTACGGAAACCTTATCCGCTCCTTCACGAAGAATCGCCCTAAAATCCTCCACACTGCGTATACCTCCGCCCACAGTAAACGGAATAAACACTTTAGCAGCGACTTTCCTAACCATCTCCACTGCAGTAGCTCTTGCATCGGAGGAAGCGGTTATATCCAAAAAGACCAACTCATCTGCACCGGACTTATCGTAGGCGGCCCCTACTTCCGCAGGGTCACCTGCATCTTTAAAATTAACAAAATTAACTCCCTTTACAACTCTGCCGCTCTTTACATCCAGACAGGGAATAATTCTTTTAGTATGCATTAGTAACCTTCCCTTCTGTTTATATTCAAGAAATTATCCAAAATCTTCATACCTACATCAGAACTTTTCTCCGGATGAAACTGACAGGCAAATACATTATCCTTTTCTACCGAGGCATGGATTGCGACACCATATTCCGTTGCCGCCGTCACAATTTCCGCCTCCTTTGCCTTAAGATAATAGGAATGGACAAAATACACATATGAATGTTCAGGTATGTCCCTAAACAAACGTCCCTTATTGGGATAACTAAGCGAATTCCAGCCAATATGAGGAATCTTTAAATCATCATCGGCCGGAATCCTTACTATTTCACCGGGTAAAATACCTAGCCCTTTTACCCCTTCACTTTCCTCGCTGCTTTCAAATAACAGCTGTAATCCTAAACATATTCCCAAAAAAGGAACCTTTTTCTCAACAACTTTTTTTATGACGGCTTCCAGATCATAGCTTCGAAGCTTCTCCATAGCATCACCAAAGGCTCCCACCCCGGGTAAAATCACATGATCGGCAGATAAAATCTCATCTGCATTTCTTGTAACCATTACTTCTTTGCCAAGAGAAGCTACCGCTTTTTCCACACTTTTGATATTGCCGGCATCATAATCTATTATTGCTACCATTCCGCTCACCTTTTGTTAGTTATTAGCCGGTTCTACATTATCCGAAGCTTCACCAGTCATATCCTGCGCTTCATTATCAGAAAACCCGTCTGCATTTTCCTGATCTGCATTATCAGAAAGCTCGTCTGCATTTTCTTGATCTGCATTATCTAAAAGCTCATCGGTTGTTCCCTGTTCTTCATTTCCAGGAAGTCTATCGATAATTTCCTGCTCTTCAGGGAGAATATCTTCTATCGTTACGGACTGCTCTTCTGTTTCGGTTCCATAATCAAAACTGATTCCATACACAAGAGATGCAAGCCGCTGTGTATAAGTAATATCATCATATGCTATTATTTCAATAACAGCTGTTTCCGAAAGGCCATATCTCTCTGACAACAGAGAAAGTATTTCTTCATAAACCCGTCTTACTTCACCGGTAACATTATACTGCTCTGCCTCCGGCAGTATCTCATAATACAACGCAACACCCTGTACCAATGCATCCAATGCTTCCAGCTCATTATCGCCCATCTTCAGATAATTCTGATAAGATGACAGTCTGCGGTTCATTGTAAGAATCAATCTGCTCTTTTGCATAATCAGCTCGTCATCTTCACTTAAATCCTTGCCATAAAGCAAATCATAAGTTTCTGCATAATTGCCCATATCAAATGCCACATGCGCATCACGCTTCTGCAAATATGTAGGAAGTACTGATGATAACATAATAATAACAGCTGTTATAGTAGCACAGAAAAGAATAACCGGTATTACTTTTTTCTTTGAAAGCTTCTTACTCGGCGGCTCATTTACAGCCTCCTCGTCTACAGCCTTAACTTTCTTTTCTTTCTTTGGCTTCTTTTTCTTTCCTTTACCTTCGCCCTCTTCGCCTTCTTCGCCTTCAGCTGCGGCTTTTTTGCCTTTCTTCTTTTTCTTTTCTTTCTTCTCCTTCTTATCTTTCCTCTTTTTCTTATCTTCTTCGTTTAGTTCATTCAACAATTCCTTATTTTCATCAGACGACTTTCCATCTTCTGATGCATCTCCGGCGGACTCTGCAACCTCATCATCTTCTTCGCTTTCAGTCAAAAATGCAAGAAATCTTGCAAGAACACCTGGTTTTTTATCAGTTTCGCCCTCAGAATCGCCATTTTCTGCATCTGCATCCTGCAGTTCTCCGTCTTCTCCCTTCGATTTCTTCCTTTTTCTCTTCTTTTCCTTCTTTTTCTTTTTATCATCTTCCGGAGAAGCTTCCTGTTCTTCACTCATTCCTTCCATAAGTGCATCAATCTCTGAGACTTCGCCATCACCCTCATCATTGCCACCTGCAAGAAAATCAAAATTATCTTCTCCAGATTCCAGTAAATCGTCATTTTCCGAATCAGATACACTTTCTAACAGGGCCAACATCTCATCATCAATATCTTCATCCTGTTCTGATTGGCCAAGAAGATCATCTATTTCTGCGAGTTCATTCTCACTTTCTCCATCACTGCTTTCAATATCCTCCAAAGCAAGATTATCTGTTTCTGCTTCTTCAGACTCGCTCTCTTCCATAAGCATATCATCCAATGACAGGTCAACTACATTCTGATCATCCAGTCCTGATTCTTCCAGCGCCATATCATCCAAGCCTGACTCTTCTAATGCTATATCATCAAGACCGGATTCTTCTAACGCTATGTCATCAAAGCCTGATTCTTCCAATGCTATATCATCCAAGCCTGATTCTTCCAATGCTATATCATCAAGGCCTGATTCTTCTAACGCTATATCATCAAGGCCTGATTCTTCCAATGCCATATCATCAAGGCCTGACTCTTCTAACGCTATGTCATCAAGGCCGGATTCTTCCAATGCTATATCATCAAGGCCGGATTCTTCCAATGCTATATCGTCAAAGCCTGATTCTTCCAACGCCACATCATCAAAGCTTGATTCTTCCAATGCTATATCATCTAAGCCTGATTCTTCTAATACTATATCATCAAAGCCTGATTCTTCCAATGCTATATCATCTAAGCCTGATTCTTCTAATGCTATATCATCCAAGCCCGGCTCTTCTATTGTCATATCATCCAATGCAGATGTATCGCCGGAATCATCAACATCTCCTAAAGCAAGTCCCTCCAATAAGTCATCTACCGACACTTCATCATCAAGAGACATATCTTCCAAAACAAATTCATCCAATGTATCACCCGATACAGGAGTATTATCTGCCATTTCGTCTGCGGATACCGCTTCTTCAATTATAGCATTTTCAGGTTCTTCGCCAGTCAGCATCTCAGATGCACTTGGGTCATTACCTGAATATCCGCTTTCATCCTGAGGGGGCGTTGCAACTTCCCCATTCATCATAGATTGCAACAATTTGTCTAAATATTCTTCACTTGAACTCATAATCTCTCTCCAACATAAAATTTATGTACAAACGCAGCCACACGCTAGCTACCTTTGTTATTTTATCATATAACTGTTCATTTAACAAATCCATTTGCTAAAAATTTGACAGGTTTTTCTTTTATTCCTGTTCCTCTATTACCAATTTTCTCTTCCAGTTGATACAATGACGAATGAATTCTGTATAAAAATGCTTTTTGATTATAATATACAATCCTTTCAAAAGGCCATCTTATAATTGTAGGAAACTGCATCCCTACACCCAATTCTATAACACATGTTTTTTTATTTACCGTCCCCTGAAGCCATTTAGTGTATAATTCCCATTGAGACAGATAACCCTCTTCTGCATACTTACTGACCCCAATCTGATTAAACCTCTTTTCACGACCACATACTTCACAAATAGGTTTTTGCAGCTCATTTAATGGAATTTTATGGTTAAAATACGATTTAACTTTTTCAAAGGCCGTATTATCAGGCTTTGAGAGCTGCCCGCAGCAATTCACATCACATTGCATTTTTTGAAAGCCACCGCAAGGAGATACTATTCTTTTTTCGTCAAAATCATATCTATAAACATAATCATCAATAGCAGTTGTTATTATAAAATAGTTTTTTCCATCTATTATCTTTTTCAGATTACTGTATGCCTGATCAAGAACTTCATCCGGGTAGCTTTCCAACATCATCTTTTGCAAAAAGGGCACTATCCATCTTTCTTCTCCTAATTCTTCTTCTATCTCTATATATCGGGGATCCTGGAGCAGTACATCCCAATCATATTGAAATTCCTCACCGATTCCTACTAAAATCATATCTGATTCATCACATTTATCAAGTATATCTGAAAATACGTTATTCATGTTAATGACATACCTTTCTTATAACCTGCGACATTGGAGCCACTGACAAAATGGCAATAATTTCTTTATTCAAATAAAAGCCGGGAACCCCCGGCTTCTATTTTTGACAATAGAAACTTACGAACCGTGATTTCTATTGTTATCTTATTACACATAAAAGTTGCTTAACAGTTTTCCTTATGTAGGATTACAAAACTAAATCATCAACAACTCTTACCAGATTACCAATCTCAGGTTTTGAAAGTTGTGCATCTGCACCCAATGCAACTCCCTTTCTCTTCATTTCTTCGTTAACAAGAGATGAAAAGATAACAACTGGTATGTTTTTAGTTTCAGCATCTTCCTTTATCAGTTTAGTCAATCTGTGACCATCCATAATAGGCATCTCAATATCAGTTATAACACACTGAACATGGTCTCTTAACGTGCCTTCGCGCTTACATTCCAGAATAACATCATAAGCCTGTTGACCATTTTCGGTATGGATTAAGTTTGAATAACCTGCTTTGTGTAATGAATCTACAATCAATTTATTCAATAAAGGTGAATCCTCTGCTATAAGAATAGGCACATCATTTCTTTCTCTTTCGCCCAGTTCATCAATCTCTGCCATCTTAAGACCGGTTTCCGGATTAATATCAGTCATAATTTTCTCAAAATCCAGAATAATGATCAATCTGCCTTCAAGTTTAATAATACCGGTAGAAATACCTTCTTCAACGGAAGACATTGTAGAATCCGGTTTAATAATATCTTTCCATGATACTCTATGAATACCTACTACCGAATCAACATGAAATGCGATATCCAGTTTATTAAAATTGGTAATAATAAACAAACCTCCGGGATTGGATGAACCACGCTGCAGGCAGTTCTTCAAATCAATAGCGGTAATCATAGTATCACGCGGCATAAAAATCCCTTCTATACTGGGATGAGAATTAGGAACCGGTGTAACTTCCTGATAATTAATAATCTCCCTAATCTTCGCCACATTAATGCCGTATGCATTTCCGTCCAGTTTGAATTCAAGCACTTCTAACTCATTCGTTCCATTCTCGAGCAGAATCTTAGTATCCATGTAATCCACCTCACGTATTATATTTAGAAAATACCAATAAATTCATTAAATATACCTTATTATTTATATATATTTTCTATTTTTAGTTTATAACAAACTTATTATAACATAAATAAAAACAAAAAAAAACACTATTTACAATTTTTTTGCAAATAGTGTAATAATATTAATACATACCCTCAAAACCAAATACCGAAAATCTATTTCATAACCTTTTTTAATCCATTACACCACGAGAATCTTCTATAAAGTATACCATTCTACGCGAGAATTGCATCGCAATTCTTGCAACGTTAATCGCTTTAGCGATTTACGTTTGGTTAAGCCCTCGGCCTATTAGTATCTGTCCGCTCAATGCATTACTGCACTTACACTCCAGACCTATCTACCTCGTAGTCTCCAAGGGGCCTTACTTA
>JAFLTG010000095.1 GCA_022510545.1 Lachnospiraceae bacterium | reverse complement strand
AGTTAACAGTATTAGAATTAAATGATTTAGTAAAAGCTTGTGAAGAAGAGTTCGGTGTATCTGCAGCAGCAGGCGTAGTAGTTGCAGCAGCAGGCGGCGGAGAAGCAGCAGGCGGCGGAGAAGAGAAGTCAGAATTTGATGTTGAGCTGACAGATGTTGGTCCTAACAAGGTTAAGGTTATCAAAGTTGTGCGTGAAGCAACAGGTCTTGGCCTGAAAGAAGCTAAAGACTTAGTTGATTCAGCTCCTAAGATGGTTAAAGAGGGCGCATCCAAAGAAGAAGCTGATGATATCAAGGCTAAGCTTGAAGCTGAGGGAGCAAAAGTTACTCTTAAATAATATAGTAAGAATACCTATGAAAGAGGGCGTTTCTAAAGTCATAAATTGGCTTGAGGAATTCCCTCTTTTTTTAATAAAATTAGTTATTGACTCAAATTACCTCTTGAAGTATAATGTAAAGTACACTATTGTGGTGTGCTATGCTTATTTGAAGTAAAATCTCCGACAAATAGGCGCTAAACAATTAAAGAACGGGGTGAAATTGTCAATGGAAAAGAACAGGATTCGTGTGACTGCCGCAGGCAGAAATACACGTATGACCTATGCACGACAGAAAGAGGTTCTGGAAATGCCGAATCTGATAGAGGTTCAGAAGAACTCTTATCAGTGGTTTTTGGACGAGGGATTGAAGGAAGTCTTTGACGATATTTCTCCAATTTCAGATTACAGCGGACACTTAAGTCTGGAGTTCGTAGATTTTGAATTGTGTGAAAATGACGTAAAGTATTCTATTGAGAAATGCAAGGAGCGAGATGCTACTTATGCGGCACCGTTAAAGGTAAAAGTCCGCCTTATTAACAAGGAAAAGGACGAGATTACCGAGCATGATATTTTTATGGGCGATCTGCCTCTTATGACAGAGACAGGCACTTTTGTTATCAATGGTGCAGAACGTGTTATAGTAAGTCAGTTAGTACGTTCTCCCGGTATATATTATGCAATCAGTCATGATAAGATAGGCAAAGTACTGTTTTCATCAACTGTCATTCCGAATCGTGGAGCATGGTTGGAATATGAAACCGATTCCAATGATGTTTTTTACGTGCGCGTGGACAGAACCAGGAAGGTTCCTATAACTGTGCTGATAAGGGCGCTCGGAGTCGGCTCCAATGATGAGATCAGGGAATTGTTTGGAGATGAACCCAAGATTGAGGCAAGCTTTACCAAGGACGTTGCTGAGAATTATCAGGAAGGTCTTTTAGAGCTGTATAAAAAAATACGTCCCGGTGAGCCGCTCAGCGTTGAGAGCGCGGAGAGCTTGATCCAGGCGATGTTTTTTGATCCCAGAAGATATGATTTGGCGAAAGTCGGAAGATATAAATTTAATAAAAAACTTATGTTTAGGAACAGGATCAGACATCACATTCTTGCAGAAGATGTAGTAGATACGCTGACAGGCGAAGTGATTGCCAAAGCCGGTGATAAGGTGAGCGCCGAGATGGCAGACGCTATCCAGAATGCTGCGGTTCCTTATGTTATTATTCAGACAGAGGAGAAGAATGTAAAAGTTCTCTCCAACATGATGGTTGACATAACTAATTTTGTGGAGTGTAATCCAAAAGAGTTAGGTATTACCGAGTTGGTTTATTTCCCGGTACTTCAGCAGATTCTTGAGGAATATAGTGAGGATCCGGAGGAGCTTGCGGAAGCTATCCAGAGAAATGTTCATGAATTGATTCCCAAGCATATAACCAAGGAAGATATACTTGCTTCCATTAATTATAATATACATTTGGAGTACGGCATCGGTAATGATGACGATATCGACCATTTGGGCAACAGACGTATACGTGCGGTAGGTGAACTTTTACAGAATCAGTATCGTATCGGCCTTTCCAGACTGGAAAGAGTGGTACGTGAGAGAATGACTACCCATGATGCAGAGGAGATTTCCCCGCAGGTATTGATAAACATTAAACCTGTACAGGCTGCCGTAAAAGAATTTTTCGGTTCCTCACAGTTGTCGCAGTTTATGGATCAGAACAATCCTTTGGGAGAGCTTACCCATAAGAGACGTTTGTCGGCACTTGGTCCCGGTGGTCTTTCCCGTGACAGGGCAGGATTTGAGGTCAGGGACGTTCACTATACACATTACGGAAGAATGTGTCCTATAGAGACTCCCGAAGGTCCTAACATCGGTCTTATTAACTCACTTGCATCCTATGCAAGAATAAATGAGTACGGTTTTGTAGAAGCTCCTTATCGCAAAATCGATAAGAGCGACCCGCAGAATCCGCGTGTTACCGAAGAAGTAGTATATATGACTGCAGATGAGGAAGATAATTATCATGTTGCGCAGGCATCTGCACCGCTTGATGCGGAAGGACATTTTACACGTAACAGTGTGTCCGGTCGTTACAAAGATGAAACACAGGAATATCCTAAGGGAATGTTCGATTATATGGATGTATCTCCTAAGATGGTATTCTCGGTTGCTACTGCGCTCATTCCATTTTTACAGAATGATGATGCAAACCGTGCACTGATGGGCTCAAACATGCAGCGTCAGGCAGTTCCGCTTCTGTTTACAGAGACACCGGTTGTCGGTACAGGAATGGAGCCGAAGGCAGCAGTTGACTCAGGTGTCTGCGTTGTGGCTAGGAAGGCAGGTACGGTTGATTATGTATCTTCCAGCCTTATTAAGATGACTTATGATGATGGCGAAAAAGATGAATATCATTTGTCTAAATTTTCAAGAAGTAACCAGTCTAACTGTTATAACCAGAAACCGATTGTTTTCAAAGGCGATCATGTAGAAGCAGGAGAGGTTATCGCAGACGGTCCTTCAACCGACGGTGGAGAGCTTGCTCTTGGTAAGAATCCTCTCATCGGTTTTATGACCTGGGAAGGTTATAACTACGAGGATGCGGTACTTCTCAGTGAAAGACTTGTTCAGGAGGATGTGTATACATCCGTGCATATAGAAGAATACGAGGCAGAGGCCCGCGACACCAAATTGGGACCTGAGGAAATCACAAGAGATGTTCCGGGTGTTGGTGATGATGCGCTCAAAGATCTGGATGAGAGAGGAATCATCCGCATCGGTGCCGAGGTTCGTGCCGGAGATATTCTGGTTGGTAAGGTGACGCCTAAGGGTGAAACCGAGTTGACAGCAGAGGAAAGGCTGTTACGTGCCATTTTTGGTGAAAAGGCAAGAGAAGTCCGTGATACTTCATTGAAAGTTCCTCACGGTGAATATGGTATTGTCGTAAATGCTAAAGTATTTACGCGTGAAAACGGAGATGAACTTTCGCCCGGTGTAAATCAGGCAGTACGTATTTATATTGCACAGAAGAGAAAGATTTCGGTTGGTGATAAGATGGCAGGCCGCCACGGTAACAAGGGTGTTGTTTCCCGTGTGCTTCCGGTAGAAGATATGCCTTATCTTCCTAACGGACGTCCTTTGGATATAGTACTCAATCCTTTGGGTGTGCCTTCTCGTATGAATATCGGACAGGTGCTCGAAATCCACCTTTCACTTGCTGCAAAAGCACTTGGCTTCAATGTGGCAACACCGGTATTTGACGGTGCCAAGGAAGGCGACATTATGGACACGCTTGACCTGGCCAATGATTATGTAAACCTGGAATGGGAAGAGTTTGAGAAGAAGCATAAAGCTGAACTTTTACCGGAAGTTATGGATTATTTATATGAAAACAGGGATCATCGTGAGTTATGGAAAGGTGTTCCGATTTCCAGAGACGGTAAAGTAAGGCTGCGTGACGGTAGAACAGGTGAGTATTTTGATGCACCTGTTACAATCGGTCATATGCACTATCTTAAACTTCACCATTTGGTAGATGATAAGATTCATGCACGTTCCACCGGTCCTTATGCGCTGGTAACACAACAGCCCCTTGGTGGTAAGGCACAGTTTGGTGGACAGCGTTTCGGTGAAATGGAGGTATGGGCACTGGAGGCATATGGAGCTGCCTATACACTGCAGGAAATTTTAACTGTTAAATCCGATGATGTTGTCGGACGTGTGAAGACCTATGAGGCGATCATTAAAGGTGACAATATTCCGGAGCCCAGTATTCCGGAGTCATTCAAGGTTCTGCTCAAAGAACTTCAGTCGCTTGGTTTGGATGTCCGTGTGCTTCGTGATGACCATACAGAAGTTGAAATCATGGAATCAGTGGATTACAGCGAAAACGATTACCGCTATGAAATAGAAGGCGATTCCGGTAACTATGACTATGAAAAAGAATCCTTAGGCGAGCTTGGTTACCAGAAACAGGAATTCGACGAAGAGAGCGGTGAACTTGTAAGTAGTGAAGAAGATGACTTCGCTGAAGAAGATATGGAATATGATGTTGATTTCGAAGAGTCTTACGAATAGGAAAGGAGCATGACTTAGATGGCGGAAATAAAACAGGATGCATATCAACCGATGACATTTGATGCAATCAGGATTGGTCTGGCCTCTCCTGAAAAGATAAGAGAGTGGTCACGAGGCGAAGTTTTAAAGCCGGAGACAATTAACTATAGAACATTAAAGCCTGAGAAAGACGGACTTTATTGTGAAAAGATTTTTGGACCCAGCAAGGACTGGGAGTGCCATTGCGGTAAATATAAGAAAATCAGATATAAGGGTGTAGTCTGTGACCGCTGCGGTGTTGAAGTCACCAAAGCAAGCGTCCGCAGGGAGCGTATGGGTCATATCGCACTTGCTGCACCGGTATCACATATCTGGTACTTTAAGGGAATCCCGAGCCGTATGGGTCTTATTTTGGACCTTTCCCCAAGAGTGCTTGAAAAAGTATTATATTTTGCAGCTTATATTGTACTTGATGCAGGAGAGACCGATCTGGAATACAAACAGGTTCTTTCTGAGAGAGAGTATCAGGACGCAAGGGAAAACTGGGGATCAAAATTCCGTGTGGGAATGGGCGCGGAAGCAATCAAGGAACTGCTGCAGGCAATTGATTTAGAGGAAGAAGCTATAACGCTTAAGGAAGACCTTAAGGATTCCAGCGGACAGAAGAATGCCAGAATCATCAAAAGACTCGAAGTTGTAGAGGCATTCAGGGAGTCCGGCAATAAGCCCGAATGGATGATAATGGATGCAATTCCGGTTATCCCTCCGGATTTACGTCCTATGGTACAGCTGGATGGCGGACGTTTTGCGACATCTGACTTAAATGATTTATATAGAAGGATTATTAACAGAAACAACCGTCTTAAGAGGCTTCTGGAACTTGGCGCACCTGATATTATCGTGCGTAATGAGAAAAGAATGCTTCAGGAGGCTGTAGATGCCCTTATTGATAACGGAAGAAGAGGACGTCCTGTAACAGGCCCCGGTAACAGAGCGCTTAAGTCTCTGTCGGATATGTTGAAGGGTAAGTCCGGACGTTTCCGTCAGAACCTGCTTGGAAAGCGCGTTGACTACTCTGGTCGATCTGTTATCGTGGTAGGTCCCGAACTTAAGATATATCAGTGCGGTCTTCCCAAGGAAATGGCAATTGAGCTGTTTAAGCCTTTTGTTATGAAAGAACTGGTGGCAAGGGGTATTTCACAGAATATCAAAAATGCCAAGAAACTTGTGGAAAGACTTGATACCCAGGTATGGGATGTTCTGGAAGAAGTGATCAGAGAGCATCCGGTTATGTTAAACCGTGCTCCTACACTGCATAGATTAGGTATTCAGGCATTTGAACCTATTCTGGTCGAAGGTAAGGCAATTAAGCTGCATCCGCTTGTATGTACTGCATTCAATGCAGACTTCGACGGTGATCAGATGGCTGTGCATCTGCCTTTGTCAGTGGAGGCACAGGCTGAATGCCGCTTCCTGCTTTTATCTCCCAATAACCTCTTAAAACCTTCGGATGGCGGTCCTGTTGCCGTTCCTTCACAGGATATGGTGCTTGGTATCTACTATCTGACACAGGAGAGGGAAGGTGTTACCGGAGAAGGCAAGTACTTTAAGAATTTGAATGAAGCGATACTGGCTTATGAAAATAAGGAATGTACCCTGCACAGTAGAATCCATGTAAGGGTACAGAAAGAAAATGCCAATGGAGAAGTGATTTCCGGTGTGGAAGAATCTACTCTTGGACGTTTCCTTTTCAACGAAATACTGCCACAGGATCTTGGCTTTGTAGACAGAAGTAAACCTGAGAATTTTCTTAAGCTGGAGGTTGACTTCCATGTCGGTAAGAAACAGTTGAAGCAGATTCTGGAAAAGGTAATCAACATCCATGGTGCCGTAAAAACGGCCGAAGTACTTGACCTGATCAAGTCTACCGGATATAAATATTCTACCAAGGCAGCTATGACCGTATCGATTTCCGATATGACAGTGCCTTCCAAGAAACAGGAAATGCTGGATGATGCACAGGCTACCGTTGATAAGATTTCACAGAACTTCAGACGTGGACTTATTACTGAGGAAGAGCGATATCGTGCGGTAGTTGAGACATGGAATGAAACGGATAAGGAACTGACGGATGTACTTTTGTCAGGTCTTGATAAATATAATAACATCTTTATGATGGCAGACTCCGGTGCCCGTGGTTCCAACCAGCAGATTAAGCAGCTGGCAGGTATGCGTGGACTTATGGCTGATACAACAGGTAGAACCATCGAGCTGCCTATTAAATCGAATTTCCGTGAAGGACTTGACGTTTTGGAGTATTTCATGTCAGCGCACGGTGCGCGTAAAGGTCTTTCCGATACGGCTCTGCGTACAGCAGACTCAGGATATCTGACCAGACGTATGGTTGACGTTTCCCAGGAACTGATTATCCGCGAGACGGACTGCTGTGAAGGCAGCGATGAGATTCCGGGTATGTATGTAAAGGCCTTTATGGACGGAAGAGAGACTATTGAAGGCCTTAAAGACAGAATCGTCGGCAGGGTAGCCTGTGAGGAGATTAAAGATAAAGACGGAAATACAATAGTAAAGAAAAATCATATGATCACACCAAGCCGTGCTGCTAAGATTATGAGCGTAGGCGTAAACGATAAGGGAGAACCGGTTGAGGAAGTTAAGATCCGTACAATCCTGACCTGCCGTTCTCATATTGGAATCTGTGCAAAGTGTTACGGAGCCAATATGGCTACCGGAGAAGCCGTACAGGTGGGTGAAGCAGTCGGAATCATCGCAGCACAGTCCATCGGTGAGCCGGGTACACAGCTTACCATGCGTACTTTCCATACCGGTGGTGTTGCAGGTGATGATATCACACAGGGTCTTCCTCGTGTTGAAGAGTTGTTCGAGGCACGTAAACCTAAAGGACTTGCAATCATTGCTGAATTTGGCGGTACAGCCTCCATTAAGGATACCAAGAAAAAACGTGAGGTTGTAATTACCAATGACGAAACCGGTGAGTCCAAGACCTACCTTATTCCATACGGTTCCAGAATCAAGATTGTTGACGGTGCCGTACTGGAGGCCGGCGACGAGCTCACAGAAGGTAGTGTCAATCCTCATGACCTTTTGAAGATCAAAGGTATCCGCTCGGTACAGGATTATATGCTGCGTGAGGTTCAGAGAGTATATCGTCTGCAGGGTGTTGATATTGCCGATAAGCATATTGAGGTAATCGTGCGTCAGATGCTTAAGAAGGTAAGGATTGAGACCAGCGGGGATTCGGAATATCTTCCGGGAACCCTTGTGGATGTACTGGAATATGAAGATTTGAACAAAGCTCTGATAGAAGAGGGTAAAGCACCGGCAGACGGAAAGCAGATTATGCTGGGTATTACCAAAGCTGCCCTTGCAACTAACTCATTCTTATCAGCCGCTTCATTCCAGGAGACAACCAAGGTACTGACCGAAGCTGCAATCAAGGGCAAGATCGATCCGCTTATCGGACTTAAGGAAAATGTACTGATCGGTAAGCTGATTCCGGCAGGAACCGGAATGAAGAGATACCGCAATACAAAGCTGAGTACCGATTATAATCTCTTATCTAGACTTGCTGCGGATGATGAGATAAGCTTTGATGATGGTTCAGAGATGGATGAAGATGCAGATCTTGATATGAACTCGGATGTGGATGATGAAATCATGGAAGATATGGTGGAAATAGACGAAGCCGAGGATATTCTGGAAGAAGAAATCGATGAAGCTTTGGATGCCGAGGCAGTAGCTGAGATAATGGAATAAAAGAGTTTAAAAAAATGTATTGACAACGCATTCTTATGCAAGTATACTATTTTAGTGTGCATAAGAATGCGTTTTTTTCGTGTGCACAAAAGCCTTAGGGCAATTAATCAAGTTTATAAACAGGAGGTGAAAAGAATGCCAACATTTAATCAGTTAGTCAGAAAAGGACGTCAGACATCTGTTAAGAAGTCAACAGCACCTGCTT
>JAFLTG010000094.1 GCA_022510545.1 Lachnospiraceae bacterium | reverse complement strand
TTACTGATGTCCGCGTGCGTAAAATGACTCAAGACAGCAAAATGAAAGCAATCGTTTCAATTACTATTGACGATGTGTTTGTGGTGCATGACATTAAGGTAATTGAAGGCGAAAAAGGACTTTTTATTGCTATGCCAAGCAAGAAAGCTACTGATGGTGAATATCGGGATATTGCACATCCGATCAATTCAGAGACCAGAGAAAGCATTCAGAAGACTATCTTGGAAAGCTATGAAAAAGCGCTTTCAGAACCAGATGATATGTAATGGTGTTATATGAGTAATTTAATGCTTGTGGGAAAAGGATGCGGTTGCATCCTTTTCTTATGGAAAGGTTGAAAGAATTTCATTCTTTCAACCGCAAGTTTGTGCCTAAAGGCCCAAACTCGCAGATTGAGAAAATATTGAGGTACAATTATGTATGTTATAGTAGGGCTGGGAAATCCGGGCAGGGAATATGAAGGTACAAGGCATAATGTAGGGTTTATGGTGGTTGATGAGTTGGCGGAGAAGTATAATATCCGGATTAATAGAAGAAGGCACAAGGCGATTGAAGGAAAAGGAATAGTGGGTGGCGAGAATGTTGTTTTGGTGAAGCCGCAGACTTATATGAATCTTAGTGGTGAAAGTGTAAGGAAGGTCATAGATTATTATAAAGTAGATGAAAAATCGAAACTTATTGTGATTTCAGATGATATAAGTCTGGATGTTGGTATGATCCGTATTCGGAAAAAGGGTAGTGCGGGAGGCCATAACGGACTTAAAAATATTATTTCGCACCTCGGGCATGATGAGTTTCAGAGAGTTCGTATAGGAGTGGGAGAAAAGCCTTCGGGATATGATTTGGTGGATCATGTGCTGGGGCATTTTGATAGAGAGGAATCAGAGCTGGTAGAAGAGAGCGTAGGCAGGGCGGTTGAAGCTATCGAAGTGATCATGGCCAAGGGTCCTGATGCAGCAATGAATCAATTTAATAAAAAGGGTAGGTAACGAATGTGAAAGCATTACTGTCGCCCCTTCAGGAATTGGGAGATTATGATGAAATAAGAAAAATGCTTGGAGGCAGTCGGACAGCAGTGACACTCAGCGGCTGTATAGATTCCGAAAAGCTTCATATGATATATGGCCTTAGCGATGGTTTTAGATATAAAATCATCGTTACTTTCAGTGACTTAAAAGCCAAGGAACTTTATGAAGATTATAAATTTTACGACAGGAATGCAGTAATATATCCGGCTAAAGATTTAATCTTTTTTCAGGCGGATATTCATGGAAACCAGCTCATTATGCAGCGTATGAAATGCTTAAGACGGTTGATGGAGAATAAGCCTGTAACTATAATCACAACCTTTGATGCACTGATGGCGCCGCAGGTTCCGTTGTCTATACAGCAGCAGAATATTATCCATATTAATAAGCAGAATGCGGTGGATGAAAATATTCTGGCAAAGCGTCTTGTAGAACTTGGCTATGAAAAAAATTATCAGGTTGAAGCTCCCGGTCAGTTCAGTATCAGAGGCGGCATAATTGACGTTTTTGATCTGACTGAAGAAAATCCTTACAGAATAGAGCTTTGGGGAGAGGATGTGGAATCTATCCGCAGCTTTGATATACTGAGTCAGCGTTCTATAGAGAAGCTGGAGTCTGTTTCCATTTTCCCTGCAACGGAGATGATTCTCAGTAAAGAGGAACTTTTGGCAGGAATTAAGGCTATAGAAAAAGACGGTAAAACGTATGCAAATAAACTGCGTGATGACATGAAAACGGAGGAAGCCCATCGTATAACGCGACAGATAAAAGAGCTTAGGGAACAGCTTATAGAACTGGGACTTTCTTTGAATACAGTAAATCTTGATAGTTATATAAGATATTTTTATCCGGAGCTGACTACCTTTTTGGAATTCTTTCCGGAGGGAGAGAGCTGCATATTTGTAGATGAACCTGCACGTGTAAGAGAACATGCCGATGCGGTGGAGCTGGAGTTTCGTGAGAGTATGATGCATCGTGTGGAAAAAGGATATATCCTTCCCGGACAGATGGATGTACTTTTTGGAGCAGAGGAGGTAGCCGCGAAACTTGCGCAAAGAAGAGTGGTTGCTCTTGCAATGATGGATTCTAAAAATACATTATTTAAGGCGGATAAAAAATTTACCATACAGGCAAGAAGTCTGCCATCTTATAATAACAGCTTCGAGGCATTGGTCAAAGATTTAACAAGATATAAGAAAAACGGATACAGGGTCCTGCTTTTATCGGGATCGAGGACCAGGGCAAAAAGACTGGCAGAGGATTTGCGCGAACAGGGACTTACTTCTTTTTACAGTGAAGATCCGGACAGAGAAGTACAGGCCGGAGAAGTAATGACATATTACGGCAGGGTACTTAAAGGATTTGAGTATCCGCTTCTGAAATTTATGGTGATTTCGGAAAGCGATATTTTTGGTGCACAAAAAAAGAAAAAGAAGAAGAAAAAGCTTTATGAGGGTCAGAGGATTAATGATTTTTCCGAGCTTAAGGTTGGCGATTATGTAGTTCATGAGAGTCACGGGCTGGGCATATACCGCGGTATTGAAAAAGTGGAAGTGGAGAAGGTTACCAAGGATTATATTAAGATAGAATATCGTGACGGAGGAAATCTTTATATTCTTGCAACCGGTCTGGATGTTATACAGAAATATGCTTCTGCGGATGCCGGCGCTCCAAAACTTAACAAACTCGGAACTCAGGAATGGAGTAAGACCAAATCCAAAGTAAAAAGTGCGGTAGATGAGATTGCGCAGGATTTGGTGGAATTATATGCGGTAAGGCAGCAGAAAAACGGTTATCGCTATGGAGAGGATACGATCTGGCAGAGGGAATTTGAAGAGATGTTTCCATTTGAGGAAACGGAAGACCAGTTGAATGCAATCGCCGATACCAAGGCGGATATGGAAAGCACTAAGATTATGGATCGTCTTATCTGCGGTGATGTGGGTTATGGAAAGACAGAGATTGCAATCCGGGCATCTTTTAAGGCGGTACAGGAAGGTAAACAGGTAGTCTATCTGGTGCCTACAACAATTCTGGCGCAGCAGCATTATAATACTTTTATACAGAGAATGAAAGATTTCCCGGTGAGGATTGATTTGTTATCCCGTTTTAGAACTGCTGCTGAACAGAAAAAGACTATAGAAGATTTGCGTAAGGGAATGGTGGATATTGTTATCGGAACCCACAGAGTTCTCTCCAATGATGTTCAGTATAAGGATTTGGGGCTGTTGATCATAGATGAGGAACAGCGTTTTGGAGTCACCCATAAAGAGAAAATAAAAAAACTGAAAGAGAATGTTGATGTTCTGACTCTGACTGCAACACCGATTCCAAGAACCCTTCATATGAGTCTTATCGGCATACGTGATATGAGTGTTCTGGAAGAAGGGCCTAATGACAGACTGCCGATACAGACTTTTGTGTGTGAATATAATGAGGAGCTGGTACGTGAAGCAATAGTCAGGGAACTCTCAAGGGAAGGTCAGGTATATTATGTCTATAACAGAGTCGCGCATATAGCTGATATAGCAGCTTCCATTCAGAAACTTGTGCCGGAGGCAACAGTGGCATTTGCGCATGGACAGATGCAGGAGAGAGAACTTGAGCGTATAATGTACGATTTTATATCGGGCGATATAGATGTTTTGGTCTCTACTACAATTATTGAGACCGGTTTGGATATTTCCAATGTAAATACTATGATCATTCATGATTCCGACAATATGGGGCTGTCACAGTTATATCAGCTAAGAGGCAGAGTAGGACGTTCTAATCGTACCGCATATGCCTTTCTTATGTACAAAAGGGATAAGATGCTGAAAGAAGTCGCAGAGAAGCGTCTGGAAGCAATAAAAGAATTTACAGACCTTGGAAGCGGATTTAAGATAGCCATGCGTGATCTGGAAATCCGTGGTGCGGGAAATATTCTGGGAGCAAGACAGCATGGTCATATGCAGGCCGTAGGCTATGATTTATACTGTAAGATGCTCAACGAGGCAATCAAAAATTTGAAAGGAATAGCCACGCCTGGAGAATTTAATACAAGTATTGATTTGGATGTGGATGCATATATTCCGAACTCTTATATTGTTAATGAAGTTCAGAAGCTGGATATCTATAAGCGTATAGCCGGTATAGAGAACGATAAAGAATGTGATGATATGAAAGAAGAACTTCTTGACAGGTTCGGGAAAATACCCAAATCCGTTGATAATCTGCTTAGGATTGCTATGATAAGGGTGGGTGCGCATACACTTTATATGACTGAGGTAAAAGGTAAAAATGAAGTTATACAATTTCTGTTCAGTCCGGATGCTGCCGTTGCCGTGGAAAATATTCCGCTGCTTCTGAATAAATATAAAGGAAAGCTTGCATTTGATGCAAAGGGAGTTCCGTCATTCAGGTATCGCTACAAAAAATATGGCATGGTTGAGAAGGACGAGGAACTGCTGCTGTCATTGACGGAAGAACTGTTGTCTGAAATGAATGGATTATTATTAGAACATCAGTTCGCATAAAGACCGTTTTATAGGACTTAATAAATGCTATCATACTTTCAGAACATAAATAAATTAATTCTGAAAGGAGATGCAATTATGAAAGGATATACGGTGGAAAGCGGATATATGGGATATGTGGACGGTGTATATATGCTGTTTGCCAGTGAGGCGGATTATGAAGAATATCTGAACAGATAACAGTAAAGTTTTTGTTGCATATAACTTATAGCGGCATATAATATATTTTAAGGTTAAATGATAATTTCATTGGAATAGGAGTTAGGTGTGATTACCAAAATAGATGGATTTCCGGTAAATTATATAGATGAAGGAGAAGGCGACGTTATCCTGTTATTACACGGGTGGGGTTCGAATATTACATTGTTTGATGGTATTATTAAAACACTTTCTCCGAATCACAGAGTTATTGCACCTGATATGCCCGGTTTTGGAAAGACGCCGGAACCTCAGGAGGCATGGTCTGTAGACGATTATGTGGATTTTATCATTAAATTTATAGACAACCTTGGGCTGAACAAGTTTAGTGTGCTTGTACATTCATTTGGCGGAAGGGTATTGTTTAAGATGAATGCAAGAGAGTCACTGCCATATGTTATTGATAAGGTGGTTTTGGTTGACAGCGCCGGCATCATGCCTAAGAAGACCGTAAGACAGAAGATCAGTCTTAAAATGTATAAGATTGCACGAAGTATAATGAGTACTAAGGTGCTGCATTTTCTTTATCCTGATGCAGTAGAGAATATGAGAAAAAAGAGGGGTTCCGCCGATTATAATAATGCAACGCCAATAATGAGGAGCACTCTTGTAAAGGTGGTCAATGAGGATTTAACTCATTTAATATCCCAAGTAAGTTGTCCTACACTTATTATCTGGGGAGATAAGGATACGGCAACACCTATTGATGATGCCAGGCAGATGGAGCAGTTGATAGCAGATGCAGGTCTTGTTGTATGTGAGGGGGCAGGACATTATTCATTTCTGGAGCAGCCGGCCAAGGTGCATGGAGCATTGAAAGCATTTTTTGAATAATATTAGGAAAGGAAATTTATCTCATTTATGGGCATTGTTTTGTGGGTTATCTGGATTGTTACGTATTTTTCGGGAGCCATATTATATGAAATTTATATCATGCACATGTTTCAGCAGAATTCATATAAGCCGCAGGAATACAGTGAATGGCTGCGTTTGACAAGTAATATCGGCAGAATGCTTGGAAAGACCCTTTATTCTTTTATTTCTTTTCCGCTTATTTTTATAGGTAATACCGGCTGTCTTATTGCAGCCTGTCTTATGAACCTCATGACTATTCTTGTAAACAAACCGCATCAGGCTAAGAAGCCGCTTGTATATACTCCAAGAGTAAAAAGGATGCTTGCAACAACGGCAGTTTTGTTTATCGTTGGAACTTTGTCTGCTATTTTGTGCGGGGAGACTGAAGTAGAGATAAAGATAAAAGCCTGTGCTTTGATTTTGACTATTCTGTTTATTCTTATACCTTATATTGTATTGCTGGCTAATCTGATTAATCATCCGATTGAAATGGGAATTAACAGGCATTATATTAAAGAGGCTGTTGGAATTTTGAATCAGATGCCTAATCTTGTTATTATCGGTGTGACCGGAAGTTATGGAAAGACCAGCGTTAAATATTTCCTCAGCCGCTTGCTGTCGGTACAATATAGCGTGCTCCACACTCCGGGTAATTTTAATACCACTTTAGGTGTTGTCAGGACTATAAGAGAGCAGATGAAGTCTTTTCATGAGATCTTCATATGTGAGATGGGTGCAAGGGAAGTCGGGGATATTAAGGAAATCTGCGACTTTGTACATCCTAAATATGGAATTATTACATCCATAGGTCCTCAGCATTTGCAGAGTTTTCATAGTATCGAGAATGTTATAAGTACTAAATTTGAACTGGCGGATGCAATCGGTTCGGATGGAATCGTGTTTTTGAATTATGATAATGAATATATCCGTAATAAGAAAATTGATAAAAATATTATAAGTTATGGCACCGTGGATAATGATGTAAATTATTGCGCTTATGATATATCAGTCACTAAAGATGGTTCATTTTTTAAAATGAAAGATAATAATGGCAAGGAATATGAGTTCCATACCAGATTGGTGGGAAACCATAATGTACAAAATATAGCAGGTGCCATAGCGGTTGCCAATACGCTGGGGATTTCTATGGATAAGCTCATCTATCCGGTTAAACAGCTGGAGAGCGTTCCTCATAGACTTCAGCTGTTAAGGCAGGGGGACCGTACCATATTGGATGATGCATACAATTCCAATAAAAGTGGATTTAAGGCGGCGCTTGATACCTTAGCTATGTTTGATGACCTTAGGATTCTGATGACTCCCGGAATGGTTGAGCTTGGTGAGAAACAGTATGATGAAAATAAAGAAGTAGGAATCTATGCAAACGGCAAATGTGATTATGCTATTTTAATCGGCAGGGAACAGACTAAGCCGATACAGGATGGACTTATGGAAGCCGGATTTGCAGAAAACAGGATGATTATTGTAGATACGCTGCAGGAAGGTTTTCAGATGGTAAATGCGATACACAGTGATAAACACAAAGTAATTCTGATTGAAAATGATTTGCCGGATAACTATAGCTAGGTATGGCAATTTTATAAAGGAGCAGAGATATTATTATGAAAATTAAAGTAGGTGTATTTTTCGGTGGAAAAAGTGTGGAGCATGAGGTATCGGTTATTTCCGGCATCCAGGCGTTGAATGCGTTTGACAGTGAAAAATATGACGCAATTCCGATTTATATTACCAAAGAAAATGAAATGTATACAGGGGAAACTATAGGAGATATTAAGAATTATAAAAATATTCCGGAATTATTGAAAAACAGCACCAGAATTTTTCTGATATGTGAGCAGGGCAAGCTGAATCTGGTACGCTATCCGGAGAAAAAAATCGGTAATTCAATAGTTGATCATATAGATGTTGCGTTTCCGGTTGTACATGGAGCTAATGTAGAGGATGGCTCGTTACAGGGATTTCTCAGTCATTATAATGTTCCGCTTGTGGGCTGTGATGTAACTGCATCTGCGGTTACAATGGATAAATATTTTATGAAAACAGTTTTAAAGGATAATGACATTCCTGTACTGGACTGTGTTACATTACATGTTAAAGAATATCAGGCAGATGCGGAAGCTGCATATGCCAAAGTTGAGAAGAAAATTGATTATCCTGTTATTGTAAAACCCGTTAATTTAGGTTCAAGTGTAGGAATCAAGGTGGCCAAGGACAGGGAAGGATTGGTAGAAGCATTGGAATATGCCTATGAATTCAGCCAGAAACTACTGATTGAAAAAGCGATAATTAATTTACGGGAAATCAACTGCTCGGTATTAGGCGATTATGAGAGCGCACAGGCATCGGAATGCGAAGAGCCGATTGCCAACGATGAGA
The DNA here is from genome assembly GCA_022510545.1 of Lachnospiraceae bacterium. GTDB lineage: Bacteria > Bacillota > Clostridia > Lachnospirales > Lachnospiraceae > UBA3282. The sequence goes on along the minus strand of JAFLTG010000094.1, from coordinate 455 downwards.
TTTTAAGTTATGAAGATAAATATGTTGCAGGAAGTAAGGGTGGTTCTGAAGGAATGAGAACGGCAAAAAGAGAACTGCCTGCAAATCTGACACCCGAACTTCGGGATAAGATACGAACTCTTGCAGTTAAGACATTCCAGACACTTAATTGTAACGGGGTTTCAAGAATTGATTTCATAATAGATAAGGATACGGACAATGTCTATGTCAATGAGATTAATCCTATACCGGGTTCGCTTGCCTTTTATCTATGGGAAGCATTGGGGAAACCATATTCAGAACTTCTGGATGATATGGTTAAACTTGCGCTGAAGAGAGAAAGGGAAGAAAAAAGCCTTATGACCTCTTTTGAAAGCAACATTTTACAGAATGCAAATATTTCCGGTGCAAAAGGTGTAAAAAAATAAAAATTTTAAGGTATAAACTCCCACCATTTACAGATACTAGTAGCACGA
>JAFLTG010000093.1 GCA_022510545.1 Lachnospiraceae bacterium | reverse complement strand
CCTGCGACCTCCTGGTCCCAAACCAGGCGCTCTAGCCAAGCTGAGCCACACCCCGTCACTCATACAACGCAAGTCATATTATATAATATGGATTTTTGTCTGTCAACCTATTTTAATTATTTTAATATACACTGAAATTATACAAACTTTATTCTATAATCTGCTTTTCCATTTTCATCTATTTCCATAATGATATATGAAGGTCTTCTCCCCTCCTGCCTCGGATAGCTAAGGCTTCCGGGATTAATAATCGTAAGATCATTGGAAATATCCACAATTGGCTTATGTGTATGCCCGAACATTACAATATCTATGTATCTGGCTCTCGCCTCATGCTTGATAGTCTCATAATTCATAGAAACATAATAATTGTGTCCATGGGTGAGCCACACTTTATAATTTCCTATCATAAATTCTTTTTCCTTAGGCAGATCAGACCAGAAATCATTATTCCCTGCTACCATCTGCACAGGACAGCCTGCAGCGTCAGCAATTAAATTCTCATCGCCCTCCACGTCTCCACAATGCACTACCATATCAACGGGTTTTACCTTATCTATTACTTTCAGAAAATTTTCATTATGTCGGTGAGTGTCGCTTACAATAAGTATCTTCATTCTATCCCCCATGATTTACTCATAAGCTTCTGTTTCATACTCCTCAGTGCCCTGCCCCTATGACTGATTGCATTTTTATCTTCCTCACTAAGCTGCGCTGTTGTACAACCGCATTCAGGAAGATAAAAAATCGGATCAAAGCCAAAACCATTCTCCCCTTTCGGTTCATATGCAATCCGTCCTTCTACTGTTCCCTGTGCCGTAAGCAGTTCTCCGTCAGGAAGCACTGCAGCAATCGCGCATACAAATCTTGCCGTACGCTTTTCATCCTCCACGCCTTCAAGCCGCCCTATGAGATTGGCATTTTTAATGTCATAAGAGGTATTTTCCCCCATATATCTTGCCGAATAAATTCCCGGCTCCTTATTAAGATAATCAATTTCAAGACCCGAATCATCAGCCAGCACTATATGATCTGTCATAGCCGCTATGGCTTTGGCCTTAATAATTGCATTTTCTTCAAAAGTTGTGCCGTTTTCTACAATATCGGCTGTAATCCCGGCCTCTTTCATAGATAGTATTTTCACATCCATATCACCCAGAATCTGACGTATTTCATGCATTTTCCCTTCATTTCCGGTTGCAAAAACAATTACCCTGTCCATAACAATATCCTTGCCTTTCTCACAGCTTGCAATGTTTGAGCGTAAGCACAAACTCGCGTGTGAAAAATTTATTTTTCACACTTTTCACCCTATTCTTCATATGCCAAAAGTATTGCCTGATAAATTCCATCCGCAATCTTCTGTATATAATCTTCTCTGTTCAGCAAAATAGCTTCCTGTCCGTTACTTACATATCCGACTCTTATAGCTGCCGCCGGAACAACTGCTTTTTCTATCACTTCATCTTCAGCGGTGGAAGCCAAAAGTCCATTTGCCTTTCCGCTTATCGCTGTCACCACTTCTTTTTCCAACAGATCAGCCAGTTCCACACTGCCAAATCCCGGAATAAAGAATTTACTGTTGTATACAGCCTCAGTACCGTATTTCTTGGTGTCTTCATCCTCGCTGACTTCAATTCTGATCAACATATCAGCTTTGACCGCATTGGTCAAATCAATACGGTTATCATCTGAGGGTGCGCTGTCATCCATTCTGGTATAATAAACTTTGATATCCGTTTCATCCAGTTTTTCTTTAAGTGCCCTGGCAATCTCAAGAGTAATTTTCTTTCCTTCCAGCTTGCCTGAGACCGCTCCAGCAATCTCTCCTCCGTAGGCCGGATCTATTACTACAATCTTGTCATACACTTCTTTGGGCGAGACAAATTCAATGTAAAGATTATTGTTTTCAAAAATACTATGGTATTCATATATATCAGCTAATTTAAACTTTAATCGGAAAGCATCCTCGCTGTTCTCAAAATAACCCTCTACCACAGCATCTCTATTGCCATAAACTCCATGTGCATGGTAAAAATCATCAAATTTCTTACTATTTTGCTCCTTATCAATACTTATCCAGAGTTCCTTATCCATATAATGATTCTCTATGGTAACATTTTCAGCGCGTACATCCTCATGAAGAGGAACGCAAAAGTAAGTCATCTCTTGATCATTCTTTTCAAATATAATACTGTTCTCACTCTGAATATTCTCCGGCTTATCATCAGAATTCTCTCTAATTGCCGTATCTGTACTCTGTACGATATCTTCCTGAGAGTCTTCCATAACAATTTCAACTTCATTCACACAGTAATAAAATATTATTACAAGTGCACATACTGCAAACAGCAGCGTATATACAGCCGTATTTTTCATAAGTTGATTCTGCTGCATATTAATTAACCATGCCTTTCTCATAACCTCCGCTTCCGCTACGTCCATTTCCGCGATAGGGCGGCTTAGCTCCAATATATTGATAATAATAAGTTTTCATCATTCCATTATAAATCTTGCGATTCTTATCGGCTTTACGCCCAATATAATGTTCCGCCTGTTCAAATGCGGTAATCACATACATAGACCAGCTATCTAATGCCAAATACCGTTCACCCAGTTCGCGATATATAGCAGGAAGATTTTCTTTCTCTTCAATCCTTTCCCCATAGGGAGGGTTTGTGACAAGAAAGCCGTATTTCTTAGGGTGACTGAGTTGGTCAATGCCTCTTCTTTGGAAATGGATTAGGTGTTCCACTCCTGCAAGTCTGGCATTTTCACGAGAAATTGATACCATTTTATTGTCGATATCATATCCCTGTATATCTGTTTCTACATCCAGATTAACCATAGATTCAGCTTCATCTAAGGCCTGCTTCCAATACTGAGACGGCACAATATGCCCCCACTCCTGTGCCAGAAAACTTCGTTTCATACCGGGTGCAATCCCTGCTGCCATCATAGCTGCCTCAATCGGAAATGTACCGCTTCCGCAGAATGGGTCTACCAGAATCCTGTCACCTTTCCACGGAGTCAGCATAATTAATGCCGCTGCCAGGTTTTCAGCAATCGGAGCCTTAGCCGTAAGTTTCCTGTAGCCTCTTTTATGTAAAGAATCTCCTGTGGTATCAAGTCCCATCACAACCTCATCCTTCATCAGAAATATTCTGATGGGAAAAGACTCTCCGCTTTCATCAAACCATTCCTTATGATATATGGTTTTGAGACGCTCTACCATTGCTTTTTTAACGATAGACTGTATATCAGAAGGACTGAAAAGTTTACTTTTTACACTGGCTGCCTTGGCAACCCAGAATCTGCCATCCTCAGTGATATAATTCTCCCAGGGAAGATTTTTTGTTCCTTGGAAAAGCTCTTCAAATGTTTCGGCATGAAAACTGCCAATCTTAATCAGCACCCTCTCCGCGCTCCTAAGAAAAATATTAGCACGGCATACCGCATTTGAGTCTCCCACAAAAGTAACACGGCCATCCTCAACCGCTTCTATTTCATATCCAAGATTTATTATCTCTCTTTTTAATACCGATTCCATCCCAAAATGGCATGGTACAATAAAACTCATTTTTTCCATAGACTTATTGTAAAGTCTAGTTCTTTTTCTGTCAATTTCTAAAAATGTTTATGACCAAAAATATTTAATAACAAAAGCGGTACAGCCAGATGACTGCACCGCTTTTATTATTAGTAGTTATTATTCTTCTGGCTGTCCTGCGCATTGCTGCTTGAGCTGTTCTTAGAGCTGTTCTTGCTGTTCTGAGAATTCTGGTTGTTGCAGTTCTTATCCTGCTGCTTTTCATTGTTCTGAGAATTCTGGTTATAATCATTCTTTGCCATCTTAATATACCTCCTGAATGTTTTTAGTTACAGGAATAGTATTACAAGATTTATTACAAAGTATTCATATGCAGTGTAGTATTTTGCATAATTTTTTCCGTTCATATTATATTTTACTTTTGACCTCTATTTTGGTTTGTTATTACCTCGAATAATATTTATTACAAGCAACACTACCAATACTGCAATAATAACCGGTGCAAAAATTGAAATCAACGAAGTTATTATACCTATACCAATTATTAGGATTACCACTACTATCAATACAGTCAGCCATGCAGGCATCATAAGTATATGTGATATAATCTGTCCGGATTTATTGCTTCCGGCTTTATCCTTCACTTCATCATCAAATTCCCTGTTTGAACCATAGTTGTCTCCAGAATGCTTATTGGCTTCAATAATACTTTTGGCAAGAAGTCTGGGGTCACCCAGATTGGAAATAACTTCTTCCTCTGATTTGCCTTTTAGTATCTCCGATTCAATATAATCCTGATAATATCTTATATTATCCGCTACTTGGGCGCTATTTAGCCCGCTTGCAAGCGAACGTTGTAATTTTTCAATAAATTCTTTTTTATCCATACTAAAATTTCTCCCGGATGCTCATTCCTTATCCATACCCGAACCATCAGATAATTTTCGTTTATAATACTCAGGATTCTTCTTTATTTCTGCCATAGACTTAAATGAATTTAAGACCATTTCTTCCTTATTACATATGTGCGTATTCTTTCCGCTGTCGCTGGCCAGATTATAGCGTTCCAACTGCCAAACATAAAAGTCAGTCAGAGAATATCCTTCTGCTTTCATATTATCTGCCAGACTATGATGCTCCAGATAGTAAACAAATTCCTCATATAGTTCATAGTCTGTCAGGATATCCAGCCAGAGTTCATCACACCATTTGGACGATTTACCTGCGTATTCACACAATATCTTTAATCCTTCATATGCTTTTATTTTTCCAGAATCCAATATTATCTGAGACATTATTTTATTCCTTTGTCATATCTTACTATAAACAGTTTATCATACTATGTACTATTTTACCATTTAGAAATGATTATAAAATACTATTGCAAAAAATATCGATTTATGTCATAGTAGAAACAAGCAACTATAACATAGTAGTAGAGTTTCAAAAAAGGCAAGGTTATCTGAATGGACAAATACTTATCAATCGGAAAAGTTTCAAAATTAAAGAATGTAAGCATCAAATCCCTGCGCTATTATGATAGAATCGGGATACTTAAACCTGCGTTTGTAAATACGGAAACCAACTACCGTTATTATACCGAGGAACAATTATATCTACTTGACGCCATTACTCTTTGCGTCAAGCTTGGAATCCCGTTAAAAGACTTAAACAACTATGTAGAAAATGATTCCATCAATCTGCAGAAACTTCTTTATGATGGAAAAATCCTTGCCGAGGAAAAAATACTGGAAATACATAAATGTCTTGAAGCTCTACAGGACACACTCCAACAGCTTTCCTCTTCTGTAAACGGTATGGCTAAAATTCCGGAAAGCAAATCAGGCCTTCTGCTGCCGGATGGCTTTTATCAGAATACATATGAGGAACGCATGGTATTGACCGTGCCATTGGAGGAAATGGATACTCCCAAGTATTACGGTCAGTATATTCTAAAATTATTTGTTACGGCGCAACAGCTTAAAATCAATGCAACTTATCCCTCAGGCATACTCCATGAATATAATAACGGAAAACTTTCCAGATATATGTTCCTGACAGTAGCCGCAAATGATGCTGCCAGTGCTTCTGACAACAATGTTATACGCCAACTACCCGCAGGAATCTATGTTTGCCGAAAAATCTCTACCCATATGTCAGAGTCTGTTGCTGAGGAGATGAAAGAAGTGTTGAGAGATGATTCTTTCTGCATCATAGAAACAGACACTTCTTCGGCAGAGAATAAGAAGAACGGATATCCGTTTGAGCTTCAATATCATATTATGTAGAGTAAAAACACATAACTTATTCGTAGTTACGAATACGATAGGTCACGCCAAGTTTGTCACATATTTCCCGGCACTTTTGCTCTTCTTCTTCGGTAATTGTTGACTTTACGGTTGAGAGTACCACATTGGGCACATACTTACTTACATTACCTGCAAATCGAAGCATAGCATCGTGGGACTCTATTCCAAATTTACTCCTGGTCAATTCCAGATATTTATCCCTGTCAGGAGTATTAAGGCTGATTGAAACAGTGTCTATTAATCCTTCATACATAGGTGCGGTGTCTTTTCCATATATCAGGTCGGAAAGTCCGTTTGTATTGATCCGAATAGGAATACGGAATTTTTCTTTTGCGTATGCAGCCACTTTAAGTAAATCCTCAAGACGTTCCGTCGGCTCTCCAAATCCACAGAACACCAGTTCGCGATATTTTTTCATATCAAACTTATCAAACTTGGCAATTACTTCTTCGACACTTGGTTCACGCTCTAACCAAAGACTCCCTGAGTTATTCATTTCATCCTTGGTCTGGCGCAGACAAAAAGTGCAGGCACAAGGGCACCTGTTAGTCATATTAACATATAAATTCTCATACACTTCATATAGAATAATCATATATAATCTCTATCCTTTCTCAACCTGCAAGTCCTACTTTATTAGAAATCATCAAGTTATGGGGCAAGGCATATATAAATGCCTGCACAAACTTGCAGACGAACCTAGTTCGCCTTGTGAAATACATTAATTTCTCTCTTTTCACCCTTTACTTTAGCACGAAATATGCATAACTGCAACCATACTTGCAGTCGATTTTACAACATAATTCTTGCATTATATCATTCCCTAAGATATAATTATATTACACTTTATCCAGACAAATAAGATGAAATACTATGAGCATAGGAGATAACTTTATGAAAAAGAAACCCAGCATTATCATTATTTTAATTCTGATGTGCCTTTTACCTACATTTGTTTCTATTGTAGGAAGCTTTATCACATCATATCAGAGTATGAAGGCATCCACAGAAAGAGAAATTGAGACGACACTTATGTCGACCGGATACACCTTGCTTGAAACTTTTAATGCTGCCGACGGCAGAAATTACTGGTTATCAGGCAATCTGCTGTATAAAGGCGGAACAAACCTGTCCGAAAGCTATGACATCGTTGATTTTATTAAAGAAAAAACTGATGTAGACTGTACTTTGTTCTATGGAGATACAAGGTATATGACAACCGTATTAGATGAAAACGGCGACCGCATGCTTTATACACAGTGTTCGGATACAGTAAAGGAAATTGTTTTAAATCAGGGAAATACATATTTTGCAAAAAATATTGAAATAGGCGGGCAGGACTATTACGGTTACTACATTCCAATTGAGCAGAATGGACGAATTGCAGGTATGATTTTTACCGGTAAACCCACTGAAGAATTGACAAGTTCACTGCGAAACTTTACAACTACTCTTGTTATTGTATGCACTATTCTTGTAGTATTTATAGTTATTGTCGCTGTGTTTGTAGGGCGAATCATATCCAACCGCATTACGGCTCTTCGTAACGAAACAGTTATGCTTTCCGAAGGCAGACTGGACTTTGAGATGACCAATAAAAATGCCATCAGAGAGCTTTACGAGCTTGCCGAAGCCGCTGAAAATCTGCGTGTCCAGCTGGTAGATATTGTACAGATGATATTAAGCTGTGCCGATACGGTAGACACTTCCGTAAACAGCGTAGACCAATCTCTTGGTAACTGCACTATTGCAGTAAAAGATTTAAGCGGCTCAATGGAAGGCTTGGCTTCTGCCGCACAGACTACGGCGACTGCAGTAGAAAAACAAGCAATCGATATGGATGAGATTTCCAACAATATAACCGAAATTTCAAACAGTTCACATGCAACCAAAGAAGTTACCGAAACTGTTTCAGAAGTCAGCCGTACCGCCAAGACAAATCTCTCTCAATTGTTAAAAGCCAATGCATACACCACCAGAAGTGCCAATGACGTAATATCAAGTATTTCAAGTGTAAGCGGTGCCGTAGACCAGATTACCACGGCTGCTCAGATGATTATGGATATTTCCGATCAGACCAATCTGTTATCCTTAAATGCTAGCATAGAGGCTGCAAGAGCAGGTGAAGCAGGTAGAGGTTTCGCTGTTGTAGCAAGTGAAATACAGAAACTGGCAGAACAATCTAACTCTTCAGCACAACAGATTCAAGCAATAATTGAAGAGATTACTTCTAAAACTGAGGAATGTACTGAGATTGCCGGCAAAATACAGGATGCTGTTGGAAAAGAATCCTCAGCCCTCAATAGTGTCAGCAAAAGCTTTGATGATGTAGACAGCAATATTAATGAAGCAGCCAATGCTATAGTTAAGATTGCCGAACTTGTAGAACAGGTAGAAAGGAATAAAATAAGTGTTATAGACTCAATCAGTGATTTATCTGGCATTTCCGAGGAAACTGCCGCTTCCGCAGAAGAATCTACTGCATCTACGGAAGAACTGAGAGCCAATATTGAAGGTGTCGCAGATCAGGCTTCCGAGCTTAAGACAGTAATTGAGCAGTTGAATAATAGTGTAGCTTTCTTCAAACTTTAATAATACAGTCTTGACATTTTGATTAAAACTATTTATAATAGCTTTTGTTGTGGATTAATCATCCACAAATGTGCGCTTAGCTCAGCTGGATAGAGCGTTTGGCTACGGACCAAAAGGTCGGGG
>JAFLTG010000092.1 GCA_022510545.1 Lachnospiraceae bacterium | reverse complement strand
CCAACTTACTATTTGTGCAATCCGTCTTTCAGGCATAGCGACAAATTTCAATTTAGCAAGCTGTATACAGTTATATCTGATACGTAATCCCACGCCCCACATTGGGAAAATCCGCACTGTACGCGGCATCCGCCACAAACAGCAATAGCAGGATCAAGGCAATTGCCATCCGTACTTTTTTTGATGCTCTATCGGATACCTTTTTATATAATGACGTATATATCGGGATAATAAAGAAAATCAGAAATATGCCGCCCACTCCAAACATAAAACAGCTCATAAAGCAGATACGTCCATGCAGATTTAGAAACATTTCGCTGTAATCCCACCACTTGACTCCCCACATTTTCTCAAGAATATAGCCGGAAAAGTACTCAAGGGCGGAGCAGAGTGTCAGGGAAATTGTAAACACATACAGGGGCTTCTTTTCCCATCTTTTAAGTACCAGATAGAGAAAAAGCGCCCCTGCACCATATATAGGCAAATATGGACCTATCATTATTCCGCGGTTTACAAATTTATGTTCATTTACCAGATAAAGAGCAACCTCCCAGAGCCAGCCGAATACCGACACCAGAAAGAATAGCAGTATATAGTAGTCAAATGAAAGTTTATTATTTGTATCCATATACTGTATATTGTCCAGTTTGGTTAATTCTATTCTATATGTAAGTAGAATATTTTTGCCATATTTAAGCCTATATTACTGACAAACAACCCAAAGATTTGTTGACTATATCAGTCAATATATTGCTTTTTATTTAACTTTGCTACCACAACAAACCTGCCCTCCTCAGTATGATAGGAACAAGTGGAAAGCGTAATGAAAGTATCCCCATATTCCGCAGTTACTCCGGTATCGTAGATAGATAATTTTTTAACATTGTCATAAAAATAAGAAAATTCTTCTTCAGTATTTGCATTATAAAACTGATAATATTTGAATATGTCTTCGTCATCTTCATAAACCTGTGATTCAAATACCGCAATCACATCATAAGTTCCCTCATCATAGAGTGTATCAAAGCTTATATGAGGATGCTGCTTGTAAAATCTTTCGCTTTTATATTCATCCAGACTTCCGAACATGGAGCCGTCTTTCATACTATGACCATATATGATTACGTTTGTGTTCAATGGGTCAATGCTGACAAAATTTTTCACAAACAAGCAGCCATACTTGTCCTCATTACCATAAAAATCATGAGAAAGATAGTATTCATTATCTTCATGCTGCACCACCGGATAGTCAATATCCGTTCCCTCAATAGAAAGCCAGCCCACTAAATCACTGTTTATTGAATAAAGTTCTTCATATCTTTGACGCATATCCTTATCAGATTCATCATCTTGTATGCCTTCAACTTCCTGTTCAAACTTTTCAACTTCTAGAATATCACGAATGTTTTCCTGCTTCTTTTTGTTCTTTATGGATAAATAATAGCTTGTAGCTATCTGCACAATGCATACTATGATGATTATAAGAAGCAGTACCCTTATGATTAATGCTTTTTTCTCACTTTTCATAGACTCTGTTCCATTCAACCTGTACACGCTTGCCAATGCTGTGATAATAGCACAGCACCCAGAAAATCGTCGCAATTGCTATAGGTTTCCTGAAACTGCTTCCGCGCTTCGCCCAGCCAATAATCTTTGAGACAAATGCATTCTTTTCAGCTTCGGTCATTCCGTTCTCGCCGGTGCTGAAGTATAATAATATATAAAACAGCCCTGAAATCATTGCCAGCGTTGCATAGATTTCCACTAGCACAGATGCATCTCCTGTTCTGGGTTCTTTGTGTCCGGAAGGTTTCGGCTGAACAAGCTTTATAAATGTAGTAAATTCCCCGCTTGTTTCATTAGTATCGGCAGCATCACTGCCGGTTGATGTGCTTGTAATCACGGTTTTACTCTTTTGACTGGTAATTTTTATGTCAACTTTCTTTTTGGTTTCATTTCCGGCATTATCGATTGCAGTTACATACAAGGTATGATTACCTACTCCCGTTACCTCTATGTTAAATTCGCAGGATAAAAGCATATTCTCCTTATATTCGGAAGCATACTGCGGATTTTCAATATCATGTTCCGTTATAGCCTTCTCATCATCATCTATATGATAGGCTATATTCGCAATTCCGCATGTTATGTAGCTGTCACCCTCAACTTCTTCATTATCATTTTCAAAAACATTTGATATCGTTTTATCGTCCGTGTTCTCTTGTTCCAAAATCGTATCATATACGGATACTTTAACTTCTCTTTTATGATTTTTCTGGTTCTGAACGGATATATCAATCTGTGGAGCATTATCTTCCACAATAATCCCACCTTCTGCCGAAATAATCTTCTCGGCAGATCTGTTACCCGCTTTATCTGTACAGATTAATGAAAGTCTACCTTCATAATCTTCGGCTATGGTAATCCTTGCAACTATCTGGCCGTTTTCCTCACAAAGCTGTGCTGTTGCGTTGCTATTTTGTATCTGTCTGGGAAGATAGGCAGTCTCAGCTTGAACCTCACCGTTTACAATTCCTTCATTTTCAGCTTCACCACTGATAGCTTCGCCGTTTGTAGGAATCAGAGTATATATAAGCTTATCTACTCCGCTTCCCTCTTCTATAATGGGAACTGTGATTATAAGATCATTTTTACCTACTAACCATCTTCTAAGATTATTTTTCACTGCATTATGAGAGATTTCTTCAAACAAAGGATCTATATCATCTACCCATTTTGCATAAAGGGTAGCACTCTGTTCCTGTTTGCTTTCGGCTGTAATTTTTTCTACATTATCGCCAAAATCCCACTCATTCCCTTCACTTCCGGCTGTATCTGTATACCAGCCTGCAAAATGATAACCTTTTCTTGTGGGTCCGGTAACAGTGTGAATAGGATTGCCGTATAGTATAGACTGTGACTCAGGTATACTGCCGATATTGTCGCCATCATAGTTTAAGTTAAAGTTTACTTTATATTTATTTCTATCATAGTAAAGACGTAATACCAAAGAGCCGTCTTCAGCTACAACACCTGAATCATTCCTTAATTCATATGTTTTATTTTCGGTGAATCCTAAATACTTATTAGGTATAGCTTTTACATCAGAATCTATAACCCCCATAATTTTACGAGTGTCAGTTTCCAGCTTGGTATATCCATTGCCATCCAAATTCTGCATATAATGCTGTATTTGATACTCTGCTGCATTACTGGTGAAAATAGCATACAAATCAATATCATCTGTTATTACTAATTCATCTCCCGGATAATAAGAATCACCGCTTCCATCAGCTTTGGTATTCCACTTTTCAAATGCATGGTATTCCATACTGAGGTCATACCCCGGCATTACCGTAACTATCGTATCTTTTTCGTAACCTTCATCATTATTATTATCATCTTTCACTTTTCCCTTTGCACCATTACTGTTATAGTTAACAAAATATTTATCCATATATGAAGGTTTTGTAGTAGAAAGTCTAACCTGATTAGTTGTCTTATCTAAAACCGGATACCATTGTTCTCCACCGTTACCCATATTAACAAAATATATTTTCTTCATATCACGGTTTTCCAATATAGTATAATCATAGCCTTCTGCAATGATATACCCTTCTACAGCATCAACATAGATAGTTATGGGATAATCGAATTCATCTTTGATCCAAATTTTTCTAAGTACATTGCCTGTATAATCCAAATATATGCCATCTGTACCTGAAGCCAGATCTGCCCCACCTACAAAATGTATATTACCCGCCAAATATAAATCCGTATCATCCAACGCTGCTATTGAATTATATACTCCACCGCTACCCTGATATTTAGGATAAGTACAGGTATTTCCTTCATAATATCCTCCATACAGATATGTCTTTGTATTCTTATGTCCACAATGATAAATGCATCCGCCTTTGTTGGCTGCCGTATTTCCTATAAAGCTGCCTCCATTAACAGTAAGACTTGCTCCACATGTATAAATAAAACCTCCTCCAACTAAACCGTATATGTTATCAGTAGTTGTTGTTTTATTACGTATAAAGATACCACCATTAATTGTCATATCACCAAATGATATAATTGCGCCACCACGATTTGGGGTAGAACAGTCTTCAATAATTGCATCATCTATAGTAATATTACCGATATTATAAATTCCGCCTCCTCCGCCGGATGTACTGCTGGCTGAACAGTTTTTAATTGTTGCTCCATTAATAAATAATGATGCATTGTTATAAATAGCACCGCCACCATAAGCAGGCTCAATTGACACACAATTTTGAATTATACACCCCTCGTTCAACTCTGCACGAGTGCTGGAGAACGGAGCTTTTATCATAGGATAATTAGCAGACATATTTTTTCCGTCCAAAGTTATATTATTTAAATCAACATTAGCCCTGGAACTAAGTAAAAAATAAGCATCCTCGCTTCCTCTTGCAATAGTACCGCCACCTGTTATTGTAACCTTTCCTAATAATGTAACAGCACCTGTTATTGTCAAAGTAACCCCATTCTGCACAGTCAATGTACAATTAGCAAGACTACCTTCACTCCAAGTAGTATTGGAACTTATCACACCGGGTGATGGGGCACTTTCAGCCAAAAGCGGGGCTTCTGCCATCGGCAGTTCATATTCCTCTTCTCCCACTGTTACTAAAATCTCAGGCAGTTCCACACCCTCCTTTAATATATAATCATCCGGAAGTATAGGCATAAAAACATAATACCCCGCAATGTCACTGTCATACTCCGGTGTGCTTACCCATATAATCCCTTCTATTGTTGTGGTTTGTATTATTTCTGCAGTTTCGTTTCCCTCCGTTAATTCCTCGTCTGCTATTCTGTCTTCTTCACTCTCATCTGCATCCGACTTTTCATCTGATGCCGGTTTTTCGTCTGCCGCTAAACCTTCTGCTACTTCTTGTCTATCATCTGCAACATCGTACATATCTTCCGAATCATCAATAGATAAAGTCTCTGTCCTAACTGTATAATCAGGCTTGGAATAATACTCTTTCATATGTACTGTAACAGACTCTTGAGTCGATTGAACTTCTTTTGCCTCACCTGATGCAGGCTCCTTTTCAATTTCAGCCTTATCTTCACCCGTTTCAGATTCCTGTATATCTTCAGGATTTCCTTCATCCGTCTCTGATTCTTGTCCATCTTCCGGATTCTCTTCATTCGGCTCTGATATCTGTCCATCTTCCGGATTTTCTTCGCCTGTTTCTGTTTCCTGTTCATCCTCCGGATTTTCTTCGTCTGTTTCTGTTTCCTGTTCATCTTCCGGATTTTCTTCGTCTGTTTCTGTTTCCTGTTCATCCTCCGGATTTTCTTCGCCTGTTTCTGTTTCCTGTTCATCCTCCGGATTTTCTTCATCCGTTTTCGGTATTTCTTCATCTTTCCTATTATCGTCATCAGGACTTTCTGTTAAAGCTCTATATGACACTGCCAATGTGTCAGGAAGCTGTAAGCTGTCTAATGAAGTCCCCACTGCGACGTTTTGCTTAATTACTTCCTCAGGAAGTTCATCAAATGAAACAACCTCATACAGCATCTTATCTGATACTTCTTCAAGTTCATTATTCTCAGTCTCGTTGTGCAATTCTTCTGTTCCATGCGTCTTTTCTGCTTCCTGCGCCAGCAGTTCAACCGGCAGTGATGCCGTCACCATTCCAATACTCAGAATCACTGAAATAATAATATTTGATACCCTTTTCATTTTCTTTCTCTCCCCTGCACTTTTTGTATAATATGCTTGGAACTATTATACAATATATGTAAAGTATACTATTTTTAGTTTATAATTACAATTTAATTACATCTGCTATCAAATAATAAAAGCAGACGGTATTTCGGACATGCTTTGTATGAGTGATAGCTATCCCGCAGAAGATTTAGAAGAAGAATATCGAAACATTTAAAATCCCCGGGCAAGCCACCCTGCCCGGGGAAAATATCATCAACGTATCAATACAGCCTTTTAATCATCAAACCACATTTATATCTTCCGGTATCACAACCGCTGCAATCAAATAAACCAGCGCCCCTGTACCTACGCTTGCCAGTGCGCAAAAAGCCCATATAACCCTGATAAGCGTCGGGTCTACATTAAGATATTCACCCAATCCTCCACAAACACCGCATATCATTCTGTTGCCGGTTGAGCGAGTTAATTTCCTATAATCATTTTCCATATTATCACCATACCTTTCTCACATCCTGCGATACTTGAGTCACAGGTATAAATTCGTCGTTTTTACCTTAATCTTTCTTGGAATGACAATTTAAATCTATCCATTAATTAATATATACTTTAAACTATTCAAAATCAATATTAATATTGCCCATTGCGCATTCTACGTTAAAATCGCTGCTGCTGCCGTTGTCTATAGTCTTTTCAGATGCAAGACCGCTGTACTTGCTGCTTCCGATACTGATACTTCCCATCGCACAGTCAAGATAGTAATTATGATCTGATTCATTGCCTTGCAGTTCCATATTTATGCTGCCCATTCCGCAATCCACATCGGCATCTTTGCTGATTCTTCCGACCACATCAATATTGCCCATTCCGACTTCCAATGATATATCTTTTACATCGAGCCCTTTTATACTGATCGAGCCGGCCCCGACAGATATATTCGCATCATCCGCACTAATAGAGTCAATATTGGCTTTTCCTGCTCCAATATCTATGCTAATATCACGACCGCTTATGCCTGCTATGGAACATTCCGCAGCACCTATTTCCATATTGATTTCATCAGAATCAAGAGTGATGCTCTCTAATCTTCCCGCTCCCATTTCCAAATCAATGCTGTCAAGGTTCAGTCCTTTTGGCAGGTAAAGATATATCTTACCGCGTGAAATATTTTTCCAGAATCTGACGCGTTTTGTACTGTAAAGTTTAAACGTAGTTCCGTTAACCCCATACTTAACTCTGTTGTATCCGGAGTTGTTACTAATCCAGATATAATCATCTTCGGATTCCTCTATGACAAGATTTTCTCCTCCCAGTTGAATATAAATATCCGAAATATCGTTAACGCTGTAATCAGTCTGTTCACCGGACGTAGTTGTCGAATTGCTGATGCTCTTCATTTCGCTCCACCTCTCTTCATCCCAATCCTCATACCAGTCATCATAGTACCAAATCACATCACCAAACATAAAGCGTAAATCTCCAAATCTCTTCCTGCTGACTGAATCAATCTGCCTGAATCCGCCCATCATCCCGAATGTTGCGCAGAAGACAGCCCCTATTATAAAAAGTATCAACGCCGTGATCAAACAACCTTTTGTAAACTTTTTCATGCAGTTGCCCCTCCTCTGTTAAAAATATTATTAAACAATTTTACAATACCTCTTATTACTAACGGTATCAACATACCGCAGATTATCACTGTAAGCCAGAGGAAAAGCAGCCCGACTGCCGCGCAAATCATCCCGACTCCCATAAGGGCCAGACCGCCAAGCGGCATACTGAACAATAATACTATTCCATATGCAAAAAGACATACTCCCACGATAAGCAGAGAAATAGCTGCAGCACCGATTCCCACAACGATTCCAAATAAAGAAGCGAATATACCTATAATAATACCAAACAATGCGCAGGCCATACCAATAAGAATCGGAGACGCACATATACACAGTATGACAATTAAGGCTATCGTACCACCTGACATAGGCTTTTTATTATTGTTTCGGTTCCCTGAGTTTCCGTTTTGCTGCCTGTCTGCATTCTGCTGATTCTGCTGCCAGCCATTATCTCCGTTTCGGAAACCGCTCTGCTGCTCTGACTCCCGCTTACTCTCCGCTCCCGAAGATTTACTTATATCCATAACCTCATCATTTCTTTTCTGCTCATATCCGTAAAAACCTTTCTCCGTAAACTCGCCGGTATTCCCTCCATCTGCAAGTCCTGCCTTAATAGTTCCTGCAAGCTGCTCCGGACTGCCGAGCGATGCTATAACGCTCTGCTCGTTTTCCGCACCTGCATCATCAAAGTAGTCATTATAATACTGTATTGCCTCATCCCTTTCAGCCGGAGATACATCCGCCAGGAGTTCAGCCAGTCTCCTCATAAAATCCGCTCTGTTCATTGTTTCAATCCTCCCTCAAAAATACTGTTTAACTTTGCAGAATAACGATGCCATTCACTAATATACAGATTGAGCTGAGCGCGACCTTTTTCTGTAACTTTATAATAGCGTCTATTTCGACCTGCACACTCCATATCATATACCTCAAGACATTCGTCTTTCTGGAGTCTGCGCAGTACCGGATAAAGTGTGGACTCAGATATTTCAATTACCTGACGTACTTCCTGGGTTATCTTATAGCCGTAAGTACCTTCCGGCTCTCCGGATACGATTGCAAGAACAATGGCATCCAACAGGGCGGCGCCTGTATTAAAAACCATACGATATCCTCCTTTCCATCTTTTTATATACATCTTTCAAACCTGCCTCCCATTATAAGCGCTTACAATATTATAAAATTGTATATTATTGTTAAAATTTATAATATTATATGACGTATAATATTGTTGTCGATAATACTATACGTCATATAATATTGTTTGTCAATACATATTTGTCGAAAAATAAATTTTCCAGTTGCAAATAATCTGCTATAATAGAACGCATAGGCGTTGAGATTACGCAAATTGAAATTTGTTGCTATGCATGAAAGACGGATTGCACAAATAGTAAGTTGGCTGGTGGTCGGCTTTCGGGAATAA
>JAFLTG010000091.1 GCA_022510545.1 Lachnospiraceae bacterium | reverse complement strand
CGACTTTGGGCTGATAGTACACAAGAAATTCTCTATCTTCAAGAGCTTTCGGGAAGTTTGTGGAAATATCATTATAATGTTTACTTCTTGCAAGAAGATCGTCATCAAAATACACAATATCTGTCTGTGGAGTATTTTTTGCAAGATGGAAAGCCAGACTTACACGATCCATAATATCTGTTGGAAGTATACCATCAATATCCTCAATAACGTATACTCCTACAGTTGCATCAATAAATATGCGTTCATCACGGGTTTCATCATAAATAATGCTTGTACCGTTTAGTATATCAATAACGGACTGAAGTTTGCCACTCTTTATAAGCGTCAAGAAATTATCTCCGCCTATTCTGCAAGTCAACTCGTTTTCATCGTCAAAAAGATTATCGATAAGGCTGATAAATTTTTTCATTACGAGAGTTCCGCTGTCACGACCAATATTCTGATTAACAACGGAAAAATGTTTAAAATTAAAGCGTACGGCAGTAAATCCATTTATTTGTCCTGCTTTGCACAGAGCATGAGCACCCTTCATAAATTGTTTTAAATTATACATATCAAGCTCGCTGTCATAGAAAATCATATGATGAGCTAATTTGATAAGTCTGGCTTTTCCGCTGTACGTACTGAGTGTAGCAATAAATATATTAATCCTGTTTCGCTCTTCTTCTGTCCACGCTGTTTCACCTTCCATAGCGTAGATATTATAGACTATGATCTTTCCATCTACGACAGCAATACGTTTGCTTATATCAATGTTTTTACAGGCTTTTCCACTGTCATAAAAGCAGTTTGTTTCAGATAATCCTAAATGTTCGGAAGCTTCATTTTCATATATCAGGACTTCAACTTTCCCCAATCTCAGAACATGGCAAAGATCAACCATAGCCTCGAAAATTTGCTCAGGACCAGGTGCAGGAAGCTGATGCAATTTACAAATAGAGTTTTCAAGAGCCGTCAGATACTTGTCTGTATTCATACATATCCCCCTCCTAATACAGGCGCTTACCCATATTAGACTTGTATTATTTACATTGATTTATTATACCATATTATAAATTGATAATATATCAAAATCAATAATTTAGGCGAATTGATGAAAATTACAGGTCGGTCCTTATAATTTCCTTCCATTTTCTGGAAAATATGTAGTACCCAATCATCATAATCATACCAAAGCTGAAACTGATTGGGAAGCATAACATAATATAAGTTCCATCGAAATAACGATTGTTCAGATAAGCACTAGGAATGCGGACTGCCCAAAGCATCAGGATATTCACAACAGTTGTGTAACGAACCAGTCCCACACCGTTTACAATACATATAATGCCGTTAAATATTGCATAAAACCACTGTGATAAAAGCATCACCACAACATACCTGTTTGCGTACATCAGCACTGCTTCATCTCTGTTGAAGATTCTTAAAATCGGCATCCTAAACGAAATTACGCACAGTCCCGCAGCCAGTGTAACTATACCGGAAATTAACGGTATCTTTATGTAACCTTTCCTAAGTCTCTCAAAATTACTGGCTCCATAATTTTGTCCCGAAAAAGTTGTCGCTGCAGAGGATAATGCAGTAATTGCTATATTTGACATACCTGTAACCCTGCCTGCAACCGAAGCGCCTGCCATAAAAGTGGATCCCTGTGCATTTACCAAAGTCTGTATCGCTACATGCCCCAATGAATATAGTGAATTATTAAGTCCGATAGGCAGACCGATCATAACAAACTGTTTTAATTCATTAGTATCAAATGATTTAGGGAAATAGGTCAATTCCAATTCAGGAAATTTCTTCCTAATATATACAATACTTATAATCCACGATAAATACATTGCAAGAGTCGTGGAAAGTGCCGCACCTCCCACATCCATTCCGAAACCTGCAACGAATAAAAAATCCAACACAATATTGGCAATACATGACACTACCAAAAACCACAGAGATGCTTTACTGTCTCCCATGCCCCTCAAAATTCCCGCATTCATATTGTATCCAATATTTCCGAGGGCTCCATAGAATACAATTCTCGTATATTTCACCGCAGCATCCCATGTATCCGCGGGCGCACCCATACCTCTTAATATAAGCGGTGCTGCAAAATATCCAAGTATACAAAGAGGAATCCCGCATACAAATACCAGAAATGTAGCTGTATCAACTGCCCGGCGTATTTTTTTCATATCCTTGGCGCCTATATACTGGGAAATCAATATGGACACACCCGTACCAATTCCAAGGAAAATACACAAAAGCACTTCCACCGGCTGGGCACTTGTTCCCACCGCCGCTAAAGAAGTCTTACCACAGTAATTTCCGATAACAAGTGTATCCACTGTGGTATATAAATATTGTAATATATTTCCCAGCACAATAGGAATAGCGAAGAGAAATACATTATTCATAATTGGACCTGTTGTCATATCTATTTTCTTCTGTTCCATTGCTAAAATACACTTTCTTTTTAATCTAAATCATTGTTGTTTTTCAAGAAATTTCTCGATTTATACTCACTTTTAATATTTTATAGCAAAAAATGTGTATTTTCCATTTATAATTTAATATATTTAAGAAAAAACCTTGATTTTTTGTGTTTTTAATCTATACTGTTTTTAAATATATTATTGCTATTAACATTAGAAGGGGTTGAAATTTTGTCCGAGATATTTAAAATTACAAAAATACGTCGGGATCCATATTTTAATATGCCATCCGCACATTTACATCCCATGTATGAAATATATTATTTGCAAAGCGGTACAAGGAAGATTTTTCTTGACGATTCTATCTATATTCTGAATAAAGGGGACATGGTTTTTATACCTATGAATACCATACATAAAACCTCTTATGTAAATGACAAAGTACATGAAAGAATTGCAATAACTTTTAACGATAAGGCCATACCCGACATAAAATCATCCGCTTATCAAGTATCCTTCAAAAAGATATTCCGCTCTGAACCTGTTATACACATTACAAGTGTACACAAATTATATAGAGGGACTTTTGAACAGGATGTTGTCTGAATATGAGCATAGCGACGATTATTCGGATATAAATATAAAAAATTGCCTTCAAGAGCTTATAATATTTTTGATCCGCCATAAACACCGCAAAAATAATGAGTACATCCAAAGCATAGATATGACAGATACCCTTATGCAAGAAGCTGCCAAATATATAAGGAACAACTATATGAAAGAGTTGTTCCTTGAGACAGTGGCATCTTATGTAAATATAAGTCCAACCTATTTTTCGAAGAAATTCAAGTCTTCTACAGGCTTTGGTTATAAGGAATACCTTATAAATGTAAGAATACAGGCGGCATCGGATATGCTCATTGAAACAAACGAATCCATTAGCGAAATTGCATTGAAGTGTGGCTTCAATGACAGTGATTATTTTGGAAATGCGTTTAAAAGAGCAAAGGGAATTTCACCTTTGAAATACAGAAAAACCAATAAATATTGATCTCATTATATCTTCTCCAACGCCTGCCTCAAATCCTCTATCAAATCTTCTGCATCCTCAATTCCGATTGAGAGTCTCAGTGTATTTTTATATACACCGGCTTTTGCGCACTCCTCTTCCGACTGACTGAAATGCGTAGATGACATCGGATGTACAATTAGAGATTTAGCATCTCCGACATTTACCATATAGTCAAATATTCTCACATTCTCCAGCACTTTAAGTGCCCCTTCAAATCCTCCGGATATATTTGCAGACAGAATGGCCCCGGGTCCTTTCGGGAAATATTTTTTCCCCAGTTCATAATAGGGACTGGATGCAAGACCGGGATAGGATACACTCTCCACCTTTGGATGAGCTTCCAGAAACTGTGCCACCTTTAATGCATTCTGTGTATGCCTTTCCATACGAAGTGATAAAGTCTCTATTCCCTGTAGTAAGAAAAACGCATTCATCGGGCTAAGATGCGCACCCATTTCCATCAGGAAACGAGTTCGCAGCCGTTTTGTAAACATTTCCCTATCCAGCACTTCTCTTCCGATACTGTTCTCATACTCTTTATAAAAACTCTCAAACTGAGGAAATTTTCCGTTTAACCAGTTAAATCCGCCTTTTTCCACAACCAACCCGGAAATAATCGTTCCATGACCGGCCAAATATTTTGTGGCAGAATAAACCACGATATCTGCACCGTATTCAAAAGGTCTCAAAAGATATGGCGTCGCAAAAGTATTATCTATCACAAGCGGAATTCCATGCTTGTGTGCAAGGTCTGCTACTGCCTGAATATCAATAATATTCATCCCCGGGTTTCCCAGGCACTCTATATAGATCGCTTTCGTCTTATCCGTAATCACTTTTTCATAAGATTCAATATCATTTTCATCTTCCACGAATCTTCCGGTAATTCCGTAATCCGGCAGTATCTTACTGAGCAAAGTCGTGCTGCCGCCATACAAAGTCTGTACTGCAACAATCTCGTCACCGGCATTTGCCAGATTCAAAAATGTATCCGTAATAGCTGCCATTCCGGATGCCAAAGAAAGTGCTGCCGCACCACCTTCCAGAGATGCAATTCTTTTCTCAAGCACATCATTTGTAGGATTAGAGAAACGCACATATGAATGGCCTTCTTCTGAATAATCAAAGAGTCTGACACACCTGTCATAATCTCCTAATTCAAATGCCGCCGTCTGATAGATCGGCACGGCTTTAGAGCGATAATGTTCTGCAGGATTGTATCCCGCATGAAGCTGCCTTGTTGTAAAACCAAGATTTTTATCATCATATGCTTTATAGCTCATTGTATTACATTCCCTTTCTTCCTATTTTTGCCTCTACCCATTTCAAAATTAAATCTGCCGCCAATGCAATGATTACACTTAAGATTGTTCCCCAGATGATCTTATAGACGTTCATTGTTCTAAGTCCCGATAACAGAATAGTTCCCAGGCCTCCGGCATTTATGGTCGCTGCAATTGTTGCGATACCTGTTGTAGAAATGATTGCCAGGCGGATCCCTGCGACAATAGAAGGCATTGCCAGTGGAACCTGTACTTTTGTAACAAGCTGCCAGTGGCTCATTCCCATACCGGTTCCTGCTTCCAGATAACTCTTATCTACATTCTGCATCCCAGTCATGATATTTCTGAGCAATAGATATTGATTATAAACACAAAGCACAATTATTGCAGTGTCGTTTCCTAATCCACAAATCGGAATCAACATTGCAAATAATGCAAGGCTCGGAATCGAATATATAGCGCCAAAAATCTGAACAAACACATTAGTAAGTTTCTCTGAACCCAGCAATGCATATGAAAGCACCGCCGCAAAAGCCAATGATATCAAAAGTGTAACAAAGACAATCCATAGATGCTCCAAAAACGCCGTTAACAACAGATCATAATGCTTGATAAAATATGTAATCATATTCTCACCACCATTCTGAGACATCCCCGTTATCAATTCCTGACGCGCCGAGCAAATTTTTCACAAATTCATCTGCCGGATGATTCACAATCTCCTCCGGTTTTGCAAATTGAAGGATTTTACCTTTATCCATTATGATAACCCTTGTTCCAAGCTTAAAAGCTTCACGGATATCGTGAGTCACAAACAGATACGTCTTTCTGGACTCTTCATGTATCCGTTTAAGCTCTGTCTGAAGTTTCTCTCTGTTAATTGCATCAATCGCTCCAAAGGGTTCATCCAATAACATAATTGGCGGATCGCAGATTAATGCTCTTGCCAGTCCAATCCTCTGCTGCTGTCCTCCGGACAACTGCGCCGGATAACGGTCACGAAACTCTTTAGGTTCCAATCTGACAAGTGACAGCATTCTGTCTACCTGTTCATCAATTCGTTCTTTATCCCATTTTAGAATCTTAGGTATTGTGGCAATATTGTCCCTTACAGTCATATGTGGGAATAAACCAATCTGTTGGATCACATATCCTATTCCCCTTCTTAATTGAACAGGATCCTGCTCCTTAATATCCTTTCCGAATAAACGTATCGCTCCCCCATCCGGCTCATACAAACGATTCAACATTTTAATAAGTGTCGTCTTTCCACAGCCGGAAGAACCCAGAATTGTAATAAATTCTCCTTCTTCAATTTGAACACTCACATCATCCAACGCCTTATAGCTCATATTGGAGAATTGTTTATTTACATGCGATAATTCAACCGCTGTCATATTCTTTTACCTCTCCCGCAAATATAAAGCCTTACCGGGACACGCATTCACGCATATCCCACAGCCTACACACTTGCTTACATCCATTGTTATTTTCTCATCTTTTTCAAATACGTCAAAATGACATCTTTTTGTACATAAGCCACAAGCGATACATTTATCTCTATCTATCTCAACAATGTATGCTGATGCAGGCCAAAATCCTACTGAATCCCGCCTTTTTTGGCTTCGAAAAAGATAGCAGCAATCTCCACAGCAATTGCAGATGCCACCGGGATTGACCGTATGCATAAGACCAACTTTATCAGCCTGCCTTACAATCTCCTTTGCCTGTTCTTTATCAATCTTTTCAGATATACCACGATCTGTAAAAGAATTAATCCCATCACGGTATGTAAGGCAGGTTCTGATCGGCAAGCCACATTCACCGGTCAATGATTTGCAATCACAATTATTCAAGTATATTTGTCTCTCCTGTTTATCAATAAAGGCAAGCGTTTCATCTAATGTAAGTACCATATCCTGAGTAGGTCTTACTTCGGGATTGCTGTCCAAACCGTTATAATATGCATCAAAATACCAATCATCCAAAGCCTTTTTCTGTTCGAGAGACAATGTATCATATTCTGATTTTCTTGTTACCACAAAGACATCTAAAAAATTATAGAAATTTGATATACAATATTTTTCTCCGGTTTCATCTACTTTGGAAATTATCCCTTTTTTATATGACTCTCTGATAAACGTTTCTTCATAGTCCTCTCTGGAGAATTCTTCTCTGGTTTCTGCTTCCAGAAAACGCAATTCCTCTTCTGTAAAGAAAAAATCTAAAAGATTTTTAGCTGCATCCGGCACATCAAAGCGCCGACACACGGCTTCCTCCCTATTTAATGCTTTCGTAGAATTCTTTTGCAACATCTGTATATTCCTCTCCATCAATATCAACTTTTGCATTTAAGGCTGTAATATTTTCCGTTGTAAATGCTGCACTTATCTTATTCAGAATATCAGCAATTTCCTGATTTTCATTTAATATATTATTTCTGATAACCGGTGCCAGATTATATGGCGGCCATACCTGCTTGTCATCTACAAGCAGAGTAAACTGTTCTTCTGTCAGACGTCCTTCTGTCGTATATGCGGGACTTACATCCGCTTCATCATTTTCAAGGACACTATATTTTAATGAATTATCATATACTTTGCTGGAAGCCCAGTCAAACGGACCATAGGTTGCTTCCAGTGCCGGAATACCATCTGATCGCTCATCGAATTCTCCCTGTGATGCAAAACGAATCTCTGTTGCATATGCCTGAAGATCTGAGATAGTACTGATCCCATACTCATCTGCCGTTTCTGTACGGATAACCAGACCCTGTCCATCATTGGCTGCTGAATAGTCAAGCCATGTAATATCAAATTGCTCAGCATATTCCGCCTTTACTGTCTTATATACTTCATCCGGGTCTGTAATTGGGTCAAGCCCAAGCACAGAAATCAAACCTGTCCCTGTATATTCCGGATACACGTCTATCTCGTTGCTTACAATTGACTGATGAATAATGGATGATCCCACGTCAAAAATTCTATCTACCTTATATCCGGCATCCTCTAATGCCAATGCATATACTTCCGCAACAATCTCATTTTCTGTAAAATCCTTAGAACCTACTCTGATATCAGCCTTTCCGCCTTTACCGCATCCGATCATTGTAATCCCCATAATAATGGTCAAAATTAAGACTATTGTTTGCTTTAAATATTTTTTCATTGTTGTATCCTCCGTAAATTATATTTTAAAGTCTTTGGTACTTTGTCATATAGCTATAAAAACTATCCAGTAAAAATCCTATTACAAGAGACAGAATTGCCACGGATCCGCCCCCGATCAGCAATAGATCCATTCGAAGCAGCGCCAATCCTGTAAAAATAATATCTCCTAAACCTCCTGCACCAATATAAGATGCTAATGTGGCACTTGCAATCACTTCTACCGTAGCTGTTCTAATGCCTGCAAACATTAACGGAAACGCAAGCGGAAGCTTAACTTTAAAAAAAACACTTGAGTTACTCATTCCCATTGCAACCGCTGCTTCAATGATTGGCTGAGGAAGATTAATAAAGGCCTGCGCTGTATTTATAAGTATCGGTGGAATCGCCAAAATCGTCAGAGCAATCACAGTTGGCTTGACCCCTGTTCCTATAATAGGAATACAGATAATGAGAATTGCAAGACTTGGGACGATTCGAAGCAAGCCAAAGAACCGCTCAAAAAATATCCGTAACTTTTGATATCTGGAAGACACGATGCCCAATGGGATTGCGATAATCATTGCAATAAGTATTACAAAAATGCTAATCCTAAGATGCTCTCCCAATATCCCAAGATACTCTCCGCCATTCGTCTTGAAATATTCCACAATTTTTATCATAAGTTTCTCCTCTAGACTTTTAACATAAAATCATCTGTATTTACAACAGTTATTTGTCATAACTCTTCTCCTTTCACACTTTATAGAAAGTATACTAACACGCTTATCCTACTTTGTCAATAGGAATTATATGAATTAATGGTGCCGAAGAGTTATTACATGTCTTATTATTGACACTGCTGTGTATGATGTTATAAAATTATTTTCAAAATAACGTAATATATGAATTCTAATGTATGGAGGATGTTTATTTGAACAATCAAAATAATAATCCAAACAAAATTAAATATGATTCTGCATATATAAGCTATGTTACTAATGGAGACTCTGCTGCTGTTTTTATCGTAAGAGATATTGTTAGGTCTATTGATACATCGGGAATGTGGATAGATGTGTTAAATACTTC
>JAFLTG010000090.1 GCA_022510545.1 Lachnospiraceae bacterium | reverse complement strand
GCCAACTTACTATTTGTGCAATCCGTCTTTCAGGCATAGCGACAAATTTCAATTTGCGTTTTTTCGTTACATAATCAGTACGCTTGGTTACAACCCCCTTTATTTCACTTATGGATGTTCGATATACTAAATGAGAACGTTCTAAGAAGAATATTGCAGAGTGAGAAAGGCAGGGTTAAATATGAGAATTACACGCAATTATATGAACGCATTAATGGCAGCAAATAAGAGTCCAGCAAGCAAAAGACGTATGTCAGGTAATTCATTTGCATCCGCTGTAAACAATCGCTATAATACTCAGGCAAATAAACTGGGAAGCACAACACAGGCTATCTACCAGAATATGAAAAACAATGCCGGAGAGTTGCAGGCTACATCTTCCAAACTCAAAGATACGGGAGAGGATTCTATTTATGCAAAGGCTGAAGAAAGCGGAGATACAAGCCAGATAACCAAGTTGGTCAAGGATTTTGTAAATCAATATAACAGTACTGTCCGCAGTCTGAAAAGCAGCAACAGCAGAGTAGACAACAGCTACCTTAATCAGCTGAATTCATACGCTATGATGCACCGTAATACGTTACAGGCAAGCGGAATTACCAAGAATTCCGATGGTACATTGTCTGTGAACGATAAGACCTTGCAGAGTGCAAGTGTTGAACAGTTAAGGCAGACTTTCGGCGACAGTTCATCTTTTGGGGCAAAAGCAGGAGAGACAGCAGTTAATGTTCAGTACAATGCGGTTTCAGGTATGAACAGCATTATCAATAGTACATACAGCAATCTGTTAAAAGGCTTTGGATTAAGTGGAGGTTTCTTTAACTTTTGGTCATAAGATTGGTTAAGGGTGAAAAATGCGTTTGATGCAGGATGAACAGCCGATTGAATACCATGTGATTCAATGGCGAAACAGTGCTTTTCATAATCATGCTGTTTTGGGAAAACGGAAGATGCTCGGCGGAGTCTCTTTTGACGGCGGAGCAATATCCGGAGGCGGCCAAGGCGGAAAAAGTATTACACATGCGGGTGTGAATGAGTCACAGCCGCCTTTTTCCCATATATCTGAAGAAAATGCAGTTTTCGGGAGAATTGGTTCATTCGGTGCCGGTTTGGGAAATTCGGTGCATAAAAGCACCGCAGACAATGAAAAAGTTACGAAAACTCAGTATGTTAAAGAAAGTATAGATATTGGAAAAAATAAAGATAAGGATATCGAAGAGAATACGTATATTACTGGTAGTAAATATTTAAAAGAAGAAAGTTTATACGATAAGTTGGCTGGAGTACTAAACATTACCGGTGAAGGCAGTTTTAGTGAAGAGATTGCTGACAAAGACGGTCGCATACGATTTATAAGGGGTGTCGCACTTAAACTTGGTAAAGGCATTGGAGCATTTCTTAGAAAGGATGCGCAAAATAGCGAAATGCAAAGCAGACAGAAACCAAAAAAGAAGATTACAAATGGAACCAGGCCTGTCACTAAAGAAGATGTTTATGATATACAGGTTAATTCATCATATCTGTTAGAGTCTTATAATAGAAACGGAGAAAGAAGCACACTTGGAAAATAATAAGTGTGCTTCTTTTTTTGTCTTAAATTATTTGTTACTTATTATTAACTTGATCATAAGTTTTAAGAACTTCACCAGATGGTGCTGCAGTAGCAAGTGAAACAACAACGTTCATTACCGTTGCCAGAATAAACGCCGGTAACAGTTCATAGATTGCGAATGCGCCGCCAAGTCTTGCAATTCCGTATTTCCATATGAAAATCATAGCACCTCCGGCAATCATTCCGCAGAGAGCCCCCCATTTGTTAGAGCGTTTCCAGAACAGTGCACACAATACAATGGGTCCGAAAGCTGCTCCGAAGCCTGCCCATGCAAATGATACGATTTCAAATACAGAGCTGTTTGGATCTGAAGCCAGTACAAATGCAATTATAGAAATAGCTATAACGGTTATACGTGCAATTTTTACCGATGTTTTGTCATCTATTTTTTTCTTGCCAAATTCCTGTAAAAGATTCTGTGAGATACAGGATGCTGAAGCAAGTAACTGGGAATCAGCAGTTGACATGGTAGCCGCCATAATTCCTGCAAGGATAAGACCCGCAAGCAAGGCTGCCAGTACGTTATGCTGGCTCAGCGTAGAAGCAATCTGGATAATGATTGTTTCGGAGTTACTGCCTTCCAAGGTCGGAATGACGGACGCCTGTGAGAGACTGTAACCTACAATACCGATAAATACTGCAATAGTCATTGAGATTACTACCCATATGCTTGCAATTCTTCTTGAAAGTGTAAGCTTGTTTTCATCCTCGATTGCCATAAAACGAAGAAGTATATGAGGCATACCGAAATATCCAAGTCCCCAAGCCATTGTAGATGCAATACTCAGAGCGCTGTAAGATGTGCTCGAGCCGGTTTCGGAAACATAGGAATTTACCATACTCAGATAACCGGGAAGAGCCTGTGCATTTGCAATAACATTGGAAATACCGCCTGCCTGAAAGACACCAAAGCATATTACAATGATCAAGGCTATCGACATAGTAATACTTTGAATCAGGTCTGTGGTGCTTACCGCAAGGAAGCCGCCAAGTGTACAATACAGTACTATGATAGCAGCACTTAAAAATAATGAGAGCATATAGTTTAATCCGAATAAAGTATTAAAAAGCTTGGCACACGCAGCAAAGCCGGATGCTACATAAGGGATAAAGAATATTATTATGATTATTGCTGACACACATGTCAGAATATATTTATCATCCCCATATCGTTTTGAAAAGAACTCCGGCAGTGTAAGTGCATGAATCTCGTTGGTATATCTGCGGATTCTTTTTGAAACAATCAGCCAGTTTACATAAGTACCAATTATCAGACCGATAGCTGTCCAGGATGCATCAGCGATACCAGACAGATAAGCCACACCCGGCAGTCCCATAAGAAGCCAGCTGCTCATGTCGGAAGCCTCGGCACTCATAGCGGTTACAATAGGACCAAGCTTACGACCGCCCAGATAGAACGCATCAATGCTGGTGTTGGTTTTGGAAAATGATATGCCTACGTAAATCATTACTGCAAGGTAGGCTATAATTGCGATAATTATACAAATTTGTGCTGTTGTCATAATTCCTCCTCAATCTTTTGTTTATGGTTATATTGCATGTGGGTCCGGAGCATCAAGCTGCCCGTTACACAGCATATAGTCCTTATTATATATATAATGAGGAGATAATGCAAGTACTCCTGCTGAAGCCTAACGAAAATGCCTATATGAGTAAGAAGAAACAGACGGAAATACTGCAATCAATTATATTTATTTTAAAATGATATAAAAAAGGTTGACAAACGACTACCTATAGTATACACTCAATATATAAAAGGTAGTCAATTGTCAACCATACATATGATTTTAGAAAAGTGGAGGATTAAAATGATTAAATTATCGGAATCTGAGTGGAAAGTTATGAATCTGTTATGGGAGGCTGCACCGCAGACAATGATGCAGATTACAAGCCATTTTAAGGATACGACCGGATGGACGAAGCATACGGTTATGACATTCTTAAGGCGTATGGAGGAAAAGGGCGCGATACATTATGAAGAGGGTGAGAGAGCAAAGCTTTATTATCCTGATATTGAAAAAGATGAGGCCGTGCTTTGGGAGACCGAGGAGTTTTTGGAAAAGGTGTTTAACGGGCGTATGGGTTTGATGCTCAATACAATGGTAGAGAAAAAAGCGCTTTCCGGAGAGGAAATTGCCGAGTTATATGAGATCCTGAAAAGAGCGGAGGAGGAGAGCTTATGAGAGAGATTTTTATAACATCTTCAGTTCTGATTCTTGCAATATTACTTATTCGTGCCGTAGTAAAAGGAAGAGTAAATCCTTGTATTCAGTATGCTTTATGGCTGCTTGTTGTTATGAGGCTTCTGCTTCCGGTACCTCTTTGGAGCAGCCGTTTTAGTGTTATGAATTTATTCCCGGAAGTGTTAAGTGATGGGGCTGATAAGTTGTCGGTTGATGACGAAAACTCTAACATAATGGGAGAAAATGTCGGGGTGGATGAGTATGCTGTTACAGATATTGATGACAGAGTTGGTGCGGATAATGGTTCGGAATTAGGAAAAGGTTCAGCGGATAAAACGTATGGAGAGGCAAATATAGTTAATGACGTGGCACGTTATAATGATTCAGCGCTTTCCGATGTTTCCGATGCAAATAACAAGGAAATTGACCATAAATTTAATACCAAAAACTCTGCTGTTATAGCAGTGTTTAAAACAATTATAGCTTTATTCCCTTTTATCTGGGCAGCGGGTGTCATTGCTACTGGCGGATATATGCTCTTTTATCATATTAAATGGAAACGATACCTGTATTCAAACAGAAAACTTTATGACGGCCTTGATGAAACGGGAAGATACAGGGGAACTTTGTCCATATATACAGTAGACTTTCTACCCTCGCCCTGCTTGAGTGGACGGAGTATTTATCTGACCAAGAAAATGGCAGAGGATAAAGAGGAGCTTGGGCATATTCTTGCACACGAATATTGCCATTACAGACAGCTTGATTCTGTGTGGGTAGTAGTCAGATGTGTTCTGACGGCAGTTTACTGGTTTAATCCGTTGGTGTGGGTGGCTGCATATGCATCCAAGCAGGACAGTGAGCTTGCCTGTGACGAGGCGGTAATTCAGTTGCTTGGGGAAGAAGAGAGGCTTGCATATGGGAGAACTTTGGTGCGGCTGGCATCGGATTTTTCCAATAGTAAATATTTTGTCGGAATTGCGTCAACTATGAACAGTGGAGAAAAAGGGATAAAGGAGAGGATAGGTATGATAGCAGGAAAGCATAAATATATAGCAGGGGCTGTGGCGGCAGTTCTTATTATAGCCGGTGGGCTTGTGGCAGTTACTTTTTCAGGGGCAGGAAGAGGGAGTGATGATTTAACCATAACGTATTTGCCGGAAACAGTTGAAGAAAATAATGAGACGGATGCAGATGTATCCGGAACGGCTAATGCAGACGAAAGAAGTGAAGCTCAGGAAGAAGTA
This sequence comes from Lachnospiraceae bacterium, assembly GCA_022510545.1. Taxonomy (GTDB): domain Bacteria; phylum Bacillota; class Clostridia; order Lachnospirales; family Lachnospiraceae; genus UBA3282. The sequence continues at coordinate 4,017 of JAFLTG010000090.1, read as the reverse complement.
AATGGAAGTGAATCGCGGGAAGAGGGAAAATGGAAAAAAGTAGTAGTTAAAGACGTTGATGGCAGTGAATATGAAGGCTGGGTATCCGTTGAGGAGGAAGGCGTACTTTACTATAGTAATGACGGAGGTAAAACTTATAAATTTATAACAGATGATGAGACGAAGGTAGTGAATTTTGAGATTTTAAAAGATAATGAGCCGGATGGCGTAAATTTTGATGTTCTGACAAGTGATGCTGGCAGTAGTTATAATATTGTTACAGACAGTGAAGACGGTGATGTATATATTATAACTGACAGTGCGTCCGGCACTATGACTTATTACAGAGCGCAGACTTTGGAAACCGATGGGGAGAAAATGCAAAAACTTAAGGAACTGGAAGCGGAGATTGCAGCTTTGGAAGAGGAGATTACTGCTAAGGCGGAAGCAATAAAAGATGCTGAGGCACAAATGAAAGCAGTTGAGGAAGAAACAAAGCAGATAAAAGAAATGAAAGAGCAAAGTAAAACTGCCGAAGAACAGAAAAAAGCTGTTGAAGTACAAAGGCAGGCTGATGCAATGCAAAAGAAATCAGCTGAGATACAGAAATTGATTTTAGAGATGGAAACAACATGTAGTATGCTTGAAAGTGAAAAAATTGCGTTGGAGGCAGAGATTAAGGCGGCGGAAGATGCCTTAAAAGCTCCTTCTCTTAATCTTTTGTGTTATGGATATTTTAGCTCGGGAAATGAGAAGATTAGTTATGTAAACCCATGTCCTGAATATACAAGGATATCCAATGATTATGGAAGCAGAATCCATCCTATGACAGGTATAGAGCGTATGCATTACGGAGTTGACCTGGCCGCAGCGAAAGGAGCCGATATTGTCGCGGCAGCAGATGGCGTTGTGCAGGATACAGGATTTGATACGAGTAACGGGAATTATGTGATCCTATGTCATCTTTCAAACGGAGAATTTACTTATTATACTCACTGCGGAGATATCCTAGTTAAAAAAGGTGATAATGTAACTGCAGGCGGGAAGATTGCAGAAGTTGGGGTGACCGGCGACTCTACCGGAGCGCATCTGCATTTTGCAGTCAGCAGGAATGGAGAGTATATTGAGCCGGTGTTTGAGATGGATTAATAGACGGTACTGATGCATTATTATGAAATAAAAGAAAATCAATAAAATTCTCTCTTGTCAAAACTCATACCAAGTGATAAAATACTAGAGTATGAATTTCAGCCTATGCTCAGATGCGGGAAGACTCCAACCCATTCTTAGCATAAGGCGGTTTAAAAAGAGAGGAGAAAATTATGATTTCTAAGGAAAAGAAAGCAGCAATTGTAAAAGAGTATGCAAGAACAGAGGGTGATACAGGTTCACCGGAGGTTCAGATTGCAATCCTGACAGCAAGGATTCAGGAATTAACAGAGCATTTAAAGGTTAACCCCAAGGATCATCATTCAAGAAGAGGTCTTCTTAAAATGGTAGGTCAGAGACGTGGCTTGCTTACTTATTTGAAAAATAAAGATATTGAAAGATATCGTACTTTAATTGAGAGATTAGGACTTAGAAAATAAAAAGTCAAAAGGCGGGTGTAAGGCTGGACTATGCCAGCTTTTCCGCCTTTCCTTTTTATTTTTGCATATTATAAGGAGAGAAGATTATGTATAAGAGTTACACAATGGAGCTTGCCGGACGTACACTTCGGGTTGATATTGACAGAGTTGGTAAACAGGCAAACGGCTGCGCTTTTATGCAGTATGGTGACACAACGGTATTGTCTACGGCAACCGCATCAGAGAAACCAAGAGATGGAATTGACTTTTTCCCATGTAGTGTTGAGTATGAAGAAAAATTGTATGCAGTAGGAAAGATTCCGGGAGGATTTAATAAGAGGGAAGGTAAGGCATCCGAAAATGCTATTTTAACAAGCCGCGTTATCGACAGACCTATGAGACCTCTGTTCCCGAAAGATTATAGAAATGACGTTACTTTGAACAATATGGTAATGAGTGTTGACCCCGAGTGTCGTCCTGAGCTTGTGGCAATGCTTGGTACTGCTATTGCAACATGTATTTCAGATATTCCGTTTGACGGCCCTTGTGCTATGACACAGATAGGTATGATAGACGGAGAGTTTGTTGTAAATCCTTCTCAGGAGCAGTGGGACAATGGCGATATGCAGCTTACCGTAGCTTCTACTTCTCAGAAAGTTATAATGATTGAAGCCGGAGCTAACGAGATTCCTGAAGCCAGAATGATTGAAGCTATCTACAAAGCGCACGACATCAATCAGACTATTATCGAATTCATCAATAAGATTGTAGCTGAGGTAGGCAAGCCGAAACACAGCTATGAGAGCTGTGCAATACCGGACGAGCTGTTTGAGGAGATTAAGAAGATTGTTCCTCCTGATGAGATGGAAGAAGCGGTATTTACTGATGAAAAGCAGGTTCGTGAAGAGAACATCAGAAAGATTACCGAAAGACTGGAAGAGGCCTTTGCAGAAAATGAGGATTATCTTGCAGTATTAGGTGAGGCTGTTTACCAGTATCAGAAAAAGACAGTACGCAAGATGATATTAAAAGACCACAAACGTCCTGACGGCAGGGAATTGACGCAAATCCGTCCATTGGCAGCAGAGGTGGATATAATCCCAAGAGTACATGGTTCAGCAATGTTTACACGTGGACAGACACAGATTTGTAATGTTACTACACTTGCACCTTTATCCGAGGTACAGAGGGTAGACGGACTTGATGAAAATATTACAGCCAAAAGATATATGCACCATTACAATTTCCCTTCCTACTCAGTAGGTGAGACCAAGGTAAGCCGCGGTCCGGGACGTAGGGAAATCGGACATGGAGCCCTTGCTGAAAAAGCATTGGTACCGGTGCTTCCTTCAGAAGAAGAGTTCCCGTATGCAATCCGTACAGTATCGGAAACTTTTGAATCCAACGGTTCCACATCAATGGCTTCAACTTGTGCATCTTGTATGTCACTGATGGCAGCAGGTGTACCGATTAAGAAAATGGTAGCAGGTATTTCCTGCGGTCTTGTAACCGGAGATACAGATGATGATTTTGTACTGCTTACAGATATCCAGGGACTGGAAGACTTCTTCGGAGATATGGACTTCAAGGTTACAGGTACACATGACGGAATCACTGCAATCCAAATGGATATTAAGATTCACGGTCTGACCAGACCTATAGTGGAGGGTGCAATCGCAAGATGCCGTGAGGCAAGGGAATTTATTATGGCAAACTGTATGGTTCCCGCAATTGCAGAACCAAGAAAAGAAGTCGGCAAGTATGCGCCTAAGATCATATCCATACAGATCGACCCTGAAAAGATTGGCGATGTAGTAGGACAGCGCGGTAAGACAATCAATGAGATCATTGCACGTACCGGAGTTAAGATCGATATCACAGACGACGGTCAGGTATCGGTATGCGGCACCGAGCAGGAGATGATGGACAAGGCTGTAGAGATGATAAAGATTATCACAACAGACTTTGAAGAAGGACAGATTTTCAAAGGTACGGTTGTCAGCATCAAGGAGTTTGGTGCATTTATAGAGTTTGCACCGGGTAAAGAGGGTATGGTTCATATCTCCAAGATTGCTAAGGAGAGAATCAACCACGTAGAGGATGTACTGACACTTGGCGATAAGGTTACCGTAGTATGTCTTGGAAAAGATAAGATGGGAAGAATAAGCTTCTCGATGAAAGATGTTGCACAGAAGTAAAGCGTGTGGGTAAAAGTAAAATCTGTGAATAAAAGTATTGCGGCGTGACGGAGGTCACGCCGTTTTCTGCTTGTGTTAACACTGTTGGCATTCTTCCAAGTTAAATGAAATGTTATTTTGTCTCAGAAGTTCTTTAAGATAATCGTTTTGTGAAGATAGTTGCTTATTAGATGAAACCAATTCATCAATTTAGGGCAAATAGAGATTCTCCGCTTCCTGGAGTCTATGAAGAAAAGTCTGTAAATATTGATCTTCTATGATAATTGATAGGG
>JAFLTG010000009.1 GCA_022510545.1 Lachnospiraceae bacterium | reverse complement strand
ATCTGTAACTTAATATATCCTTCTACTTTCTTTGCCATAATGGCACCTCCTAATAAAATGTGGTCTCAGGCGTTTTTCAACTCCCACGTATATCTACACCGCCAAAGCGGGCAAATATCTAATTCATACTTCTTACTTCTGCAAAGCCGATTTCTACCGGAGTCTCTCTTCCGAACAGCTCTACATTGATAGTTGCGGTCTGTTTGCCGTAATCCATTCTCTGGACAACCCCAACCGTATCTTTCCACACACCGGCGATAACAGCTATTGTATCACCTTCAGCAAAATCTACGGTTACATTCTCGACTTTGATGCCAAGCGGCTTCATCTCTACCTCGGATAACGGCACCGGTTTACTTCCCGGTCCGACAAACCCCGTGACACCTCTGGTATTTCTTACAACATACCAAGTATCGTCATTCATAACCATATTAATAAGAACATAACCCGGAAACATTTTCTTCTGAACAGTCTTTCTGGCTCCGTTCTTCATTTCCATTACATCCTGCATAGGAACCCTGACTTCCAGAATCTCATCTTCCAGATGTCTGTTCTCAATAGTCTTCTCAATATTGGCCTTTACTTTATTTTCATACCCGGAATAAGTATGAACAACATACCAATTTGCATCTGCCATACGATTACCCCTCACTCTACATTGAAAATGTTGTTATAAAATCTACCCCATACTGGAGTAAAAAGTCCAATACAGCAATAATCGCACCCACTACTATTGAGATAGCAACAACTGCTATAGATTGTTTTATCAACTCATCTCTATTCGGCCAGGTGATTTTTTTAAATTCGGCTTTAACACCATCCCAGAATTTGACAGGTTTGAGTGTATTATCCGTTTTAGCGGAATCTCCCATATTACATTGCTCCTTCCAATTATATACTTATACAGAACAGCGAGTTTTATTTGGTTTCTTTATGCAATGTATGTGTTCTGCAAAATCTACAATACTTCTTGATTTCCATTCTGTCAGGATGTGTTTTCTTGTCTTTGGTTGTATTGTAGTTACGGCGCTTACACTCCGTACATGCCAATGTGATTCTTGTACGCATCTTGCCACCTCCACGTGCCATTTCATTATATTTATATGCTAAATTTGAGCATAAAAAAAAGACCTAAATCTTATCTCGTTTGATTAATATAACACAACAGTGTTCTTTAGTCAACTCATTTCAATAAATTTCAATAAATTTTTATTTTTTTTAAATTTTTAATAAAAAGTACTTATTTATTATTAATACCGTTACGATATAATATTATATGAATGTTTTTGTGCCTTTTTATACCATTGTACTTATACAATATAATATGAAATTTTACAGGACTATATATTAAAAATCCAGTAAAATCACTTGATTATATGGAAATAAAATGGTAAAATGTATATATCTGAATTTGTCAATAAATATGAATTTTTGTTTCTGGCACAAAGGCAACGGATAGCCGGCCATATACATGATACCGGATTTCATGGAGGAAAGGAGGAGCATCATGGCGTACAATAACAGTATTGGAGCTTATTCCAATGTCTACAATTTCTATATGACAACTTATGCGCCCAAATCAAGTACACCTTATGATTCGCATAAGAAAAGCGAACTTCGCAATGTCTATAATTCCATTGTAAAAATGAATAAAGAAGCTCCCGTATACATCCTTGATAACAGCAGGGAATCCTGTTCATTTGCTATTGGCATGAAAGAGAATGCAAGAGAACTTCGTAATACTATTGCTTCTCTCGGCGGACTTGACGAAGATGAACTATTAAATAAGAAGGCAGCTTATTCAAGTAACGAGAATATAGCAACTGCCACATATATAGGAACCACAGAAGAAAGCAACAACGCACCTTCTGCAGAAATAGAAGTACGTTCACTTGCTTCCACACAAGTCAATACGGGAAATTATCTTCCAAGCGAAGAGCCGATAAATCTTCCCGCGTCAACTTATTCTTTTGACGTAAATATTGACAATCTGAATTACGAATTTCAGTTTAATATCAAACCCGAGGATACAAACAGGAATGTGCAGGAGCGTCTTTCCAGGCTTATCAACAACTCCAATATCGGTATCACAAGCCAGGTTATAACAGATGACGAAAACAATTCCAGCCTCAGACTTGAATCCAATGCAACCGGACTCAAGAATAACAGGCAGAATATATTCCACATTTCCGATCACCATACCAGTAAGACCGCCGGTGTTGTTGATTATTTGGGACTGGACAATATATCATCCTATCCGACTAATGCAAGCTATATATTAGATGGTGTGGAGCGTACCTCACATTCAAACAATATAACCATAGGTCGTTCTTACGAAGTTACTCTGAAAGGCGTGAGCAGTGAAGACGGCGAAACAGCAACAATTGGTCTTAAAACCGACGTCGAATCACTTACGGAAAATATAAACACGCTGGTAAGAGGATACAATTCCTTCTTACGTGCCGCTGCAGAATACAGCGACAGCCAGCCTAAGAGCAACCGTATCGTACATGAAATGGGAAGTATCGCAAGATTTTATGCCAAAGGACTTACTTCCTCAGGTCTCAATCTGAATCTTGATGGCACCTTGGAAGTTGACAGTGATACCGTCCGGAAAACAGCAATGAACGGCGAAGCTAAAGATGTTTTTTCCTCTATTATGGATTTCACCCATTCGCTGGTACGTAAGTCGAATCAGATTTCACTGGATCCGATGAACTATGTAAACAATGTTGTTGTGGCATATAAGAATCCGGGTAAGAATTTTGCGACGCCGTATATTACCAGTGCTTATAGCGGGATGATGTTTAATAGTTATTGTTAAAAAATAAAAACCCCTTAGGGGTTTTTATTTTTTATAACGGTATATTTCCATGTTTCTTCCTAGGTAATTCTACCCGTTTATTCTTTAAGCCATGCAAGGCTTTTATTATCGCCTCTCTGGTCTCTTCCGGTTTGATTACTTCATTTACATACCCTCTTGCAGCTGCCACATATGGATTCAGGAAACGTTCTTCGTATTCCTCTTTGCATTGCTGCCTCATTGCTTCGGGGTCCGGAGCGGCCTTAATCTTTCTCTTGAAAGCTATGTTTACCGCGCCGTCGGCTCCCATAACCGCTATTTCTGCAATGGGCCATGCATAGACTATGTCAGCCCCCATTTCCTTGGAATTCATCGCAATGTATGCTCCTCCGTATGCCTTTCTCATAATGAGTGAGACTTTAGGCACTGTTGCTTCTGAATAGGCAAACAGAATCTTAGCTCCGTGGCGGATGATTCCGTTGTGTTCCTGTGCAGTACCGGGCAGAAATGCCGGTACATCTATAAGCGTCACAAGCGGAATATTGAAACAGTCGCAGAAACGTATAAATCTTGCTATTTTATCAGATACATGATAATCCAATGAACCGCCCATTACGTTGGGCTGGTTGGCAACAAAACCTACAACCTTGCCCTCCATTCTGCCCCAGCCTATTACTCCGTTCATTGCAAACTCTTTTTGTACTTCAAAAAAACTGCCCTCATCGACTATGCAATCTATAACTTCCTTGACGTCATATGCGTGTCTGGAATTGTCCGGAACAATATCTCTTATCTTAGAAGCTTTGGAGCGGGAATAAATATCGGTCACACCTATCCTGTCAAGCACCCTGCCCACACCGTTGCCCGTATGGTTCTGTCTTTCTTTGGTATTTACAATCGGCGGTCTCTCGGTATTATTGCTTGGAAGATATGATAAGAGCTTGCGCACTCCCATTAGGCACTCGCCTTCCGAATCATAAGTAAAATGTGAAACTCCGCTTTTCTTGGCATGAACATCGGCACCGCCTAGTTCCTCTACGGAAACTTCCTCATTAATAACGGTTTTTACAACATTAGGACCTGTTATAAACATCTTGGAAATATCTTTTACCATAAAAATAAAGTCACAGATGGCCGGTGCATAGCAGGCACCCCCGGAACAGGGTCCCAGTATAACCGCTATCTGCGGAATCACACCCGATGCCTGAGTATGACGAAGAAACATACCGCTGTAGCCGCTTAAGGATGAAATACCCTCTTCAATCCTGGCCCCGCCGCTGTCATTGATGCAGATCAAAGGAGCTTTCATCTGCATTGCCATATCCTGAATACGGCAGATTTTGAAAGAGTGATATTCTCCAAGCGTGCCGCCGATCACTGTAAAGTCCTCACTTGACACAAATACAAGTCTTCCGTCTATTTCACCGTAGCCGGTAACCACTCCGTCACCCGGCACACGTCTTTTATCCAAATCGAAGTCGTCAATTCTGGACTCAATGAATCCATCCACTTCCACAAAAGTATCCTTGTCAAGCAGCACTTCTATCCTCTCTCTGGCTGTCATCTTACCGCTCTGATGCTGCTTTTCGACTCTTGAACGTCCCCCTCCGGCAAGCGCCCTGCGCCGCCTCTCATCCAACTCCTGAACCGCTTCATCCCAATTCATTATGACACCTCCCAAAACTTATATATACTATATATGTTTTATTTGACTGTCGAATACTTTGAAATTCAAACTTTTTATTTAATTATATCAAAGTATTAAATCTTGTCAATACGAAAGTACAAATACCTTTTATATAAAAATACAGCCGGAGCTTTATGCCCCGGCTGCTTCCGTTTCTACCATTTTAAGCGCTTCTGCAATAACCTTATCCATGTCATAATACTTGTACTGCCCCAGCCGGCCTCCAAAGAGAACCCTAGGCTGTTCATCCGCCAGTTTCACATATTGGGAATATAATGCATTGTTCTTGTCATCATTTATCGGGTAGTAAGGTTCATCTCCCGGTTTCCATTCTGCTGAATATTCCCTGCTTATTACTGTTCCCGGCTGCTTTCCAAACTCAAAATGTTTATGCTCGATGATTCTGGTATAAGGCGTCTCCCTGTCAGTATAATTAACAACGGCATTGCCTTGAAAATTATCACAATCAGGCATTTCCTCCTGTTCAAATCTGACACTTCTATACTCCAGATATCCCAGACAATAATTAAAATACTCGTCAATCATTCCCGTATACAACACTTTGTTATAGGCATTTCCCGACCTGTCACAAAACTCTGTATCCGCATCCGGTCGGTCAGTAAGTATAAATTCCTGATATGACACGCCTGTTTTTACTTCAACACCTTCAAGAAGCTTTTCCACAATACCTGTATAGCCTCCGATTGGAATTCCCTGATACGTGTCATTAAAATAGTTATTGTCATAGGTAAAACGAAGCGGCAGTCTTTTGATGATAAACGCCGGCAATTCACGACAGTCACGTCCCCACTGTTTCTCAGTGTAGCCTTTTACCAGCTTCTCATATACATCACGCCCCGCAAGCGACAACGCCTGTTCTTCCAGATTCTTAGGCTCATCAATATGCAGCTCTTCTATCTGCCTGGCAATCTCCGCTTTAGCCTGTGCAGGAGTAACAACTCCCCACATTTTACTAAAAGTGTTCATATTAAAAGGCAGATTATACAGCTCTTCGTGATACCTTGCAATTGGTGAATTAATGTAATTATTAAATTCTGCAAATTGGTTTACATAATTCCACATCTTCTTATCTGATGTATGAAATATATGGGCGCCGTATTTGTGTACGTTTATGCTCAGGAGCGATTCTGTATATATATTTCCTGCAATATGATCTCGCTTATCAATCACAAGAACCTTTTTGCCCCTTCTTTTCATCTCGTAAGCAAATACGGCGCCAAATAAACCGGAACCAACGATTAAATAATCATAATTCATTTTATGCTCGTCCTCTAATCTACTGCCTGATACTTGTCTAACTGCGCATAGTCTTCCATAAGCTCTAATGCTTTCTTACGACCTGTCTTGTTCAGTTTAACATAGTACTCCATCACTCTGTTCTCTAAAATCTTGCTTCCAAGCGGACTCTTCTTATCCAATGGAGCAAAATCAACAGGATTCAAACTTAATTTGTCGCAAATTTTGATGACTGTTCCATAGGCCATTCCTTCGATGCCGCGATCCAGAGCTGTCACAAGTGTAGAATACGGAATTTCCATTTCGATTGCAAATTGTCTTACACTCTTGTACTGTGATAAGATCTCTGCTTTTAAAACTTCTGCTTTGGTCATAGGCAGTCCCTCCTTTTCTGTGCATGCCTCATCAAAATGAAGTCTGCGATTTAAAAATTATAATCCGGATACGTTAATTAAATTTAGAGTGCAGACTCCCATTCTGATATTCATTAATAGTGATACTATTACTCTAACATAAATATCTGAGAAAAGGAACCACCAATTGTAGTGGTTTAACGTAATTTCGTAAATTTAGTTAAAATATCCGCAAAAAATATACATTTATTGTGCAAAAAGTCTATAAATATATCATTTTTATTTACAAATATTCATGGTATAACATCATTATTGTCGCAGCCGGAAGAAAATGATAAAATATATCCATAGACTTTACTTAAAATATTTTTTTAATCAGATTAGAAAGGCTCAGTTATATGTTACCTATTACAGTTTGTATGATTGCAAAAAATGAAGACATCCACATCGAAGAATGTTTAAAGAGACTTCGTCCCTGCAAATTTGAAATTGTAGTGGTCGATACAGGTTCCGTTGACAGGACTGTGGAAACCGCCAGAAAATATACCGACAAGGTCTATCACTTTGACTGGTGCCATGATTTCAGTGCAGCAAGAAACTATTCCATAGAAAAGGCATCCAATGACTGGGTTTTGATCATTGACTGCGACGAATATCTTGAAAACATCAATCTTATTGGTATTGAAACTATATTAAAAGACAATATAAAATCAGTGGGCATGATCGTACGCAACAACCCTTACATCATTCAGGGCGTACGTTCCATTATGACAGAACGCATCGGCAGACTTTTTAACCGCCGCTACTGTCATTATGAAGGCAGTATCCACGAACAGGTGACCACGCTGGATGGTAATGAACCGGAAACCTTTTCGATTCCACTAACCTTCTATCACGAAGGCTATGTATCAGAATCCGACAAACGTATGCGTGCCACCCGTAATCTGGAGATGCTGCTGCGTGATCTGGAAGTAAAAGGCGCCAATCCTTATATATACTACCAACTTGGGCAGAATTATATCTCATTATATGACCTGGAAAAAGCAGCTAACTATTTCAAACTCGGTCTGGAGCTAAACGCTGACCCGAGCTACGCCTTTGTGCAGAGCATGACCGAAACCTACGGATACTGCCTGGTTGAACTTGCCAAATATGATGCCGCACTTGCACTGCAGGATAAATATGACCTTTTTTCCAACAGGGCAGACTTTGTCTATCTCATGGGCATAATTTATCTGAAAAAGAATATGCTCGAAGATGCCCTCAGGGAATTTACCAAGGCCACTACCCTTGATACCTATTCCCGCAAGGGCGTTAACAGCTATCGCGCTTACTATAACATAGGCTATATATATGAAATGATGGATCAGAAAGATAAGGCTAAGGAATATTATTTAAAATGCGGCGACTTTAATAATGCAGCCAGGAGAGTGAAAGAATTATGACAGGGCTCCCTATTTCCGTATGCATAATTGCAAAAAATGAAGAAAAGCATATAGAAGAATGCCTAAAGAGATTAAAACTCTACCATTATGAGATAGTTTTGGCAGATACCGGCTCTACAGATGCAACTGTGGAGATTGCTTCAAAATATACCGATAAGATATATCACTTCGACTGGATAAACGATTTTGGCGCCGCCAGGAACTTTGCACTCTCAAAGGCTTCCAATGACTGGATTCTGAGCATAGACTGCGATGAATATATTGAGGCCATTGATGAAACATCGCTTTCGGCTTTGATGCAACAAAAGCCTGATGCCGCCGGACAAATCCTAATCCGTAACCGCTTTACTCAAGGCGGGCAGTCCTCTATTGAAAATATACGCGTCAGCCGCTTTTTTAACAGAAAGTATTTTCACTTCGTGGGAGCGATACATGAACAGATTGAGTATATAGATGCATCCTCTAATGTTCAGGAAATGCATAGTTCTTACATTAATCCGGTTTCTTCCTATTCTCTAAAGCAGGTGTATGAAGCTCCAATTACTGTTCTCCATGTCGGATACGACGGTTCTGAGGATGAAATGCGCATAAAATGTCTGCGTAACATTGAACTGCTTGAAAAAGAGCTTGAAAACAACGGACCTGATTCATACATCTATTATCAGCTGGGGCAAAGCTGTATGAGGCTTAAGAATTATTCTGAAGCCTATAAATGGTTTGATCTGGGACTTTCTATGGATGTTGACCCGAGTCAGACTTATGTTCAGACTATGGTTGAATCGTATGGATACTGCCTGTTAGAGCTTAAAATGAATGAAAAGGCGTTGCAGCTTCTGAATATATATGATGAGTTTGCGGTCAGGGCGGACTTTGTATTTCTTATGGGGCTTATTTATATGAACAATGGGTTGTTTGATGAGGCTGTTGGGGAGTTTGAGAAGGCCACTGCTATGGAGAGGTTTGCGGTGGAGGGGATTAATGGGTACAGGGCTAATTATAATATCGGGGTTATATACGAATGTACCGGGCATCTTAAGGAGGCGCGGGAGTATTATATGAAATGCGGGGCGTTTGAGCCGGCAGTGGCGCGGCTGAGGGAGATAGAGTAATTAATCCGGAAGGGGACGGATGAGAGGGCCTGATAGAGTAACATATGCCCTCTCATCCTTTGGCTGCTCGTAGTGTATGTGTCTTCTCCGTATCACCTATTCAGTCTCACTTTTTAAACTCTGCACGGTCTTTTTAAGGCCTTCTCGCATGTGTATCTGTGACAGCCAGCCTAATGCTGATATTTTCGCTGTGTCAAGCAGGGCTTTGGTGGCGGTGGAATAGCCTGCTTGTTCTATTGAGTCTGGTATTTCGAAGGTGACTTTTACGTTATTATCTTCGGCGAGCCATTCTGTTATCTGTCTGAGTGTTACTTCTGAGTCCGTATCTGAGATATTATAGGCTTCTGTACAATTTCCCTTTAATAATGTTATAAGAACTGCCATTGCAGCGTCTAATACGTAGGTGTAGGAATATAGTTGATTGCCGGCACTTTTAAGTATGATGTCTTCTCCTGCTGCCGCTTTTTTAATAAACTGAGCTATGGCTTTGGAGTCTGTGGGGAGCATAGTGGGGCCATATATTCTGCTGAGGCGCGGGATAACAAAATCCAGCTTATTAGTCTGGTAATATGCGTTACACAGTGCTTCTCCCAGACGTTTACTTTCCGGATAGCCTGCTCTTAAGGTATTGCAGTCGATATAGCCGAGATAGGTTTCATCGAATTTATCGGTATCGCCACGGTTTTCTCCGTATATTTCAACTGAGGATAAGAAACAGAATCGTTCTGTATTATGTGAAACCGCATAATCCAACAGGTTTTTGGTTCCTATTACATTGGAGGTGATTGTTCCGATGGGGTCATTGGAGTACTGCAAGGGGTGGGTGTTGCTTGCGGCATGGATAATGTAATCTGCTGAAACGTCTATAGGGATATCTGTGTTGACATCGCAGGATGTATAGAAAAAGTTTTCATCATTCCAGTGCTGCTCAAGGCGCTTGCTTGCAGTTTCGGGATTGCGGCTTAAGGCATGGATTGTGACACGTGTGTCAGAATTGTTCTGTGTATGGTTGTATTCCATTATGAGGTCGATGATACATTTGCCGAGCATACCGGTGGCTCCGGAAATTAGGATAGTCTTGCCGAAGAGTTTGTCCCATGGTAGATTATGGGTTATATATTCTTTTAGGTCTTGTTGATATGTGTTCATGACAAACCTCCCTGAATTATATACTTTTCTGCCCATATAGCCAGTAAATTTTGCAACAAACAGAAAAACTGACTGTCAGATTACCAGGTAATAAGCAATACATTAGGGTTAATTGATGCATATTTTTCCAATTCTTTAGTAAACCCTGACCTGCTAAACAAAACGTAGTATTCATCTCTGCTATTTTTATTCCAGTTTACATAATATGACTTATCTTGTAAATTCCGTAGCACTTCAATACCCTTGGGATTGGCTGAATATTTACATTCGCCAAAAGCAATATCCCGTCCCACAGAATCATATGCAACTATATCAATTTCCACATCCGAAGTTCCCCACCATCTTCCGACGCGGTTAAATGTAAATCTCTTTCCGTTTAATTTCCACATTTCCTGCCTGCAGACATTTTCATAAACATATGAGATATGGTTTTCAATAAGGTGATTTCTGATTTTGCTTAAAACAAATTCATCCTGATCATTTTCCAATATACCTTTGTTTGGATAAATAAACTGAAACCAGAATTTAATAAAATTATCTTTGATAAAGTAAAGCCCTTTCTTGCTCTTTTCCGGATTTTCCTCGGTAACAGGGACCTCTCGCTCAATAATATCCAGCTCTGAAAGTATCTTCAGATATTTACTCAGACTTGTCTGCTTCACGTTCATAACTGTAGCAATCTTGCTTAATTTATGATTGCCGGCTGCAATTGTCTTTAAAATAGAAAAGTAACTTCCCGTTTCCGTCACTTCCTTTTGCAGTAAAAATTCAGGCTCTGCATATAAAAAGGCATTTCTAGACATAATATTCGAACGGAGCAAATCATAAATGTCCCCTTCACCCTGAAAAAGCTCAATATATTTGGGAACACCTCCTGTAATTGCATACCTTTGCAGGCGTTCTTCATCAGTCACATCCGGCATAAACTCTTTATAATGCTCATAAGAAATCTGTCCTATCCTCATTTGTGCAGTACGCCTTCCATACAGCGGGCTGTCATAACTCAATACCTGAGATGTCATCATTTGCACGAGCGAACCGCACAAAACCAGCATAATATTTTTATCTTTCAATTGCCTGTCCCATATACTCATTAATATTGAAGGAAAAGCCGGGTTTGCATTGCCCAGATATTGAAATTCGTCTATTACCAGAATCAGACGTTCATTTTCATAACCTGCGGCTTCGGCAATTATATCAAAAACAGGCTCCCACCTTTCAAATGCAGCCTCTTTTAAAAGCTTATTATCAAGCACATCTGCTATTACATTTTTAAAAGCATCTCTGTTTTCCTTTTCATTTTCCTCTGTTACCAGAAAAAATACATTCCTTTTTCCTTTACAAAATTCATTAATTAAGGCGGTTTTACCTATACGCCGTCGCCCGTATATAACAACAAAAGAGGCTTCTTTCCTATTGTATTCGCTTGACAAAGTTTCCAGTTCTGCTTTACGATTTATAAACTTCTTCATATTATGATCAGACCTTTCCCACAGCCCGCAATATTTAAAGCGCAAGCATTATTATACTTTAAATTATTATACTTTAAAGTATAATTGTCAAGCGCATTATGTCAACCAGATTTTGCCCGAGTATAATATTTTCAATTTTTCACGGTTTTTGTGAAAATACAATGTTGTAAGATTTTCTCCCATATAGCCTGCAAAACGGTCCGCGCGGTCTGCTCCTTTTGGAGAGGTAAGTTCTTCCACTCTTTCTAACACTTTGAATAGAAAACTGCAGTAGTCGTCAAAGATTTCCGCCCTGGCTATGAGCATATTGAAGTTATAGAAATACTGCTCTCCTGATAAAATCAGCTTATTATATTCCTCAAAATATTCCGGGGCTGTCTCTTTCAGCGCCAATTGCAGGGCATTCCAGTCGGAATCATTTATATAGCGGATATGCTGGGTGGATATATTGGGATAGTGAATGGTCGGATAAGGCAATATTACGTCCCACTCAGTATTCCTTTCCAGCAATGCCTGCATCTGTGCATCACTGATATCAAATATCCGTCTGTAGTGACATAGCCCTTTATAAGCGGCATGGCTGTTTTTCCATGCATAGTAGGTGGCTGTCAATTCACAGTAATTCCGGTTTTTAAAGGATATATTATCTCCACCATTGTCCCTGAGCTCTGAAATCATAAGGTCGGTCAATGCTGCTCCTACCTGAATAGGATAGATATATGACGGATTTTCCATAGGATTCTGCAGAGGCCTGTCTACATGGCATTTTGCCTGGAAGACCTGAAGTGTTTCCATATCCGTTCCCCGACTCTGCTGCGTGTCAGCCAACAGCTTCTGCACGGTATTACATCCCGGCATGCTGCTGTAATAAGCCTCCATATATTCATTTTCTAAGTCATTGGTAAACAAAGTGATTGGGGAGTCATTTATAGTCAAGACATCCAAAGAACGAAGCGATGCAACAATCGCAGGTTGATGCACTTCAGGCGTAACTATAAGATAATGTTTGGGTATTAATGAATCAATGGTAGACTGCCATGATTCATCATTATGTTGATTGTTCTCTTTGTCGGTCTGTTTATAATCTTGTAGCTCTTTTTTCCATGCAGAAAGGCGCTTTACGGTAATTCCATCTATTTCTAACGGATTTTCGTCACTTTTCCCTTCTGCGGCGTCTGATACAAGGAAAAATAGAGGTTTCTTATTATATATAGTCCGGATTGCCGTATAGATGCTTGTTGCAACGATTCCTGCACCGTAGATGCAGAAAGAATCATTGCAAAAATCAGGTAATCTATAAATATTATTGCTATGGTTCGACTGCATAGTGTTATCCTCGAAATACACATACATTCATATGCATATAACCTTTCATTTACTCAAAACTCTGAAATAATCATCCATATTAGAAGTGATCTTGATCATCTGCTCCAAAGAGTCTGCCCGGAATAAGATTGTTCCCAAAGAGTGTGTCGTATTCTCAAATACATGCACCGGTTCATCCTCCTTGCAGGTACAGTACTCTGCTAACAGGCAATGTTC
This sequence comes from Lachnospiraceae bacterium, assembly GCA_022510545.1. GTDB lineage: Bacteria > Bacillota > Clostridia > Lachnospirales > Lachnospiraceae > UBA3282. The sequence goes on along the minus strand of JAFLTG010000009.1, from coordinate 42,492 downwards.
CTTGAACCACGGATCATACCATATCCCATTAAACCTTCCCTCTGCCTTGCTCATAATCATGTAGTTTGAATAGAATCCTTTGCTTGGCATAGTTTTCAGATCAGATATATCGCCGCCAACTGCAGCCTTGAGTGTATACTCAACCAAGTCTACTCCGGTGGTCAGTTCAATAAGCTGCGGTATATAACTGCCCCCATTGCGTGGACCTACTTCCATCAGATAAACTGTATCGCTCTCGTCTACGATTGCCTCAACATTATATGCCGTACTCTTCATTCCAAGACCTGTTATCAGTCGCTGAAGCTCATCACAGAGCTTCTTTTCAATGTCTTTTGTAAGTAAACTCGGCCAAAACTCACCAAGAGCCACATATTCTTTCACTCCCTTGGAACTGTATAGCTCATTGCCAAAGCTGTAAAATGCCAGTCTGCCATCAACGGAAAAAATATCACCGGATATCTGGTAACCTTTTTTCTTGATAAACTCCTCAACAATCAGACGTTTTTTTCTGGAATAATATAGAGCCTCTTGTACTGCTGCCTCTATTCCGGCGGGGTCATCGACACGATTGATACCTTTACATCCGGATGAGTCTACCGGCTTTACCATGACCGGAAAATGAAATGTATCTATCTCCCTTATGACCTCCTCAAGAGTTGAGAATCCTTGTGCCTTAGGTGTCGCAAATCCGTGACTGCTTAGATATTCACGAAACAAGTCCTTATTACATAGGATTTCGACTGAGTCATAGGGACTGGTAGGTAATCCCAGTTTCTCGGCAACATAGGCCGCCGTCGGCGCTGCCGGATCGGAAGCATATGCCACGATTCCATCTATCCCTAAGTTAGAGGCCAGTGCAAGTACCGCCTCTTTATCAGTGGTACTTACATTATGATATTCATCAGAAAACTCATGCCCCGGATTATCAGGCAGATAATCGCAAGTTATGGTATAATACCCTAATTCCTTTGCTTTCTTTATCGCCGGAATTTGTTGTTTTGAACCTCCCAGCATCAGTATCTTTTTCATTCATTCTCACCGCATTCCGTAATTGATTTAATAAAACGTTCCATACGATCCATACCCTCTGCAATCACCGGGATATCTACCGTATATGCTAATCTAATGAAATAGTCATACGCTTTCCCATAAGCAATGCCGGGAGCGACCGCTACATGGACGCTTTCTATAAGCCTCTGTGCAAAAACCTCTGAATTCATTCCAAACTTGGACACATCTATAAACAGATAAAAAGTTCCCTGGGGCTTATTGCATACCAGACCAGGTATAGCCTGCGCACGCTGATAAATGTAGTCCCTGCGCTCTTTAAACTTCTCATAAACAGGCTGCATATCCAAATTCGAATCTGTAAGGGCTGCAATGCCGGCATGTTGTGAGGCAAGAGGCGCACATGCGACAACATTCTCGCTAAGGCGCGTCATTGTACTGATCAACGGCTCATTTGCCACAGCATATCCAAGCCTCCAGCCGGTCATACAAAACTCCTTGGAGAAACTGTCGATAAGCACTGCCTGATCTTCAAGACCGGGTACATTCATTATACCGTAATGCTCACCTTCATATATCAATGTGCGATAAACTTCATCGCTGATAACGGCAATCCCGGATTCCTTTGCAATCTTTGCAATATCATCTACTTCCTGCTTAGACCACACTTTTCCGCTGGGATTACAGGGATTATTGATTATTATAGCAATCGTTTTAGGCGTAATAGCAGCTTTAAGCTTGGCCATATCGATATGGAATCCTTCAGAGGATTCAGTATGAATGATCACAGGGACTCCGCCACACATTTCCACCATCTGGCGATAATTGGGATAGTACGGATCAAACAAAATAACTTCATCTCCGGGATCAATCATTGCCATACAGGTCAAGTACAGTGCTTCCATTGCACCAACTGTTACAATGACCTCTTTTTCAGGATCAACCTTTCTGCCATAGAGTTTTTCGACATGCTCTGCTATACTCTTTCTTAACTCGATCAGCCCTGCGTTTGCCGAGTAACGCGTCTTACCTGCATTGATGGCCGAGATTGCCGCATCACGAATCTCTTTGGCAGGAATGATATCAGGATCACCCAGCGTAAAATCAATAACATCGGAATAATTCTTCGCCAGATCGAAAAGTCTTCTAGTTGGCGATATCTCTATCATTTGTGCAGTCTTTGACAGTTTCATTTATAAACTCCTCTCTCCACTCACCCATTATGCTAAAGGCATATATTTATGAAAATCAATCAGCAGACCTTCATATCCAATTTTCTTCAAATAGTCATAAATTGCATGATTAGATGCAAGCACAGCTTTACTATTAGCTAAAACATACTCCGTATCCACTATTTTAAAATCATATACTGTATTTTCTCCAATGTGAGCGTTCTGTTTGTCACATACGCCATCAAGCATAATATGTTCATTCTGGCAGAATTCCTGAATCGCATCACCACGCATACCCAGTCCCCAAAGATATATTTTTTCTTTGCAGCCTGATAATTCCTCTAATGCCTCGTCTTTATGCATTTGCAGCTGATCACAAAACGGCGTATATGCAGTTATTCTTCTTTCAATACATTCTTTATATCGTCCGTTAGTATCAATATCCAGCTGCCTAAGCATTGCAATTTCAGTATTTATGTGTTCTTCTCTTTTTTTCTTGTCCCTCTCGATTCTTTTGGTCCAGGAATTCTCCACAGCCTTACGATAAACCGACATTATTCGGTTTACATAATATATGCCACCTCTTAAAGCACCTTTAATCTGATTGGAATAATCAAAACATATTACCTTTTCAAACTCCATAAATTCATCAAACAATTCCTTGCGAAAGAACAGTGAACTTGTGGCAAGGTATCTTCCACCGCCCAGAATAACATCTTCGACAGGTAAAATCCCATCCGATAATCGTGGTCTGATCTCCAGAGATTCTACAGATTCAGCCATTTCCACAGCCCCGCATGCACACATATCCACTTCGGGATGTTTTTCCATAGCATTGAACTGTATTTGAAGTTTATCATCATCTAACCAATAATCATCTCCCTCACATACGGCAATATACCTTCCTCTTGCCTGAGGCAGAGTAAGTTCCATAAAAACATCTGCACCTTTAGAATATTGGTTTTCTTTTTCATATATAGGCTTAACAATATCAGGATATTTCTTTTCATACTCTCTAATAATATCAGCCGTGCTGTCAGTAGAGCAATCATCGTGTATTACTATTTCAAAGTTAAAATCCGTCCTTTGTGAAATAATCGTATCCAATGCCTTGGCTATATATTTTTCATGATTATATGTCATACATATGACGCTAACTTCAATTTCTTTATCCATATCAACAACCACAATTATTCCTATACTAAATCTTTTATAGAAAGTACTTCTTTGTATCCCTCACGTTCCATCAAACTGATGACTGCGTCTTCATTTCTGTCCAAAGCAACGATAACCGTTGCATTCTTATCACAGCCTGCCAGATTATTTACACCATATATGGAAATATCCTCAAATTTCCTTCCATGCATGCCCCTGTCAATGCAATAAGCAATATTAAAATCATTTTTCAGATGACTGGCCAGCGCCCTTCCAACAATGTGCATGCCATAAATAACCAATTTGTCAGTATGTACCTTTGTTTTCAGTCTTTCCACAAAGCCATCATCACATAAGATTCTCTCAACCAAATGATATTTCGCTCTCGTCCAAGGATAAGGTTCCGGTCCCAATCCGGAGGGTTTTCCGCCTCCCCCGTCAAGTACCTTAGGATTCTTAAAAATAGGATCCTTCATTACTTCCAGGAATTCCTGATGATGAGGATGATATTCATTTCTTACATCCTTATACCAATCCTGCATATTTGCTTCACGCCATGGTTCAAATGGTCTTAAACGTACTAAATCAGCGCCAAATTCTTCTATACAACGTCTTACAAAGTCCGGTAAATCTCTAAAATTCTTCTCCTGATATACTGTAGCCAGTTCCAAAAAGTTTATTATTCCCTGTTCTCTTAAGGATTTCACAAAATGAAGATTATCAATCAGGTTGGAAATTGGAAGCTTTGTTCCTGATAATTCCTGATATTTATCGTTGTCAAAACTAAGAATGGTAATGGCTACAGATAAATGATATTGTCCCAGATTAGATATCTTACTCCAATTTTTCTCATTGAATAATGAGCCATTGGTTTCTAAACCGGCGAAACACTCCGATGGGTCTGCTATAGGTTTCCATTCTGAGAGAAGCTGCAGTATATGTTTGCTTGCAAACAACTCACCCAGACCGTTTGCACTGATTGTCTTCACATATGGCAGCACTTTCCTAAGCTCGTCGTCTATCTTATCCAGTTTTCTCTCATGCTCAGCTCTATCTGCGCCACTCAGGCAATCCGGAATCGTACACATAACACACTGATAGTTACATGTATTCTCGTAAGCTAAATATAGAGCCGGAGGAAATTTGGGCAATTCATCCACTTCAATAAAAATATCCTCAACATTATCATTTGCTACAAACGGGCAGGCATTAGGATTGCAGTTAGAATAATCCTTATTAATATGTCTTTCCTTAATTAAATTAGCTTCAGTACTGTTATATATTTCTTCCATGGAATTTTCCGTGAGTCTTCCGATAATTCCTCCGTCTTTCTGCCAGCCACAGATTCTGACTTCACCATTATCATTCATTACCTGTACAAACTCTATGGCTCTTTTACATAATTTCATAAATAAATATTCCACCTTTCATGGTATTTTCACTTGTAGTGAGCATAATTAATCCCAATAATGGTTTTTTCTTATTAATTCGTAATATTCATCGGCAAGAATACCGACAACCGTTAAATCTCTCCACTCGCCATTCTTATAAATATACTTTCTGCGAACGCCTTCTTCAACCCAGCCACACTTAGTATACAGACCCTTGGATGCATGGTTATCATCAAACCAACTGCCGTCTAAACGCATTAATCCAAGCTCGTCAAAAGCATACCTCATGATTGCCATAACTGCATCTGTGCCGATTCCTTTGGAACGCCTCTCCTTATTAGCCAGCTTTATACCATGGTCAGCGCGTCTGTTTTTCCAGTCTATATCCATCAATGTTGCAATTCCAACCGGACCATCCTCCGGAACCTCGATAATAAATCGAAAACTATTCTGATCATTATAATGATTCTCAAACCATCTCTCCTGCCCATAGCTTGATAGAGGAAACGCCCATCCCACAACAAGGTTCTCTATTTCAGGATCATTGAACATTTCCCTAACCATCTCACAATCCGATTTCTCCATGGCTCTGAGAATTACTTTTTTGCCTATAATATTCATACAAATTCCTTTCTATCTTAAAATTTCATATATTCTTACCTAATATCGCTATCAGGCACTGCATATTCTCCTGCTTAAACCAATTGTTTTATCGTATCAACAATGTACTCCATATCTTCCGGCAGATATCTCTGGTCTACCGGCAGTGGTAAAATATTTCTTGCCATATCATTTTCAAGTTCATCATGGCCATAATCATTCACAACATTTGGCCATAAACAGGGAATGTATATCTTTCTTTGCTGAAGTTCTTTTCGAATATTCTCGCCATTATCAATATATAACGGATACATAAATGCACCCTCCGGCACAGTCAGAGATAATTTGTTTATACTATGAAGTCTCTTTTCTAAATATTGAAAATTATTAGTACGCCTCGCTTTACAGACTTCATAATTAATCCCATGCAACAGATTTTCCGTCAGCTTTGACATTTTCATGATTGGAATATCTGCAAATTTCTCCTCACCCTTAGTGTAGTCACCATAATAATCCGAAGCTTTTCTCTCAAATCTTCCCAAGATATGTTTCATCCGTTCAAAAGACACATCCTGCTGCAGTTCTCTTTCAATAGTCTTATCAGTATAAAGTATAGCTCCATCAGGCACGCCAAAATATTTTCTACAGGAATACAAAGTATCCACACCTGAAATCGGGAGCCTAAAATACGACTGGGAATAATCTGCTATAATACGTATATATTTATTCTTCAAATCGTTAATAATTAAATCTGATAATTGGCCATAGAAGTTTACAATATATATCCATTCGTCATCCTGCAGTTTAATATTTTCCGGCTGAAACATCAAGTCAATACCATAACGTCTTATTTCCACGCCGTATTTTCTTAATACATCATCACATGAGTCACACATAAACCCAGGCATGAGTATTTTCTTAATTCCTTTAGTTTCAATCAAATAGGCTAACGCATTTCTTCCACTGTTTAGTTTTATCGCACCTTCATGAAGCATATCACCGGAATAATGATCAAGCTCTATATATCCGCCAATCTCTTTCATAATTGCCATCCAATCTTAAAACAAACTTGTGATATAGTCTATATCATTCTCTGCTAACCCCTCATACAATGGCAGGCATAAAACCTGCTCTGCCATTTCTCTCGCGCATGGAAGGCTTGTGTCTCTATATTTATTCTTGAAACATGCCTGGTCTGATGTTAACGGATAGAAATATTTCCTTGAATATATGCCACATTTCCTTAATTTGTTATATAAATCATTCCTGCTGCTCTTATAATCGTCTGTTATCAATACCGGAAAATAGGCATAATTGCTCTTTACATTTTGATTTTCTTCAAATATCCGTATTCCCTCTATTTTTGATAATCTGTCCTTGTAAAGTCTTAAACTCTTTGCCCTATCATCTATTGATTTATCTATATTCTTAAGATTACACAAGCCCATAATCGCACAGAACTCATTCATCTTTGCATTGGCTCCGACTTCTGTAACAACTTCTTCTCCGCGAATGCCGAAATTCTTAAGATTGTATAACTTATCATAAATGGAATGTTCTTTGAAAGTGACTGCACCGCCCTCTATGGTATTGAAAACCTTTGTTGCATGAAAACTAAAAACAGACGCATCGCCGTATGTTCCTATCCCATTTCCTTCATATTCCACGCCAAAAGCATGTGCTGCATCATAAATAACCTTGAGGTTGTACTTATCCGCAATTCTCTGTATCTCATCTACATTGCACACATGTCCATATACGTGTACCGGTACAATTGCCACGGTATATTCAGTTATCAGATCTTCAATCTTGGTCTCATCAATAGTTCCGTCACTGCTTTTAATATCGCAGAATACAGGCTTAAGTCCGTTCCTTACGATTGCATGAGTTGTAGAAATAAACGTAAACGGCGTTGTTATCACTTCAGAATCTTTGGGGAAACCAAATGCCTGAATAGCCAGCTCCAAAGCCATATGACCATTCACCATTAAAGAAAGTTCCTGAACTTTAAGGTATTCTTTTAATTCCTTCTCCAGCTGCTGATGATATACTCCCATATTGGTAAGCCAATGGGTATCCCATAACGGCTTAATTGCATCAATATAGTCCTCGTAGCTTGGCATTGAAGATCTTGTGACTAATATCTTTCTTTCTTCCATATTTCCCCTCTATATGTGCAAAATATAATTACTCGCAAAACTTCTCCTTCTCTCTATTATAAAATTGCTTCATGTGCTCCGTCTGTTGGCCATAAGCAAAATGTCCTGCTATCGCGCGTTCTGCCACAATAATGGCCTGATGTGAAATCATACAAGTTCTGCATAAATATTCTTCATCAATACCGAGAACTCCTTCCGGAGCCGTCATAAAACCCTTCATGCCCTGCCAGAAGCTGCGATGCATCAAAAAACATCCTATACTGAATCTGTGCCAGCAGATAGAATACTCTTCAGCTTCCTCTTTCATTCGCTCTGCAAATCCATTTAGCGGAAGCGTTTTTCTCCACATATATTCTGCCGCCTCTCCTCTGGAATATATACTTCCTCTCCCGAAATAAGCATCTCCAAAAGTTTTTTCATACTCCTCACGGCATTTCAGATAATCCAGGATCCTGCAATAGGAATAGTCATTGACAGCCATCTGAGGCGCTACGATACCTATCGCATATTTCCTTTCACTCTGGACACTCATGTATACCCGCATCAATTCCTCAAACATTCCCGGTGTTACAAAAATGTCCTCATCCATTTTATATATCCATTTTGCATCCGGATGTGACCTGATTGCCAGATTCTGTGTCTGAGCAATCCTGTTCTCTTCCGTCCAAAAATAGGACCATCTATTGTCCTCACACAATACTTCCAGCGTCCTGTTACAATATCCGGCCGTCAATACACATACATCTATGTCATCCGGTATGTATTTACGAAGTCTTGTAAATACACCGTCCCACAAAAATTCTTTATACCCTGCCAGAATGATGAGTAGTTTTTCCCTGCCTTTTGAACGGTCAGTAAAGTGATATTTCCCCGAAAAATTATTTTCTTCCGCCTGCCTTGCATCCGTACCATAAAAATTCTCATATTCAATCCCATGTTCTTCCAGCTGTTTCTGTATGGCAAGCCTCGCATCAGCTCGCATCGCAGCAATAACAATCCTGTAATCCTGATATATCTGGAGCAGCTTTTCGAAATCAATAATCTCAATTCCCTCAAATCGATTCCCTGACTTATAATTATCACAGAAAAAAGCCACATTCTTTATACCATAATAGGACAGCGCTTCTCCCCCGTACCAGCCAGCGCCAAAAATAATGTATTTCATCTCATCCTCCTGACCTTTGACAATAACGAAGATAGCCGCTTACACATAAATACAGATATTCTCATCCAAAACTCCCAGACTTAACAGCTGGGCTTTGATATCCCCGGAATACAGTTCATTCGCTATCAAATATTTTACAGAATCGGACAATGTATCCGCTTTTTGGGGTGACTCAACTGTTATTCCATTGACCTTCGTCCCCCACAACGCCTTGTTATTATCCATAAAGTTCAAAATATCATACTCTTGATTACTCAACCACTTATATGCGGAATATCCGTAGCTCCCACATCCGAATATCACAATAGGAAAATCTCCCGGCGCACCAATCTCATTTCGTATCTTAGCGTCATGTGCTTTCACACCTTCTATATAATTTTCCTCTGATGTCAGAAGTACTTCCAACTTGCTCCATACTCCTGGTTGAATGACTGCGCGGTCTATTATTCCTCGCTCCAGTGCACTCTGGAGTTTTTCCCGAAACCATCTATAGCACTGAGTTCTTTCAGAATCTGCAATATCAATACTTCCTTTGCTTATATCCATATAACAGCATACAAATGATTTAGCCATTCTGCAGTACATTGAACGAATGACATCCTCATCCGTTTCCCCTCTTGTTTCCAAAATCTCACAAAGCCTGCTGAATTCTCCATAGGAGTATTTCAGTCCCTTGCCTGAGTTCGTAGAGGCGCCTTCCCTGTCAATGCAATATCTGTAATAAACATCCTTCAGATATAGGGCTCGTGTGGCATATACATTGGTCCAGAAAATAAAACCAATGTCCTGAAAAGCCGCTCCCGGCGTTTCAGACAGCCGGATCTCGTTTTTTGTCAAAAATTCCTTTTTATATATACCATTCCATAAATACCAGTCCTCAGTCGCAACCGTAAAATGTTTTTTAGGTTCTAAGATTTTATCATACAGATCATCATTAACAAAAATTCTTTTTTTGAAGAAAAAACGTTCTCCATTATCCTGGGTCCAATAGGCGAAACAATCGCTTTTCACATATTCACAATCCCGCTTCACTGCCTCCTCATACAATCGCCCATACATTTCCGGCACCACATAATCATCCGTCTCCAAAATAGCGACATACTCTCCTTGCGCCATGTCCAGCCCCATATTGACCTGATACCCATAACTTCTCTTGTCACTACGGCACAAAACAATCCTTTCATCTTCCGCTGCCAGTCCGGACAATATCTTCCACGTCCCATCATCACTTCCCGCATCGATACAGATGATCTCTATCTCCTTAAGTGTCTGGTTCATCACGCTGCGCACTGCCTCTTCAATATAATCTGCAACATTTAATGACGGTAAAATTATAGATAACCTTATTCCCATCTTTTTAACTCCTTCACACCTGATTTTCTATCTCAAGAAGAATCTCATACAGGCTATAGACGCTTCCACTCCATACCCTTTTTACGTCAGCGACTATCTCCTCATTTCCCTTAATAGGGGTAACGATAATACAGTCACACCGTTTATTTATCTCCTCCAATGTCCCAATTTCAATGCCTTCAAACTCTTTTACCTTTCTGTCCACACCATAAATCTTGAGATTATCTGACTTTTTTAGTTGACCGACTGCCATCCTGCCAAAATTGCCAAGCCCGTAAACAGCCACCCCGGCCTTTCCCTGCTTCTCAAAGTAAGAACCCAGACTGCTGCCATTTAAATTTCCTGCAATTAAGGAACAGACAATTCCCATAGACTTTTCAGGTACCGTCTTTTCCCCATCCCGGTTTCCCTTAAATAATATTTCCTGAATCTCGCAAAGAAGCTTCAAAATTTCAGGATTTGCAATTTTTATGATCCCAGCTAAATATTCATCTGAAATTCTATGGACCAATACTTCCTTGAGCTTATCTAAATGATATTCCTCTGCAATAGCTGCATTATCACGGATACCTTTTAATATATCCTCTAAATAGGTCTCTTTACGCCTTACTGCCTCGTCGGTAAATCTGTAACCATAAAATTCCAGAGGCAGAACCACATATTCCTCAATTGACACCATATAGCGCAAAAAGAAAGGCGGATCCTGATATCTCCTATAGGGAGGAAAAACTATCCCTTTTTCCCTAATGACACTCATATCAAAAATATAATTCTGATAAAAATACTCGTCCTGACGATCCTGAAAACGCAGGACTACTCCGTCAAGATTCCCGCCATCTTCAAAATACTCCCTGTATAGTTCATAATCTTCTATTGTGCCGTCTTTATAATAATATCTGCGTAGTCCTGCACAGACCGAAACCCCTTTGTTTTCACAGGTTTGAACCATTACTTCCAATGCCCGGGAATCGATATAAAGATCATCTGCATCAAGAAAACTGACATATTTCCCCTTTGCATGCTTCAATCCCACATTCCGCGCCTCCCCGGCACCTTTGTTTTCCTGCTTGAAAATCCTGATATACGGATACCTTTGCTGATACCGTTGCAGGATCAAATAAGAACTGTCCGAAGAACCATCGTCAATACATAATATTTCTTTTTGCTGTATTGTCTGGGAAACTGCACTGTCCAAACACTCTTCCAGATATTCTTCCACGTTATATACAGGCATAATAATTGATATTTTAATATCCTCTTTCATAAAAATCTCCACTTCACATGCCCAGATCCCTTTTTAACTTCTTCTGATACCTATAAGGGTCGTGCATCTTATGAATCCTCTCCAAAGCCTTTCTTCCTTTTTCCCGAATCGATTCCGGATGATCAAATATTGCCTGAAAACATCTCCTGAGCTCCTCACGCAAAATCGGCGGCCAGTCTTTTGCATCATCCACCGTACAAAATCCCAATTCATTTACCGGAAGACTACATATCCATCCGCACTCGTCATTGTTGATTTCCGGAAAGGCCCTGATATTCGTTGTGATGACCGGGCATCCGGCTGCCTGCATTTCCAGAACACTATATCCATATGTATCTCCAACCGATGGAAGCAGACCGACATTCGCCTGTTTACATTTCTCCAGAACCTGCTCGTTAGGAAGCGTCTCATAATATTCAATCCACTTTTTATTCCTGATAATTTCCCTACATTCAACCATCTCCTCATAAGAGGTATGGGTAAAATAGTCATCATACATCAGAGAACTGATCAACGTCAGCTTAAAATCATACAAATCTTCAAACTCTGACAGTACCTGAACAATTTCTCTTCCGCCTTTAAAAAAAAAGGTCCTGCCAATAAAAATAAAATGAATCTTATCCGTATGATGTTTTTGTTCAAATTCTCTTTCCGAAACCAATACCTTCTGAGGCGGATGCAGAACCTCTGTTTTCTTCATTATCCGCTCTACATCTTCCGGTGCCAGCATTGACAATAATGTCCTTTCCTGTATCTCATATGCATTCCGGCACAATGCATATAACTTCTTACAGTTTGGCTTTTTCATGCAAGCCGCCAACTGTATAAAATAATCCTTCTCTTCCTGTGTCTCGGTCCATACTCTCGGCATCGAAGTTTCAAAGGATGCACACCAAGGCTTATCCGTTTTACAGACAGTATTAAAGGTATGAATAATTTCCACATCAGGCATATATTCCTCCGGGCAGTAACAGGCTTCTGTCAGTTTCCTGTGGAGTTCCAAATTCTTTTCATATCTCGTGCCTATGCAGGGAAACCAAATCGTCTCCTTTGGCATTGGGATGTATGCCACTCCTTCTATTTTGCCAATAATCAAACGTTCCTCGGCATAATCCGTATCAAGGTATCCCGGAACCAGATACCCCACCGTTTTCCCGTATTTCTCTTTCTCTGCATCATGTATCTTTTTTGCCGCCTGTGCCTCTCTGGCAATCAACTTTCTCTCTTCCCTTGTCATCACATAAAGCAGGGCATCCGAAAGCATAATGTAGCATTGGATGCCCCGCCTCTTTAACTCCTCTTCCATAGATGGCTGATTCTGCTTTGTCACCGCCAATATGAAAGTCAAATCCCTGTCAGGGAACAGTTCAATAACATCATCCAAACAATACACCGGCACATCCTGAATGGTTCGCCCTGCCTCCACAGCATCGGTAACGGCGAATGATGCTGGAATCAGGTTCTTGGACTTCATATATCTGCAGACTATTTTTCCAACCCACCCTGCGCCATAGATAACCAAATGCTTTTTACTGCTTATTTCATCAGTAAATTTCTCTGGAGTTTCTGCCAATATCATCTCTTTTCCTCTCTTTTTTCTTTAGAAGTCCGCCATCCAGCATGATACTCAACCTATTGCTGGCACCCTCAAGTCAAATCTTCTACACCTCATACAAGATATCTTCCAACGAAATAATCGGACAGTCCACTTTCTCTCTGAGCCGTTCCTCTATCTCATCAAAAAACTTAATAGATGTGACAACAATGGCATCCACTTCTTCCAATCTATCCTCAGGTGATACCATATCGAACTCCTCATAAATATTTTCTGCCCTTTGATCTATGCCATATTTAATGGTTATACCACTTCCCTTCAGCTCATCCACCAAAGTCTCTCCTACATAACTCATCCCATATATGGCGATTTCACGGTAGCCTAACTTCTCAAAATATAAAGCTAAGTTTTTTCCTTCCTGTTTTACTTTTACCCATTGGTTCATCATCAAAAACAATGCAAGGTGCTTATCCGACATCTCCTGATTTTCGACAGCCCTTTTGCCCATTACTCTCCCGGTTCCTGCAGCGCCAATAGCAGCTCCTGCCAAACCTGATAAAATACTGACTAACCCTTTTTTCATAACTTTTTCCTTTCCTTTCTTATTTTAATAGACTGAAGCTGTTTTAATTTTACTCTAACATGGAATATAACAGACGGCTAACCGTTTCTTCATTGTGCCGCTGTTCCATATATTGCTGCGCCTTTAATCCCATTTCCCTGTTAAGTTCTTTTCCTTTGCCATATGCCACTTGCAAAGCCTTTTCCAATGACTTTCGATATACATATAAAAATCCTTCCCCTGCAAAATCCCTTGCCATGCAAATGTCCGGTGAAATAACAGGTTTCCCGTTGGAGAAGGCTTGTATCATCACCCCTGAGTTCATGCTGCTCCCATCGTGATAGGGCAACACCACCACATCAGATATTCCAAGGAGCCCATCTAACAATACATTGGATATGTACTGCAGATCCAGAATAATGTCCTGGCTCCCCTCACATAATTTCTTTATCTCTCTGGCATAACTGCTATTGACAGGGTTTCCGGCTATGATAAGCTTTGCTCCTGGTAGTTTCAACTTCCGAAATGCCTCTATACCGCCCTCAATGTTTTTATACGGTCTGATCAGACCAAAGATAAGGAACACAAAATCCTGCTTTGAAACCCCATATTTTAAACGGATTTCATCTGATGAGACCTGTCCCTTCCGACTTTGGTACATAATATGAGGGATATATACCGACTTCCTTTGGTTTCTTTCCCTATTTGGTATGTATCTCCTACTGTGTCTGGAAAGAATCCAGATAATACTGCATCTATCTGCAAGCCATTTCATATTTTCTGCTGCTCTGCTGTCTGGCTTCATATCATGGGGCAAACGGTTATGGAAGACCCACACAATTTTCGCCCCAAGCAATCTATATAGAAGCAATTGGAACTTCATCTTTTTGTCCAGCTTCTCCTCAATCCAGTTCAAGAAAACAGCCTTCGTTTCCAGCATCCCTACAATATCCGCCGGATTCGTCAGTTCCCCACAGACCGTATATCTTTTGCTTAAAATATTCACCAAATTGGTCAACAAATCATTAATTTTGTTGCCCCTTACCGGATATGGGATATATACAACCCGTTTACGTTCTATCATTTCATATTCCTTTCACTCTTTAGCTTTTCATTACGATTAATAATAAAAACTTTTATTTGTGTTATACACTATCTAAAAAAGGCCTTATATTCCAAATGATAATCATTATGCATTTCCCTTTTTTTTATGCATTTTGCCGGGTTTCCAACCATGATATCCTTTTTGCTTGTACACCCTTTCAAAACTGCTCCCGCACCAATAATAGTATCATCCTCTACTTTAGATCCATCTAAAATAACTGCACCAAGACCAATCCATACATGTTTTCCAATTATTGTTTTTCTTGTATAGTATTGAAAATTTTTACCGTTTGATCTGTGTGAAGCTGACAAAATCTTTGTATATGCGGAAATGGATGTATCTCTTCCGATTTTAAGCCCTCCTCGTCCGTCCAAAAAACAATTCTCATTAATTACACTTCTCTCACCAATGCTTATGTTATGAGGGCATATAACCACTGTTCCAATCCCAATCCTTGCATTCTCATGCAAATGCATCCCGCATTTAACATAAATCAGTCTCCGTATGGCCCAACTTGGAATCTTATTAACAAATCTATTTAAAAAAATATACTGCGCATCAAAACACATTCTATCCCAATTCATACATACTCCTTTTATTTCCAAAGACCTTAAAATATACGCATCAGCTTACTATACTTTCAATTTTTTTAAAAATTTAGACATTTTCTCTTTATACTCATCAAGTTGATATTTTTGCAGATTATTATTTACTGTAATTTTACCAGCTTCATATAAAGAGATTAACTCTGGGATCTCAGAAATCGACTTATATCCCAATCCCTGAATATGATTTTGTTGCAATAAACTCTTAGGCGCAATTGGCACCGCTCCTAAAAATATTCCTTCCAGTAAAACACCACTGGTTCTTCCATCGTAATGTCGTACATCATAAGGTAAGACCACATATTTATAGGATGACAGATACGTCATGTATCTGTCATAAGGCAAATTAATATTCTCGACTATTATATTTTTAGAAGAAAGCTTTTTCGCTTTCTGATATAGCTTTCTATCCTGAAAAGAACCAGCAACCAACAACGGAATCTCTGTTTTTTTCATTACTCTGATCAATCCAACGATATCTTTTCCCGGCCTGATCTCCCCAAGGCAAACACATCCCTCCAACTTTTCACTTTTTTTATATTGGTTAATCTCATCCGTAATATAATAATCTGGTATCCTGATACCAGGTACTTTGGGTTTATACATATAATTGGTTACAATACATCCATCCAGTCTTTCTAACCCCTTTTGTACAAGCAATTTACGTATAGGATGTTTAGATAAATCTCTACTTAAATATTTATCCCAATTCCAACAAGTAATTGCCACAATTTTTCGTTTTCTTTTATAAATTGCTATCCCCCATAATAACGGTTCTAAAGTAATTGTATAAACCAGCACGTCACCTTTTGCCGTAAACAATGATATGAAATAATTGCATAACATTTTTAGTGTTTCACCTTTATGAATGCCCGAATATATACGGCAAGGCAACATTGTCCCCTTTTTCTTTAATAATTGGAGATATTCTTTCCTGGCTAATATCTCAACATCATCTTCAAATATACTTGGCAAGTCTCTTAAAATTTTCAGTCCATGCCCTACGGGATTATTCTTATCATCAAGAGTACTCGCAATATCAATTAGGCTTACCATATATTTTACCTGTCCCTTGCAATTAAATTATATTTGAATTTTTTCACTTATTATTACTTATACTTCACATAAAATATCTTTCAGAGAAACAATCGGGCAACTTACCTTATCACTCAATGTTTCTTCAATTTCATTAAAGAAAGTGATAGGCGTAACTACAATCGCATCTACATCTTCCAACTCATCATCAATAGTAACAACATCTATATCCGCACATATTGTATTTGCATTTCTGTCAATAGCATAAGACACCTGAATTTCTGCGCCTTTTAATTCACTAAGTAATGTCTCTCCCGCATAGTTCATACCATATATAGCAATTTTCTTATATCCGTTCTTTTCAAAATAGGACGAAAGGTTCTTTCCCTCCTGCTTTACTTTTACCCATTGATTCATCATCAAATAAAGCGCAAGATGTTTATCTGACATACTTTGGGCAGTATTCATTTTCCATACAATTTTTTTAACCACAAATCTAGCTACTGCATACGCTCCTGCAACTGCACCTGTTAACATTGATAACGCTGATATAACTACTTTTTTCATGGAATTTCTCCTTATTATTAAATATATTAAGGCATACACCAAATCTGAGTATTTAATGCTAAGCCTTTATCTACTAAATATTGTATTGCTTCATCCCTGCCACTTGCAAAGCTAATACAATAAAAGCTACTTTGATCAAATTGTACATCCTCAAGTTTGATCACAGGTATCTCACAATAACTTCCTTCTTTATATCTATCTATAAATGCTATTATCTCTGTATCAGGACATATTTTTTTGAGGATTTCAAAAGTAAGTTTCCCAAGTTTTCCTGCACCCCAGATATATATTTTGCCCTTTTTCAATTTTTTTCGAACTAACGTATAATACAAATATTTAGTATATATCCATTTTTCTCCATCATCATTTATATCATGTAATAATAGTTCAGTTTGTTTCACATCCTTCTCTATATTCAAAAATTCCTTATTATCTCTAAAATATCCATTGGCTGATATATATTTGTAATACAAATCTATTTGCTTTCTTACTGTCTTTCTCTCAAAATTAGATAACCAGGTTTTTTCAGCATTCTTATGAATATCAATTATTTTTCCGTTTTTATAATATTCTAAACATTCCAAAATACTGTCTTTGATACCTTCTACAGTAAAATCCACGCTAATAAAAGAGTTATTCTTATCAAAAAACACTTCCGGCACACCGGCAACAGGAGTTGAGATAATCGTCAAATCATATGTAAGCGCTTCTACGATAGATGACGGAAATGATTCATCTGTACTAGCGCAAAGCAAACAATCACAACTTTCCAATAGTGGTGTGATATCGCTGACAAAATCATGGAATACAATAAATTGATCTAATTTGTTTACTTTGACATACTCTATACATTCTTCCGCGTAATAATTATCAATATCTCCTGCTATATTCAATTCCAACTTAATAGGCGCAATTAACGCAGCACTTTGCGCTACTGCTTTGATAGCAGTCATTTGATTCTTACGTGGACAAACAACTCCAAGCATTAGTAACTTTATGTTATCTTTAGAATACACTGCTTTTTTTCTTATGTTATCCAATATTGCAATCGGTCTTATATATCTTGAATCAACGCCTAATTGTTTATTCCATAAATTGGAATATAATATTGAATCACATAGATGATAATGTGAATATATGTCACCCGGACAAAGCCTAAAATCATCTTCTCTCAATTGATATATATCCATTAGGTGAGGAATCTTTAACTTCCTTGATACATATTCAACCGCAATATTTAACTGCACACTATGAAAAAATGTAATATTTTCCTTCTTTGCAAATTCTTCAATACTGACTACACTCTTCATATATTCAATATAATCAATCGACATGAAATTCCACGCCGTGCTATATTCTATCCAAGTATAAGGAATATGATGCTGTTCACAACGTTTAGCATATTCATAATTATAACTTCCCGTTTCGTCAGCAGGAATAACAACTATTACATCATATAGTTCTGACATCAATACTGCCTGTTGTAACAATAAATTCCCTGCTCCACCAAAACCTTTGGGCACGTCCAAAAAATAAGCTATTTTCATTGTTACCTCTATATATGCTTTATAACTTCTATTTATCCATTACAGCTGCATCTTAAATAAAATATTTACTTATATGCAACAATAATACATCTGTTTTCATCAAAGGTCTTGCCTCCTATTTCACAGATTACTTCAAATAATTGAGGACTAACTTCCTTTTCTATATCAAAGAAATGCTTGGGCCATACTTCCTGTACTTTCTGTACAGAATGTACGAAATATCCTGCTGCCTTAAAAAGGTTTCCAATCGTCAAACAATTCCATGTATACAAATGATTATTGATTTCACTTCTAACATATTCCGTATTACAAGACTCGTTTGGAACATGAAATACTATCTTACCATCATCCTTCAGTTTATTCCTTAATTCTTTCAATACTCCAAATGGGTTCTCGACATGTTCCAATACACTTGTGGAAATGATGACATCTGCATAGTTATCAGGTACGTCGCTTATTCTTTTTACACTGTTAATACCCAATTTCCTTGCGTTTTCTCTTGCAGTATCATTTATTTCAATTCCCATTTTTTCTTTTGCCTGGATATTATTTAACAAATAACCTCCACCGGAACCAAACTCTAAAACCACCATGTTTTCTTTTATATATGGAGCAAACATCTTAGATTTAATTTTTCCGCCAAATTCACCCATTTTCTGCTGATAGGCAAAATACTCTTCGTTATAATATTCTTCACCGCCGCCAAAATCAATTTGCGATATAGATATAAAATTGAATATATTGGCGTCTAATAATTGTTGCTTGATTTCCTTTTCAAAATTACTGCAAATAATTATTATTGTATTGGCAGTATTAAGTTTACATAATTTATCAAATGAAATAACTTCAATTCCTGATATAAACTGAGAATGTTTTTTCTCATCATTATCGCAAAATGCTGTTATTTTATATCCCTCCCCTCCGGATAATTTTGCATATCCTTTTTTGCCCTGCACACCAGCGCCAAAAATTATGATTTCTTTTTTCCTTAAATATTTTAAGTAATCGATATCATTATTTATATACATTGCTTTTGTCTCCTTGTTCATCGCTTTAAAAGTTACTTATAAAGATTATTTCCAAGCAGAATCTTCTCCGAATCAATTTCTAATTCTGACAATTCCTTAGATACCTTTAAACACTCCTGAATATCCTGAATCATAATCAGAATATAATCATATGTATAATCTTTTATATCACCTGTCTTAATAATCTTTTTACCTGCAAGCCATCCTTTTTTCTTTTTATCAATAAAAGATTTAATATTGTACTTTTCATTTATCGTCTTTGCATTTTGTCTATAAAAATTTCCTGCACCGTAAATTAGAACACTCTTTTTTAATTCGTCATCCTTATTGACAGCTGTATAACTTCCATATAAATCTGCAAAAGCTTCCTTAGTTTCATCCAGAATATCTATTTTATCAGGCAGATTAAAGTCTTCTCTTTTCTCATCAATCACTGTTACTTCAAATCTGCCTGTATCGGCACAGTGAACACCGGAACCGTCCATTCCAATATTTCTAATAAGCGATTCATAAGGATTAATACAAATACCTTCTTTCAAAATAACATTCAACGCCCAAAATACAGCCCAGGAATCACAATCTCCCCTTACATTTCCTACCACAGTCTCTTCTAAATCGCTTCCCCACATTGCAAGATTTTTGGATGTTAACTCTTTCTGTTTCATATTTTTAACAAGCTCATAGTCTTTATCATAAATAAGCCATTTTTCCCTCCAGGTTCCCCATCCCCACGAAGAAATACGCCCGCATCCATATACATCATATTGTTTCTTATCCAATTTAATAGGCCAGCTATATCCACTTACACAGTAAACATCTTTATTACTCTGATATTTTTCAAAACATTGCTGCATAAAGCTTATAAAATTGGTTGTAGGTACACAATCATCTTCCAGAACGATAACCGCATCATAGTCTTTGAAGGCATAGTTTATTCCAGATACAATTGACGCCGCTAATCCTTTATTATAATCAGATACAATAATCTCCGATTCACACCAATCTATATTGTGAATCAGATTGTTTACTTTCTTCCATTCACTATCATCACTGCCTTGTTTTAATCCATCCTGAAAAATGAATAATTTTTGTGGTAGTATCGGGCTTCTTGATAGAGCGGTTAAAACCTGCTCAGTGTGATAACTTCGGTTATATGTAAATAACAATGTGGCAATTTTCATTTTAATCCTTTTATAATTCTTTAAATTTTTCAATTATACTATTTTTTATCCTTTCACCATTATTTCCATCAAAATTGGTTACATACTTTTTACACAGTTCTTTTCGATTTTCTAGCATAGAATCTTGTTCTGCTTTTACCATTTCAATAAACGATATCATATCCGTTTCAGAGGAAATCTTATAATAATTGTCAATCAATTCCTGATTACGAGATACAATTTCTGTTGAATCCATATCCCATCGTATAGTTACCCCCATCGGTTTCATCATAGGAAGCGCAGAACAAATAATACCACATCCGGGATCTGCTATAATTCCGTCTGCCAAACTATAAGAAGCAGAATAATCCGTTTCATCATCCCATACAATATTTTCACTGCTGTCACAATAACTTCTAAAATACTTTACATCTTCTTCTGTCAGCAAGCCATCTCTGAGCAGTTCCGAAATATAAGTTCTATATGGTCTGAATATCAAGCCAATATCTTTATGTTCTTTTAAATAATTAAACACTACATTTGCATATAAATCAAAAGCTACTTCAGGCGTACATATTTTAAAATCAATGTTATGGTCAGTAGTCCATAAAATTATTTTTTTAATTTGAGGATTATTTAACTTTTCAAATTGATTGGGAATTTTAACTCTATGTCTATAAGCAACATATATTTCATCAAACTTAGGATTTCCTGTAATATAGCAATTGAATTCTTTACGAATATGTTCCGGAGTTTTATCATATATTGATCTCTCCAGGAAAACTTCTGTACCCTTATATAACTTGATATGATCGGCATTAATACCTTGTCCGTTATAACTGATAACTCCCATTGGAACCGCGACTCTTAAAACAGAATTATCTATTATTTTTTTAATATCAACTGTAGGAGGCAACTGCACATGATGGACAATCAAAACATCAAATTTCCAATCTATACAGTTATAATCAAATTCATACCTCATTTCATTTTCTTTCATCTGCTTTTCAAGTTCTTTATAATTGTTACTATATCCCTTACCTTGCAATATAACTACCGGAGTACACAATTCATCCGCATCAAAAGCATCATAAAGAGAATGTATCATATTAAAAGATGTTTCTGAACAATGCAATAAACCAACCAATATTTTATTGTTCCTATTACCGTTCTCATCTTCAGACCTATATTTAAAATCCTCAGATACCCATTTTTTTACGTCCAGTCTACTCTTCAATTCTTTAACATAGCTGTCATAATTCCCTGAATATTTATCCTCACTTACCTTGTCAGCCAGTTGGTAAAATGGAGTGTTCTCATTATCATCATAAAGCGTAATAATGTTTCCCGAAAAGCCTTCTCCTATCTTTGGTAACATTTCAATAATCTGCTTTTCCCTGTTAGGTACAGAAATAACTATTGCATCGACCTCACTCCACGTAATTTTTTCTGGACTTTTTATTGTAAATCCAAAGAAAAAACTTGCCTGTTTTTTCTCATCCATATCCACAACACTTTTTATTTTATAAGAAAGCAGTTCTGTCTTTTCAAAGAGTTTGCAGGTATGCATTCCTGCACCCCAGATTACTATATTAGAAACATTCTCTAAGGATTTTAGCCTTTTATTAATATCGTCTATTTTTTCTTGTAATAACATCTTTTAATACCTGCTTTCCAACTTTTTCCATAAATTAATTATTTAGGGATATAGATTACAGTCCTGCTAAACTTATTCACAGGTACACCCCCCTGCTTTTAAGCATGTCTATTATACCTGAATCAATTTACTAAATAAAACATATATATAAATTTTAATCAGTGCACAAATGTTTGAGTATGTTTTCGAAAAACTATCTATGTTTTCTATTAAATCATTTAAAATCATATTTATAACTTGTCTACCTTGTGGGCTTTTAATAGCATTTATAACTTCCTTATCTCCATATCTTAGGCGTTGTGCTTTCTTTGCATTAGAAATATAGTATGCGATTTTCTCTACCGGTCTATATTCCTTATCACTTTTCCAATTAAATCTGTTGTATAATGTTTGTTCAAGTGATTTAAGACTTCTGTACGCAGTTCCTTCATTCATAATATCAATTAAAGTATGTCTATCATCTATATGGACCAAATAGGTTGAATCACTTTTGGGATGGAATGAACTTTTAAGAAAGTTTCTACCGTCATACAATTGAATAGACGGCACTTTATAAATATATGCCTCCATATTGCAAGTTGAACCATAATGTATCAGACAATCTACAGATTTAAGCATAATTCCAACAGGGACAGCATCTTTGATCAGCAGAATATTGGGATATTCCATTAGTGAATTATAATACTTTTCTTTAGCATTAATCTCTGATGGATGCAGCTTAACTATGATTCCAGTATTAGGATTTTCCTGTGCAAGTGAGATTATAATATCTATATATTTTTCTCTATATTCTTTCTCTGCCATGATGAATTGTTCAGCCTGACTAATTTCATAATCTGATATTTCATTAAGTGGAGCAGTAGCATCATGCCCAAAGAATCCCATCATATGAAGCTGCCTTATACTTAAATCCGCTAATGTAAAACCGGTAACAACAAGTATATTTTTTTCGCGACTTCCTATAAACTCATTAATAGATTTATACATTATATTCTTTTTATATATTTCCTCCAACTTATCCAATTCATAAAAAACATACCCTGTTACCTTAACTCGCTTTATATTAGTTAATTTATTATCATTTAGCAAAACTTTACCTTGTGCATTTCTTGCTTCCGGTCCCCACATAATATAATAATCAACCAATTCTCTTGCATATGTATTATAACCAATCATATCTCTAACCATTTCAGGTGTATTGTCAACATTCCCCTCTGTAGTCATACTGATTATTACAGCTCCTGTAATAATTTTTAATAAGGTCAGATAGTTTGAACCATAATAGTCTCTCGGTGGTATAGATACAATAATATCCGGCATAAATTGTATTGTATCAAAAATACTGGCATAAATCGCACCTTTTTTAATTTCAACGTTATTATCATATTCTTTTATCTGTTTTTCAATAATATTAAGAATTTCGTATTCTCTTGCTTTTATATGATAAAGAAACATTATTTTCTTCATTCTTCCTATATCCCCTTATTCTGTCAACACTAATGTACTTATTTTAATGTGACCTTTAATTAGTTATACAATTTCAAATGATGGTAATGGAAAAACAAATTTGCAATTTGTCTCTTCTCTATAATCTTTTTCTTTATTCAATATAAAATCCCTAAAATGCCATGGTAAGACAATAAAATAATCAGGATTCATAGAGCGCGCTTCTTTTTCAGAAATAATAGGTATATTAGTACCCGGTGTAACACAACCAAACTTATCCTCATTAACCTCAGCAATTGCTGTAATATACTCTGTCGTAATCCCGCAATATTGAAGCAATACATTTCCTTTGGTTGATGCCCCGTATCCTAAAATAGTTTTTCCTTTAGATTTCTCTGTCTTTAAGAAATTTAATAACTGTTCCCTATGTAATTCTACTTTACTCCTAAATTCCTGAAATGGATGCAAAGTACTATAACCACATTCCTTTTCCCATTTTTCTAATTCTACTACTCGTTTATTTATTTCAAAATCGCTAAGTTTTTTAGCAACAACAAGTTGGAAACTTCCACCGTTTACTTTGTTTTGATGTACATCAATGATTTTCATACCTGCTTTTTCAACTAACCATTGAATCTGTGCCAAACAATAAAATTCCAGATGTTCCTGACAAATTGTATCATAAGAGTTAGTATCCAACATTGCCGGAAGATAGCTTTGTTCCAATATCCAAATCCCGTTATCATCCAAAATTTTTTCTATATCATTGACAAAAGATTGTGGTTCCTCCAAATCATAAAACATAGCAATGGATGTAATTACTTTCGCCTTTTTCTCACCTCTAATACCTTTAAAATTATCTGCCGAAAAAAAGTCAGCCACTAACTGTATGTTATCTGTATAATACTTTTTAAATTTAATTCCGGTAGGGTCCATACCTATCAAATCAAGATTATCATACTTATAAGATTTTAACAGAGTCGCATCATTACTTCCAATATCCAATACAGTATCCCCGTCCACTAATTGAACAATATTTTCTATTGTTTCAACTATATCGCCCAAATGATTTACCATATCCTGATTCAAACCGGAACGATATCCATAATTAACACCATACATTTCTTCACCGGCACATGAGTGTCTTAACTGTACCAGTCCACAACATTCTTCCCCATCTTTTGGCATACATTTCACCAACTCTAACGGTCCTTCGTTTACAATCTGGTCTGTCCGTGGAAATACTCCCGTCAATTTTTGCATTCCTAAATCAATAATACTTACCAGATTTTCATTTCCACATATTCTACACTTTTTAATCTTAGTATACATTTGCATTTACCTCTTTTATATAGCTTTCTTATCCTTTATTTTTAATTCCTGACTTTTGATATAATTACCTGCCCATCTCTTCAATTATCATTTCAGCAATCCATTCTCTAAAGTTCTTTTCCCTTTTCCATCCTAACTCTTTTTCTATTTTTTCCGGATTTCCATAAAGTCTCGTGTTATTTTTACGATTTGTAATATTGCTATTTATTTCTATATTATTAATCCAATCATCTATTTGTAATATTTCAGCGCATGTTTCAAGAAATTCTTTGATACTATGCATTTCACCCGAAGACAATATATAATCTTGAGGCTCACTTCCCTGCAACATCATATACATACCGTTTACATAGTCTTTAGCGTAACCCCAGTCCTTTTCTACATCTATATTTCCCAAAGAAAACTTATGATTTTTGTCCTTTTTTAACATGCACATATTCTTAACTATTTTTCTTGTCACAAAGTCTTCACTACGTCTGTAACTTTCATGATTATACAAAATTGCAGTGCACGCATATAGACCTTTCTTCCTATAATATTCTACTAAATGATTTTCAGTTATTTTCCCAATACCATACAAACTATCTGAGTTAAAGGGAGTAGTTTCATCCTGCCTATCAGAGTCAGAGGACTCAAACATTAGGCAGGAACCAGCTGTAAGAATCCTTGTACTTGGAGATATATCATAACAAGCTGCTAACAAATTAGCAGTAGCTGAGACATTTAATTTAAATAGCAGGTTGTCATCTATCTTTTCTCCGTTTCTTTTACCATCAGAACTCACATGGCTAGCTGAAAGATGATAAATCTCATTCGGCCGAATATGGTCTATGGCCTCTTTTATTGTCTTATAATCTTGTAAATCCAACTCATAAACAATCGGCAATTTACCGCTTTTTGCAAGTTTTTCTCTAATGCTTTGGGAATTAATGCTCAAATCCTTTTTTACAATACCATATACCTGATATCCTTTTTGCTCTAATAATTCATATAGATAACTTCCATCTTGTCCAAAAATTCCTGTTATTAGTGCTCTTTTCATTTTACCTACCCTGTTACTTCCCAAAAATTTCAGCTATACTTTCAAGATTTTCATTTTGCAATCATATTATTCTCCCAATATTGTATCTGAAATAATTTGTCCGACCAGCTTATTGTGTGCAGTTATATTTGATAATGAATCATTTTTATTGCAAATATATTCAATATAATTATTTAGATTTATACCACATCTAGAGTTTTCGCTTAAACAATATTTATTCTTATCCATCACATTAACCAAAAAATCTTTTGGTATACTAAGGACAAATTTCCTCTCCCCTTTATCATCTATAATAATTATTTCATCATTTTCCATAACCACAATTTGGTCAGATTCAACTAAAAAGGTCGCATTATTAAACTTCTGATATTGATATTTATCAACTTCAAGAGTATCGTCTATAACAGGAATTTTTATCAAGCACTGAATGTTATGAAAAATAACAATAAGCATGTCGTCTAAAAAAGCACATATAGCCATTTTTTCATTATCACTATATATCTGACTAATAATTCCTGAGATATTATATTGATTAATATATTCACATTCTGTAGATAACTGGTACACTATATCATTATCTGCAATTACCCATATAGAATCATCCCCAATACAACCCGCAATTAATTGTATCTCATAATCAAACAAATTATCTATTATAACATATTGATGATTGGTAAAATCAAATTTCCATGTCTTATTCTTGCTTCCGGATATATTCCAAATATATTTATCCGTTTTGACAGGTCTGACGAGCCATGGAATAGTATCTTCCTCATATAAATCTCCTATCTTATATTTGTAAACTACTTTCTCTGTATCCATATCAAACTGAACAATCTCTTTTGCATTTTCTAACATCATATACATATATTTACCGTTTTGTATACCGGCAATAAATCTGCCTGATTTTCCATCATTATTTATCAAGACATATCTCAACTCATTATTATCCAAATCATAAATTGCCATATTTTCTGCATTCCATGGCACAAATAATAATTTATTCTTATAATTTACAATTTGGAAATGCAACTGATATCCCCTTTTTTCATTTTTAAAAAAATCAATATAATTTACAATTCCTGTCTGTGCATCTATCTTAAGCAAACTATTGCTATCTATTAATGAAATATATATTTGATCTTCTATTTCTTTTACAATTCCTGGGCCTAATGAATAATTTCTATCGCTCATTATTTAGATATTACTCCTTTTTAATACTTGTAGCAATCATCCATCTTGCTCTTATTACACCCTGCAAAAAACAATATCCTGCAGCGTAAAACTTTCCTGCTAAGATTGCACGCATAGGATATAGCAATGGGTATCTAATTAACAAATGAAACCACATAGAAGGTGCACGCTTTTTATGTTTAATGCAAAATTCACCATCACCAATACCATACCATTTAAATTTTTTTATATAATCTCTGTAAGCATCTGTATGAAATTGTGCAATCTTCGTATCTCCGATTCCATATTTAATATCTGGCAAAAGAGATAAACGATATATAAAATCTGTATCATCTATGGTTTTTGTAATGGTATCATCAAATTGTATTCTTTTAAATAATGATTTTCTATACATAGCCGGTGCTACACCTATCATATCCTTAGGTCCTGGAATATTATGAAATAACTCCCACATTTGTTCCTCGCCCCTATTTAGCCAATTGGTGTTACAAAATGATTTTAACTGCGATTGCACAATTGCATACTGATTATCGAGCAGATCATTTAACAATGAATCTAAGTCTCCCTTTTCTAATCTATGATCACCGTCTATCATTGCAATATATTCGTTTTTTGCTGCATTTAAGCCAATCTGCCTGTCCCTTGTTAGATTTGAATTATGAGTGGTGATTACCTTATCGGTATACATATGTGCTATTTCCGCTGTTCTATCAGATGAATCACCGTCTACAACAATAATTTCATCCGGACTGTTTAATTGTATCCTCTTTAAACACTCTTCTATTCTGCTCTCTTCATTTTTGACACAAACTACTACCGATATTTTTTCCTTGTTCATATTTACTTCCTTAACTATATTTATTTTTTCTGCAGCACCGCAACAGCTAACCCGGCAGCATAATTTTTCATATTTGCAGTGACATCTTTCAATCTAGCAATGCCATCAACTTCTTCCCATTTTTTATTATTCTCAATGAAAAAATTTTGTTCCAAACAGACAAACTTATCATGTCCTATAATTTTCTTCCAACTAATCTCATCATACTCCCAATAGCAGCCATATAATCCCATACTATCTTTATTTAGCGTCGCTCCCCCTTTTCCTGCGGGAACACTTATAAAACAAAATCCTCCGTTTTTCAACATATTGGCAACATTATCCAGCACTTTTTTCTCAGTCCCAACATCTCTAGTCTTAATAACGGATTCGATGTTTTCACTCCTCTCAAATGCACTTTGAGTCAAGGTAATGGAAGGTCTGTCAAATCCAATATGCTCCATTGTTGATATTAATGAAACCGCATCGTTGAGTTCACCTGCAATAGGCTTATTCAATATGTCATTAATATAAACGGTTGTATTATTAATTTCTTCCCACCATTCTTCTGGGTATCTTTTCTGAACCTTTAGTGGATTTATTATATCTGTTCCTACTAATTTATGTCCCCCCCCTCCCCAGTCTAATATAAGCCTCAAATAATCATGGCTGGCAAAAGTAAATCCAACATCCAATAATGATTCTATATTATATTTATTCAATCTACTCGCAAACCATGGAACCTCTATGCATCTTTCCGTATGTTCAAATTTATATAGATAATCGACATCAAAATCATCACTTCCAGTCCTTAATATTTCAATTCCACGTTCATAAATTTCTCTTTCTGCTTCTGTCATATAACTCTTTCTCCTCCCATTTATTCTCCTAAACATTCTTCCATAAATCTCTCAGAATAATGTCATACTCCGTATATCAATATATTGGTTTTGATAACATCTTTATTCCCCACTCGGATTCAAATATTTTAAATATTACGTCTATATACCTACATCAAAATAATCATCTGAATACGGCAAATCATCTGCTGTTCCCTGTACAAATTCTATTTTATTACCAAATAGCTGTTTTCCATAATCAATTGCCTTACCTGACGGTTCAATACCATAACCTGCAAACCCACATTTTTCATTTAGGAATGACAAATTATAACCATAACAACAGCCGATTTCTAATAATTTTTTATCTTTTGGGGAATAGCCCCCCTCCAATCTGATTACAAATAAAATTATAAAATAGCTTGACACCTATTGACGCATCTGTATGATTATGTGATTCAAAATTACGTTCAAAGTATGAATCCCCCTCACTTTGCAGATATTCCTTTTTTGCATCATACTGTACACTCATTGATTCCCCTCCTGATATTCACGCTACGCATTGTTCTTCCAATTTATTGGTAAAATCAAATCTGTACTTATATCACAAAAATTATCTCTAATTTCCTGAATGATTGCATCCGATAACGGTTCCGTTTTTGTTTCTTTCACTATTTCCTTCAACTGTTCTTTCGTTTCAATTCCAAAAACCATATAATCTATTAAATTCTGAGATAAAATATATTTTAAGATTGCATGTTTTCTTTCCATTCTGTAACTTGCTAATATCTGCTTTAATTTCGTGATATATGGTTTTATTCCCTTAAGATACTCTGGAATTTCTTCTTCCTCCATCATCAATAATCCCTGCAAAAAAGCGCTGCGCGTAAATACTGTTATTCCTTTTTCTTTTGCTTTTTGAAACACTCCCGATGTCAGCCCCCGTTGGTCAAAAATGCTGCATGGCATTTGAAGATAATCTATAATACCTTCCTCAACTGCTTTCTCTGCTTCATCAATTTCATAAACAGATACGCCAATTTTCAGAACTGTTCCTTCTTCTTTTAATTTGCTTAATGTTCTGATCGTATCCGGGTTATCCACCTCACGATATGAGTGCAGCAGATATCCATCAAGAGAGCTCCTATGCAATTTACTTAATGACTGCTGCAATTCCTCACGAATTTTTCTCTCTATCTCTCCTCTGTCTAATCCCTCTACAGAACTGCATTGTTTGGAGATAATCTTAACATCTTGTGTTAAATCTGCATGATTGATCAGGTATTCACCTATTATTTCTTCCGCTTCGCCATAAATACTGGCAGTATCCCAAATTTTAATATTATGTAATATTGCAGTATCTAATATCTCAAATACATCAGTTTTGTTTAGCTTACCAACCTTATTGTTTATACCGTACTGCATTCCCAACTGAGCTGTTCCTAAGCATAATTCTGCCATTTACTAATCCCATTCCTCCGTTAACAAAGATAACATATTTGAATTCCACCATTTTCCATCATAATAATACTGATTTCTTAATTCGCCGTCCTTATGAAATCCCAATTTCATATATAAATCCATTTTTTTATTATCAAAGCAGTATATCTCTGTCCATATTTTCTGAAGTCCCAACTCTTTGAACCCGTAGTCAAATAATAACCTACAGGCTTCCTCAGCATATCCTTCCTCATCAATATAAACTTCTTTCCATCCAATGTAGAGGGAAAGATCAGCGTTTCTGTGAACCCAGTTAATATAACACAGTCCACAACATCCTATCAGCTCTTTTGTATCATTTAATCTTATTGCAAACATTTCTGTTGCATTGTCATTTAAAACTTTATTTTCATACCATTTTTGCTGCATATCCGGATTCAACTCCCGATATTCACGAAAATACTTCCTATATTCAGGAAGATTTCTCCAGTCCATTAATTTAGACAGATCTTCTCTTCTAATTGCATCAATATACACTTTCTTTCCTTTAAACATTCTCTATATCTCCCCATTTCAAACAAGAATCCGCAGAAATATCCCTTTTTATTTTTTTCCCTATAATTTCGTTTATTTCATATGGTAATATTCCGTCTTCACACACCGGTCTAAGCGGAAAAAGGCACGATTCGTCAATTAATTCTCCTTGCTTCATATCTTTTTGGAGATAATATGCTCTTCTCTGGATATTAACGGTATCCTTTTCATTTTCTTCAACTCTCTTAACTCCGTCACCCATAGCATAATATAATTCGTACGTCGCATCCACCATTTCTCTCCATGTCTTAGGATTCATAGAAAATTTATGATCCGGGCCTGACCTGCTATTATCGTCCGTAAAATGCTTCTCAAACACTCTTGCTCCTAGTGCAAACGCTCCCAACACCGTACTGTGTCCAAAAGTATGGTCTGATAATCCCAAGATAACATCCGGATATTTTTCTTTATATGTTTTTAGTACATTCAAATTAATATATTTGAAATTATCATGGGAGGCTGTATAATTAGTATTGCATTGCATCAAAACCACTTCAGACTTCATTCTTAGTAATATCCCCATCGCACGTTCTACATCTGCCATAGAGGATGCCCCGGTTGCCAGTAAAATTGGTTTTCCTTTTTCTGCCATATATTGAATAATAGATAACCAGGTAATATCTCCTGAGCCGATTTTGAACGCGTTAACATATTGATCAGCCCAATCCACCGATGCAAAATCATATGGACTTGTCATATATTCAATACCAACTTTATCGCATTTTTCTTTTAATTTTTCTGACCATTCATCAGCCACACTGGCATCTTCATATGTTTCATAAACTGATTTCTTCCATGAAGATTGATGCGATAGCTGTCTGCCTAAACTTTCAAATCCAGCTTTGCTGACAATCGTTTTGGCCTTAAAGTTTTGAAACTTGGCAGCATCTGCGCCGGCTTCTTTAGCTAAGTCAATCAATTTAAAAGCACGTTCTATGCTTCCGTCGTGATTTGCTGCAATGTCAGCAATAAAATATGGTCTTCCTTGATTTGTTATTTCTCTATCACCGATTTTCATCATTTATCTCCCAATTTGCGGGATATTATTTATAATATCTCATCATATAGACGCTTAAATTCATTAATGCTTTCTTCAGGAGTCCTAATCTTTATCCCGAGTTCCTTACATATTTTCTCATTTGACATTCCCATATGTTTGGAACGTTTAGCCTTAAAATGCATCGTTTCGCTTTGGGTCTTATTGATAACTCCTGTATGTAAATCAAATATTTCCTTCATTTTAATACCAAATTCATATTTTGAGATACATCCCGTAGCGCATACGTGATATAAACCGCATAAATTATTTTCCAATGACTTATATATTATCTCAGCTAAATCAGTTACCAAAATGGGGGAGAAATCTATATCTTCAAACATATTTAATGTTTTTCCTTCTTCCAGTGAAGATACAACCCATTCTCCAAAGCTTTTTTTATCTTGAATATTATGTCCATATATATTAGTACGCAGGACTAGATTTCTTTCACTCTTCAATACATGCTGTTCGCCGCCCAATTTTGTTTTTGCATAAACGTTCAACGGATTAGTTGAGTCTGTTTCAATGTATAACTTCTCATCTTCACCATCAAATACCGCATCGGACGAAATATAGACAAGTTTGATCCCTAAATCATGACAGATTTCTGCAATTTGCCCTGTCACCTCATCATTCAGTTTATAGGCCCATTCCGGATTTTCTTCGCACTCATCTACGTTTACTGCCGCTGCAGTATGAATAACCGCATCCGGCTTGACCAAGGCAATATGCTCTTTTAATTTTTCTGTCTCGTAAAGTGAAAAACTCTGATAAGTGATGTTTGGAATATTTAAATCTATAATATCAACACCGGTAATTTCGCATCTGTCTACCAACTTTTTTACAATATTATTTCCCAAAAGTCCTGCAATCCCTGTTATATATAATTTCATAGTTACTCCTGTTCTTACTTGACTTCTTTTAACAACTCTCTGATTTGTTCCACTGACAACCACTCTGTATTATTACCTGAACTATACGAAAATCCTTCAGCAACCTTTTTACCGGAGGGATTTACTGTTTGCCGATCATTCCAAGTAACCTGTGGATAAACAATAAAATGTTTATCATACTCATATGTCATAGGGGAATCCTCAACAGTTATCATAATCTCATGCAATTTCTCACCCGGACGAATTCCAATCTCCGGCATTGTACACCCCGGACACATTGCTTCTGCCAGATCAGTAATCTTAAAGGATGGTATCTTGCTAATAAATGTTTCGCCACCTGTAGCTTCCTCCAAGGCTTTAATAACCAATTCTACCCCTTGCGTTAAACTAATCCAGAAACGAGTCATACGATAATCCGTAATTGGCAATTCGCTGCCTCCATTTTGAATAATATTACGGAATAACGGAATAATTGACCCCCTGCTGCCTGCCACATTTCCATATCTGACAATAGAAAAATTAATGTCTTTTGTTCCTGAATACGCATTGGCCGCAATAAAAAGCTTATCCGATACCAGTTTCGTCCCTCCATATAGATTCACCGGATTAACTGCCTTATCAGTAGACAGAGCTACTACTTTCTTTACCGTTTGGGAATCCAGTGTAGCATCAATAACATTTTGAGCCCCATGAATATTGGTTTTAATTGCCTCATCCGGATTATACTCACATGCAGGTACTTGCTTCAACGCAGCAGCATGAATCACATAATCAACTCCTGCCATAGCTCTTTGAAGTCTGGATTTGTCCCGAACATCTCCAATAAAAAATCGGAGCCGATTATTGTTATTATATGGCTTAAACTCATCCTGCATCAAATATTGTTTAAACTCATCCCGGGAGTAAATAATAATCTTTTTGGGATTATAATGAGTTAATACATATTTTGTAAAGCATTTTCCAAAAGAACCTGTTCCTCCGGTAATTAGAATCGTCTTATTATTTAGCATCTGTCTCCCTCTCTTTCTATGCCAATCTTTGAAATCCCGAATGGCATACTGTACCATCCAGCAACGGAAGTTCACCATTTAATATATAGTTTTGTATCAATCCAAAAACTTCATCTGTTGCATTTATATAACCCTTCACCGTTTCATCTGTATGCGCATAACTTGCATATATAGCAGTCGTAGCCAAATATCCCCTTTTAAGCATTTCCTGTGTAAAAAATGTCTTATACACTAACGGTTTGTCATATTGAAATTCAAAATGCGTCATCGGATTAATTCCCGAAATATTAATTGAAATATTATGCTTGTCTGCTATTTTACGCAATCCTCCTTTAACAATGGTCCCAATATGATCAAGATGTTTGTCCACTTGATTTTCTCTGTATTTATTAATTGTAGCTATAGACGCCGCAAGACCAATCCGTTCTGTCCAGTAGGTACTGCTGATAAAAGTATCCTGTGCCGCCTTCATTACATTCCCTTTACCTAATATAGCTGCCATGGGATATCCATTGCTCAAGGCCTTACCCATTGTAATCATATCCGGAGTCACATCCAGTACTAAATGCGCCCCGCCGCAACATAATCTAAATCCGGCGGATACTTCATCAAAAATCAATATAATCTCTTTTTCTTTTGTTATTTTTCTTATCTTTTGCAAAAAGTCATTCTCCGGATAATCATTTCGGATTGATTCCATGATAACCGCCGCAATTTTACCATCGTATTTATTAATCAATTCCTGAAATCTTTCTATATCATTATAGGAAAAAATGAAATTGGTATCAGCCAATCCGGAAGGTACACCTTTAGGCTCTAATCCGCTTAAATGTACATAAGAAAGCGGATCGCCTTTTTCGAGATTAGCAGCAAGATACCAATCATGCCATCCATGATATCCACATATCAACACAATTTCTTTTCCGGTACATGCACGTGCAATCCTAACTGCAATGGATAGTGCTTCACCGCCTGTTTTGGCATAACGTACCATGTCTGCCCAAGGATGTAACTCTAAAAGTAATTCTGCCAGTTCTACTTCTTCCGGAGCATTCAGCGTACACATGCTCCCATGATTCACAGCATCTATAACTGCATTATCAACATCCTCATCACAGTAACCTAAGACATTTGCACCTATGCCCATAAAACTCATATCGTAATATATATTATCATCTAAATCTGTAACCCGGCATCCTTTGGCAGATTTATAATAAGCTGGCCACAATCCCGGCAAATGCATTTCAGGTCTCTTACTTAATAATTGTGTTCCACCGGGAATTATTTTTTTAGCTTTTTCATAAAGTTCTTGTGATTCACCCACCTTATTGGCCTCCTTGTACTATATGGTCATTAGCAACAGATTTTAGATATCCCTCATTTCGCATAATATGTTCATTCATTCTTTCTATTTGCGGATTATTATCTAAAAAATTAAGAATATCATTCATTAAAAAGATGTCTTTCTTATCATATAAAGCATTATATACCTGCTCTACTACTTCAAAATCGCAGTCAGTGTCAACTGTCCAACGCTTTTCAGCTAAAGAGGGACTGCGTTCTACCGAAAAACGTTTAAAATCATCTTTAAACTTAATATATGGTGTTACATGTTCTCGTTCGGAGGCTAAATCTGCTTTTTCCCATGCCTTTTTCAAAGCACTGAATTTAAAAACTTCCGTATCAAGTCCGTCCGGATATGTTTCTACTAATGTATTAGAAGTATAATCATATCCTCCGTCTTCATGCACTTGAATAATTTGATCAATTATTATCGGATCAATAAATGGACAGTCTGCTGTTATCCTGATAACATTCACCGGTTTATATCTATTTGCCGCCTGATAATATCGGTCTAAAACGTCATCTTCAGACCCTCGATAACAATCTACATTTATATTTTTACAAAGCTCTTCTATCTTGCCATCTTCTTCTCTTACCGTAGTCGCAACTACGATACAATCTACCTTTTTACTCTTTTGTGTCCTCTCAATAATATGCTGCAACATTGGCTTTCCGCATAACTCTTTCAATACTTTATTCGGCAACCTGCTAGAACCTGTCCTTGCTTGAATAATCAGCAAATTATTCATTTAATATCCTCTCTATCGTACTCGCGCTATTTCCTATAGTAAAAAACAATCTGTCATGATGCCAAATTGCGCATGACAGACTATATTTTTATCGTTATGCCTGCATCCGTGCAATCTTTTCGCAATCCTTGCTGTTACTAAATTATATATCGGACGAATGCAGAAAAATATTAGAGGAAAATATTGAGAAAACTTTAAATTAAATATAGCGAAATATATCCAGAAATATATTATTTATCTGACTGAAACTAATAAGCAGCATTTGAAACTGTTGTAAAGATATGCAAATGATGATTTCCTCTTAATCTTATTTTATTGGATTCATTTTATAATATAATACTAACCAAGGATTGTTTCTTCCTTGACATTTTCAAACAAATCGTTCAAGACCGACACAGTTTCTTTAACATATTTTCCAACTGCAGTCTCCTCTGACATCTGCACACCATATACACCTGATTTATAAATCTCATATAATGCCTCGATTTCTCCAATCGTAGGAATAGGTTTTGATTCCATATTTTTGAGAACCTGTGTCGCTAGAAATACTTTTACATCATAATACTGTGCTTTTTCAATAATATATTTCTGATATCTGGGGATATTGATGATTCCTATATCCGTAGACAAATCCCCTCTATCAACCAGAATATACTCAACCAGAGGTAAAATATTATTAATATCACCTACTGCATCTAAGGTCTCAATTTTGGAAATAACCTTAATACTGTCTGCCAAGAGAGATTTAGCTTCTTTCACATTTTCAGCTGACCTGACAAAAGACAGCCCTACATATTCCAAATGATATTTATTGACTACCTGAATCAGCTGCCTATCTTTCTCAAAGAAAAATGGTATATCTTTATGCATTCCTCTTACATGTACACCTTTTCCATTAATCAACACACCATCTGACTTAGACAAAAATGTTATCTTCTCACCATCCACTTCAAGCACTTCAAATTCAAATACACTATCATTTGCCCACGCAATCATACCAGGCTTTAAATGGCGGTAAAAATCAGGATAATTAAAACACTCATTTGGAATAGTGAATTTTTCTCCCTTAATTAATTCGATTCCATCATTTGGTACATTTTTTGTACGTACCTTGTTCCCCGGCAAATCCATGAGAATTGCTGCTCCAGGAACCTGTGCGCGTATTTCCTCAATATAGTTTTCAATATCTTCAATAGAACCGTGAGCACCATTAATGCGGTAAATATTTTTATCACTATGAATTTCAGTAATGGGTACTTCGTGTAAAAGTGCCGGACCAACTGTTAAGATAAATTTTTTCATTATACATTTTCTCCTTCTATCAAATTTTCAAATATTGTTTCATCCTTTTTCTGCTGTCCTCTAAGCCAGTAACCAGCAATCAGGGATGACAACATTGTTGTTAATATCAATACTGTAAAAAATTCAACATTAATAATGCCGTAATTATAAGCTACTGTCGCCAGTACAATTCCCGGACCACCCCGCGCATTCATAGTAATTCCGAAGTTCCATATCACCTTTCGCCTTAACTTTGTTGCCACCAGCAGTAACAGAACTGTTCCAATCCATTCCAAGGCAAATGCCAAAGCAAAGAAAATGATAAAGCGTACTAATGAAAAATTATGAAGCAGATTTAACTGAATACCTACTAACGCAAAGTACACGGGTACAAAAAATGAAAAGGAAAAGTCTGTAATGCATTTTACTTTTTCTTCTGCATTCTTATCTTTGTTAGTTATGCTTCTAATGATGTATCCTGTCAGGAATGCAGAATACATAATATTTATTCTCAGATAGCTCAATGCTGCTACAACCACAAATAGAGTTATAAAACACAACTGCATAAATGAAGAATTGCTAATTCGTATATCTACATTTTCAAGCTTCTTTCCAATGAAATGAACAATCAGGAACAATGCCAGCGTCAAAAAGATTACAATACACATACTGCCAATATTTAATTCTTCCGACAATGCAATATCAATTGCAGTATTCAACAGAATCCAAAGACATAAATCCTGTAATGTGGATGCCGTCAAAACCACATTGGCAAATCTTGTATTAATAATACCCATATCAAAGAAAATTTTAGAAATTACCGGAATAGATGTAATGGCAATTCCTATGATAAATACAAGCAGAAATGCCACATAACTATTCGCCGTTCCGATAAAATAAGGTAAAAATCCTCTAACAAACACCAAACCTGCCACCATGGGAATGATGGTCGAGCCAATAAATAGCGAGAAAAATATCCTTGAATTTTTCTTCTGTAAATCAATCTTAGTGTTATACCCTGAGGAAAACATAAGAAAAGAAAGTCCCAGCTGATAAAATATATTCAACACCTTTCCTTCTTCACTAAAACTGTTAAAAATGTTTCCCATTAGGTCGGGCACAAGCGCACCCAGAAAGGTTCCGCCGAAAAGCATTCCGCCGATTATCTCTCCTACCACTTTGGGCGCCTGTATTTTTTCAAATAATTTTCCGACAATGAAAGCACCTGCCAATAAACAGGCCAATGCTGTCAGCGTCATCATGATCTCACTGTCTGTAAGTGTAGCTAATTTCATATCCAACACCTCTTTCTTAATATTTTTCAGAAAAGGTATCGGATTGACTTTGACATAAATAAAGCAAATTTCATAGTATTTGGTCGCTATCTAAGAAAAAGGATAAAATTAATTTTTAGCTCTTTTCTTAGAATTGGAGAATCAGGCTTTGCCTTGTATAATCTTATATACACGCGAAATACTTAAATCATATTTTCTTGCCAGATCTCCTACTTCATATTTTCCACTGTAAAAATCTTCTTTCAGGCTCAAATTTCTCTGCTCTTTATCTACCCACTCGGCATTTGCCGGAAGTGTAGGAAAATACACTGTAGTGCCTGCCATTTGCTCCAAGACCTGCTTATAGGCTTCTTCTCCAATAATATTTTTTAATGTTTTCAGTGCTTCTTTAGAATTCATATTACTTACACATTATATACACTTATTCTATAAATATCTGTTTACAGTCAAGAATTGATTCAAAAATTTCCTTACGGAGCATGATCTCATCCGGAATCGTACCGTCATTAATATACTTTCTGATAATTGTACCGCTGATTTCAATACGATCTGTTTCATAATGGCTGCAGTTTTTTTCACTGACCACCATTCCGCACTTTTTACAATAATACGGTTCATGCAGCAGAAGCAAATGTATTCCTATATCATATTTATCAGATAGTTCTCTTGCCAGCGCATGGGCGTCATACGCTCCATAGAAGCCCCCTACTCCGGCATGATCTCTGCCGATGATAAAATGCGTACACCCTAAATTCCTTCTGATAATTGCATGAAAAACCGCTTCTCTTGGACCCGCATAACGCATCTGAGTCTTAAGTCCTGCCATATATACAGAATCCTTGGGATAAAACTCTCCCACCATTCTTTCATACGCCGCAACCACAGCTTCCTGCGTAAAGTCACCCGGTTTTTTCCAACCTACGATTGGATTAATAAACAGACCGTCGCATACTTCCAGTCCGATACGCTGCAAATGCTCATGCGCTTTATGGACAGGATTTCGCGTCTGAAAACCGACAACCGTTTTCCAACCTTTATCCGCAAAAATCTTCTTCGTTTCCTCCGGTTTTAACGCATCCTGCAAAAGAGTTTTATCAATCAGTGTTGTCTTTCCACCTACCCTCAAGGAAGAACGTTCTTTCTCCTTCTTGACTCCCGGATGCTTCATATCCAGTGTACGGAATACTTTCTCAATATCCACGTCTGTTATATGATAAGTGTCTTCCACTTCCATATCAGCAATATGTTTCCCATTGAAAGTCAGATGTATCTTCTGACCAAACGTCAAGGCGATATCTTCCGGTACATCTAATGTAATCGGAATCGTAAAAACTTGTCCGTCAGAAAGTGTATACCGGTCTACAACACTCCTGAAATCAGCTTCATTCATAAAGCCTTTCAATGGATGCAACAGTCCTGTTTCGACATTAATAATATCCTGCAGTGTTTCCTCATCTATTTCTATAAAATCAGCCATCATATTTCTCTCCATACTTCTCTGCTATATATTTCTTGATAATCTCAAATGACTCTTCTTCCGTCATCTCATCAACTTTGATGCGAAGGTCACAACTTATCGGCTCATCAAAACGCTGTCCCAATCCGACAATATCTGTTTTTCCCAAGTTTTCTTTATATACACCTTTCACATCATTCTTCATACTGATCTGTATATCTTTTTCCAGATATATCTCGTTGTAACCCTCTATCTTTCTTCGTGCCAGATCACGCAGATGCTGGAAAGGTGAAATATTGCAGATAATACCAATAATATCATTTCGATCCAGAAGGTATGTACCTAATATGATACGTTTTATGTTCGCTTCTCTGTCTGTATCCGTATATCCTAAATCGTTCTCAAACAGGTTCCTGACTTCGTCTCCATCCAGAAGATAAGTCTTTAAACCTTTGTCACTATAAAATTTTTCCAGTTTTCTTCCGAGCGTGGTTTTTCCTGCGCCGGATATGCCGATTAGCCAGATGATCATTCGTCTTCCTCCTTAAATACCATTCTAACTTTCTCGCTTATTCAATCAAGGTATTGATAGTATTTCTGCATTCTGCATCAAAACCGGCTTACCCATCTCCTGATACAGCCTCACAATACTGCTTCCATCTCCATAATAAGCATCACTTAACGCAATCGCCCGGTTCATATCCGGTGTATCATCATAAATTCCCCAACCATCCTCTCGATATTTCATCTCCATCTCAGCATACGCTTGCCACAGCTGCGGGCGCATAGATTCTATTGTTGCTTTGATGAGCGGATGCGGACGCCACAGTAACGCCACCTTATCTCTATTCTCATAAAATACCCGAAAAACATCCTCCATCTTCTTAAGCATCTTTTCATCGTGATGCAGCAAGCCAGAAACGCTTGTATTATAGAAGATAATTTTCTTAAAGCTCCCGTTCGGTTTACATATTACTTTCAGCCATTCTTTCGGAATCTCCAGCTCCTCTTTCTTCGTATCCATCACCTTATCTACCTTTGGTGAACCTAATCCCAGAATCTTCTGCTCCCAATAACTCCTGCCACCCAATTGCTCGCCAAGCAGTTTTATCATGGTATTAATATATATCTTCCGCATATTTTCAGACTGCACAATTACCTTGTCCGCATAGAGCACTGCCGGAACATTGCAGTAAGGCTCCACGCCTTTTACCTCTTCTTCATTGTCCGGATCTACTTCTCCCAATACATAATAAGGTATATAAACCAACTTGTCCGTAAACTGCTTCAGATTCTTGGAATAGCAAAATGGATGAACACTGGTTACATGGTTATATTCATCATAGGGATTATGTATATAAATTACATCCGGTCGATGCTTTGCAAAATCAAATCCCTCATAGGATGTAATCGGTACATAGTTCGGATATAAGTCCCCTTCATAGTGCATTTCCCGAAAGCTTCCGTCCGGATTCTTGTCATAATATGGAATCGGAATCACATAAGCGTCACAGTTAGGATCTTCATCAGTGGCTTTCCACACACTCTCCAAAGAATCCCACATAGATGCCTTATAAGGAAGGAAAACTACCTCAATGCGTATATTGATGTCATTTTTCACACTGTTTTCAATTCGGATAAGTTCTTTACGAAGATTTTTAAATGATTTGTTTATATTAGCAAGTGTAGACTGATTTTGTGCCAGTTCTTCATACAGCTGATAGACCAGTTCGCAGTAATGCTCTAACATCCCTATTGTAACGAAATTCTCACCTTCTGTGTGTTCAATCAGATTTCCTAACTGGATAGCAGCCTCCTGACACTGCCCCAGTAATGCCAATGCATCTTCTGTTTTACCTGTTTCTATAAACTTTTTTATTTCATTATGTGCCTGCCACAGCAGTGATATCATATCCTCTGCCTGGGTTTTCTGAAATTTTCTCATATTCGTCTTCCCCTTTACTGCCACCGTCTTTCTGCAGAATTAAAGTTTATAGTCCAACATAATAATAAGTAATTATACTATAAAAAGACTTTTCATATAAAGCAAGAAAAGTCTATCACTGCTCCAAATTGCACATGATAGACCATATTATCATTACTATATCTGCCTCCGTGCAATATTAACGCATCCTTGCTTTAGATAATTTGCACAGGAAATCCCTCTGCTATTATCACTAAATTATATATCGGCATAATATTTTAAAATATTATGGTACAAGATTCAACCTACTTAGTTAAAAATGCAAAAACCAATTGTGTTAACAATAAATTTGATATCGGATGCATTGAACCTCGCCCACAGAGACCGAAAAAATTATTAAGTTATTTTTATCACATTTCCGTCAATCGAGCATAAACTTGTTCGTGTTCCATTAACTGGTCTGCACATTCTCTGCTCCATGCAATATCTTTTTTTATCACTCGTGCCGGTGTACCTGTAGCAATACAGTTATTTGGAATCATACTTTTTACTAAACTTCCGGCGCCTATAATACTTCCATCATGAATCTCTGAATCATAAAGAATAATCGCATTTACACAAACCCATACATGATTGCCGATAACAATCTTTCTGTTTTTGCTGATTTCTTCTGTGGAATTTATATTCATTCCGGTATGGACATCAAATA
>JAFLTG010000089.1 GCA_022510545.1 Lachnospiraceae bacterium | reverse complement strand
GAGCGCGACCTTGCCAAGGTCGAGGCCGCGGGTTCGAGTCCCGTCTCGCGCTCTTGAAACCCCTGGTAAGTTCTAGGGGTTTTCTTTTTTGTGTTTTATTTCAAATTCTATATATTTAGTATACCCGACATATCGCCGGGTATTTTTTTATTTGTATACAATATAAATGTTGCTGAAAAACCAATAAAATGTTAAAATGAAATAAATGTAATAGTATGGAGTAGAATGCTCTTATTAAAGAAACATATATATTAGGGGGTACATAGATATGAAAGCTCATAGAATAGTGTCTGTGCTTTTGGTTGCAGGCCTTGTTGCAGGCTCCTTATGCGGTTGTGGAGGTAATGCTTCAAGAAGAAGGACGATTGGCTCTATAGTAGATTCAGAGGCGAATAATCAGGTTAAGGCTTCCGAGCCGACGCTTGTTATGACCATAGCGTCAAATCAGACTTCTCCTGATAATCCTTATCACTTTGGATTGCAGACTTTTAAGGAGATTGCCGAGGAACTATCCGGAGGGGAAATTCAGGTGATTTGCAGTGACGGTGATTTGAGCGAAGACGAAGCAGAACTTCTGTCAATGTTAGATAACGGACAGGTGCAGATGGTCGTAGTTTCTCCGGGACATATGACTGCAGCCGGCGTGGCAGAGGTTGATATGCTTTCACTTCTATATTTATTTAATGGTTTCAGTCATTGGGAAACTGCAATGGACGGTGAATTTGGCTCGGCAATGACTGATATAATATTAGAAAGGACGAATAATCAATATCGTATTATGGGTTACTGGTCCGCAGGAGTGCGCGACTATTACGGTAAGGCGCCGATTACCTCTCCTGAGGATGTGGCAGGTTTTACCATACGTACACAGACTTCAGGTGTGGTATATGATTATTGGACCTCCATTGGTGCGGAACCTGTAAATATCGGTTGGGGTGATTTGTATGATGTGTTAAAAAGTGACGGAGTGGACTCGGCAGAGAATGATTACACCAACCTGATGTTAAAAGAACATCATACTACCGAAAACGGTAAATATATATGTGAGACGCACCATGACTATACAACGCGTCTGTTCATTATGAACGGGGATTATTATGACAGCCTGACAGGAGAACAGAAGAGTTGGATTGATACTGCATCACTGGCAGCTACATTGCAGGAGCGTGCAGTAACATATGAGATGTTGGACAGCTCCAAGGAGCAATGTATATCTGAAGGTGCAATTGTTACAGATTATGAAAACATTAACATCGACGCATTTAAGGAGCCTGCGATTGCAATTCAGGACAGTTATGCAGCACAGAATGGCCTTACTACTTATCTGGATATGATAAGAAGAGCGCAGTAAGGTAATGAAAGGAGGTGTGGGAATTGACCGGCAATAAAAAAGATGCTATACAAAAAAATATAGAAAATAAAGTTATAAATAGTAGTGGCAACAGAATGGGGATTAAAACTAAACTGATTATCGGTTTTGCGATTCCTCTTGTATGTACAATCATTATTGGTATAGTGGCATATTCGCTTGCTGCATCAGGAATGTCGGCAAATTATGAAGATTCTATGTCAAAGGCTATG
The DNA here is from genome assembly GCA_022510545.1 of Lachnospiraceae bacterium. Lineage (GTDB taxonomy): Bacteria > Bacillota > Clostridia > Lachnospirales > Lachnospiraceae > UBA3282. Next base: position 8,056 of record JAFLTG010000089.1, on the reverse strand, counting down.
TCAATGGCAGTAGAATACATTGATTTTGGATTTGAATCGGCTATATCTGAATCCGAGCAGCTGTATTATAATTCGGATCTTGTCAGACTTGCCACCGGTGCCATATATAATGAATGGAGCAAGCTCGGAATTATAGAAACCGTGTCGGTTGACCTTGATGTTAAGCAAAGCGGTAACGGATTTCTGGATAATATATATATTATCCCAAGCAGCGGTCTTTCGGTAATTTCCACATATGACAATGAAGTGGAGGTTCCGGGTTTTTATACCGAGTTAACGGATAAGGCAGAGGCTAAGTGTTTCGAATCACTGCATGGAAGCTGGATCGGTTCCCATGACTATATAGATGAAGTATTCTCAAACTATTATTCGGGCTATTCTGTCGATAATTATATTTGTTCTTATATCAGGCCGATGACAACAAGGCGGGCCTGCATAGTTGTGGATTACAGCAGCGAGGCTATGGCAGATATTTTAAGTGATCTGGATTTGGGAGAAGGAAGCATGTCAGCGTTTATTACAGCAGATGGCAGAGAACTCCTGCTTAAAGGAAATGAGATAGTGAAAAATAGCGAATTTTCATTCCTTAACCAGTCTTATTACACCGAGGCTATGGCAGATAATGCAGCAACAATTATAGATTATGTTACATATAATAATCAGGAATATCTTTTTATGATAAGCAAGAGCTCTATGAATGGTTCTGCAATTTGTGCAATGGTACCGCTTAGCATGGTACATGCAGGGGCAAATACAATCAAGAATATTACGTTCTTAATGGTATTGATTGCCTGCCTTATTGCAGTAGCATCGACTGTGTTTATTATAATAGGAATTACTTCGTCAATCAGACAGATAAGCGATAAACTGGAAATCATATCAGGAGGCGACCTTACTGTAAGTATAAATACTGACAGAAAGGATGAATTCAAGCTTCTGGCAAAGAGTATAGCGGATATGGTAAACAATACCAGGAACCTTATTGTAAAGGTGCTTACGACTACAGAAAATGTTTCAACCTCTACAGAAAAGCTTTCTGAAGTTTCCGAGGTAATTACCAATTCCGGAGATCAGATTGCATCTGCTGTGGACGAAATGAGCGGAGGCTTGTCTAATCAGGCCAGTGATGCACAGAACTGCGTTCTGCAGATGGATGAGTTGTCAGACAGGATTACCAGAGCGGTTGATACCGTTAAGAACATGAGTTCCATTACAGAAAATACCAAGCAAGTCATATCGCAAGGTATGTCAACCATGGATGATCTTTCGGCTAAGTCCGAAGATACGACTAATATTACCAAGAATGTTACTACCAATATTAAAAATCTGGAAGAGAGCCTGTCTGCGATTGAAGGCTTCGTTGAGATGATCAATAATATTGCCGAGGAAACCAGTCTTCTTGCACTCAATGCATCGATCGAGGCTGCAAGGGCAGGGGAAGCAGGCAGAGGCTTTGCGGTTGTAGCGCAGTCGGTAAGTTCTCTCTCCGATGGTACTATCGGAGCTGCTAAACAGATTCAGGATGTTATGGATCAGATTAGGCGTTATGCGGAAGATACTGTTAAAGTTGCTGCACAGGCAGAAGAAATTGTATCCATGCAGACAGTGACGGTTAATGATACCATACAGGTATTTGGTAATATGAATGATTACCTCGGTAATTTGATTAATGAGATTGCTTCTCTCAGACGTACCATAGAGAGTATGGAGAGACATAGAAATGATACCCTTGAAGCAATTGATAATATTTCATCCGTATCGGAAGAAACATCTGCTTCGGTATCGACTGTAAACGATTCTTTGAAGAATCAGATGACAATGATTGACGATCTGCATAACTCTACGCTTGAGCTGGAAGACAGGGCAAAAGAGCTTACGGATGCAGTCAATGCATTTAAGATTTAATATGTTTGGTAAAAAGAAAGTAATAAAACAATACAACAAAGAGAATCAAAAGCCTGTACTTAGATGTAGTATTTGTACCGGAGAACAGGTGGCAGGATTTAAGGATATCAATACCGGAAAATTTGAAGAAGTAATGCTTATCAGAAATGACAGGGAACTGGATGCTTTTAAAAAACTGTATGATCTGAAAGAGATAAGTAAAGAGTATTGATTCTCAAAATAAATAACAATCGTTATCATTATAACAAAACATAAGAAGGTCAGTTGTTATGAATTTTTTGAAAAAGATTTTATATGGATTTCTTATCTTGTTTGTGCTGCTCAGTGGTTTTATTATAGTCTGTGCTATGAAACCTGAGTTGTCCGGGCAGATTGCGGATACGCTGAAGCTGGATGAAATAGGCAAATCACCTTATTCCGCAGGTTCGGGTTTTAGCGGCTCACAAAACGGAGATGTTGTATCTGTAAGTGATAACCGGGTCCAGGATATCAGCATTACTGAGATTCCTGATAGCACACCGACCAGGACTCCTGCCTATGAGACTCGTCCTAGCGGAGTAATCTGGGCGGATGAACGGGAGGATGATAACAAGCAGACGGTCGACCCGTCATTATTCGGAATAACTGTACCGGATAATGTATCCGGTAAAAACGGTTATGAACCGGTTAAGGGTGAGAATAGTGAGGTAGATGATGAAGAGGCGGAGCATCTCCGGAGCGAATTAAGTACCGGGGATACAGGGGACTCACTTACTTTTGACTCTCGTTTTTATCCGTATTATTATATGCTGGATGCCAAAGGACAGCATATGTATCGTCAGATTTATGCCAATGCCAATAGGGTGAACGGACGGTTTGCTCCGGTAGAAAATGTTAACGTGAGCGAGCTTAAAGATGCATTTGCGGCAGTATATAATGATCATCCGGAACTTTTCTGGGTGGATACAGCATATGCTTGTAAATACAGCCGCAGTGGACAGTGTGTTGAGATTGACTTACAGTTCAATTATACTGCCGATAATCTGTCTTCGGAAAAAAATTCTTTTAACTCAAAAGCGAGAGAAATCATTGATGAAGCAAATAAGCTTGAAAGTGATTATGAGAAAGAAAAGTATGTGCATGATCAACTTATTTCCAAGGTGGATTATGTATCTTATGCTAATATAAACCAGAGTGCATACAGCGCACTTGTAAACGGAAGGACAGTGTGTGCAGGATATGCGAGGGCCTTCCAGTATATGTTGCAGCAGCTTAAGATTCCCTGCTATTATTGTACCGGTTATGCCGGAGAAAGTCATGCATGGAATATAGTTGCGTTGGATGATGGTTATTACAATGTGGATGCAACCTGGGATGATACCGGAGAAGGTACATATGACTACTTTAACAAGTCGGATGCCGATTTTTCCTGGAATCATTTAAGGCAGGAACTTTCGGTATATCTGCCTCCATGTAATGGTACTGCATACAGGAACCTTGAGAAGTCGGACGGGGAGACTGATAACAATAATAATGATAACAACAATAATAACAATGACAACGATAATAATGATGACAATAATAACGATGAAGATTATGACAGCAAAAGAAGTGTTGCCGATGTAGGATTTTCTAAAGAGAATGCCGTATCTTCTCTGGATATGTATTATAACGGGTGTCATTTAAATATGCTTTCAAAGGGAAGGGGTAACTATAGTTTTAGTATCCTGCTTTCCGGAACGAAGCTTTTTGAGGATGTGTACGGGGCATACCAGAACAATGATTACAGACGGGGCTATATGGACAAAACATTGTCGGAATTAAACGGCTCATTGTACAGAATAAACTGGCAGATAGAGGCCTTGCAGGATGACTATTATCTTGTGACACATGATGTGGCGATACAATAGCAGGATTACATTCTTATGTAATAAAAGAATCATAACAGGAAAACGCATAAATATAAAAGGAGATATAATAATGGAAAGTAATTTTGATATTAAAAGTTTTGTATCTAAAGTGGGAGAGACTGTTTCGGTAAAAGGAAAGGAAGTAACAGACAAGGCGAAAGATTTCGCTGAAAAAGCCAATCTTAAGAGTCAGATTAGGACCTGTGAAGAGGTGATAAAGAAGAATTATATCGAGATTGGGAAATTGTATTATGAATCACATGCTTTAGAACCGGGAGAGGATTATGAAGAGTATTTCAGAGCAATAGCAAATGCTAAGAATGCAATCAATGAGCTTGAAGATAAGATTGATCAGATATAGTAATTAAAATATAATATAACAGATGTTATCAAAAAGAGGAGTCCAAATGCAGATTTGGATTCCTCTTATATTGTGTGTATTTATCTATGAAGTTTGGTATTGATTGTGTTTATTGTGCTTCTGCAGGGGGATCGGCCGGTGGTGCGGCTTCAGGTGCAGCCGTTTGAGCTTCGGCAGCAGCTTGTGCGGCTGCTTGAGCTGCCTGTGCATTTCTCTGGGCAATTTCACCACGCTGCTGATTTATTACAGCCTCATAATTAGGATTGGCAAAAAATTCTCCGTTATGAGGGCAGATGTTGCTTGTGACTTGCGGAACCGTTACTTCACTTATCGTGCCATCTTCATTCACCACCTGTGTTGTAGCACCGGGAGAGCCGTTCTGTAACGAAATATCCTCGATAAGCGGCAGTTCTGATACACCGTCTACTCTGAATGGACACAATTCTGTCGCAGGTAGACCGCTGTACTGGCAGACAGGACCTACATAGTGTATATCACAGCTTGTTGTAGGAACCGTACCTTCTGCAAAGTATTCGGTTTTTAAAGTACCGCTGCATAAACCTTCAATCGGAAGCTTGCCTGAGCGGGAACATACCGTAGCGGTAACAATGCCGCTTGGTACATTGAATGACTGACTGGGCAGCTCTTCGTGTATCCTTGACATAACCGCTCTCCACAGTTTCTTGGCAAGGTTTGTTTCATCGGTTGTCTTAAGTTTGACATTGTTGTCAAAACCTGCCCAGGTTGTGGCTGTATAATAGGGCGTAAATCCTGCAAACCAGACATCGACACTGTCCGAGGTTGTACCTGTTTTGCCTGCAATTGCCATATTTCCGAAATTGACCGAACCGCCGGTACCGCCGGCTGCTGTTACAACATCCACCATTGCATCAGTAAGCAGGAAAGCAGTGGTTTCCTTAATAACCTGCTTGGATTGCGGAGGAGTATTATCCAATATGACATTGCCGTCATGGTCTAATATTTTTGTATACAATTTAGGTTTGATATAAGTTCCGCCATTGGCTATACAGGCGTAGGCCGCATTCAGCTCTTCGTTGGTAACACCGTAGGTAATACCCCCGAGGGCAAGTGACTGTTGTATGTCGGTATAGACCTGACCGTTTATCTCTTTATGCTCTTCCAGTGTAGTAAAGCCGAAGTTTATCAGATAATCAAAGCCGAGTCTGGGAGTTATCCAGGTCAGTGCCTTGACCGTTACTACATTCATGGATTCGCGTATACCGTCTCTGAAAGAGCATATACCTTTATATCCTGTCTTATACCAGTTGTTGACAGGACGACCGTTTGCATAGTTAAAAGGTGCGTCATTGATGACTGTGGCAAGTGTCAGGCCTGCGCTGTCAAGTGCGGGTGCATAAGTAGATACAATCTTGAAAGTGGAGCCGGGCTGCCTTACTGCGTCAGTTGCGCGGTTCAGTGTACGGCTGCCGGATTTGGCACCGCGGCCGCCTTCCATTGCCACGATATATCCGGTATGCTGATCTTCTACAACAAGTGAAACCTGGGGCTGAGGCGTAAGTGAGATTGTTTCGGCAAAAACCTCATCGCCCGGGCCAAGTATTGCCTCTTTGTACAGTTCGATATCTGCATATGCATCTTCCTGAGATGAATAAATGAGGTTGTAGCCCGACCTGCTTTCTTTAAAAAAGGTTCTTAACATATCAGTGCTGTAATTTATCCTGTCTCCGTTGCTTTGTACAATTGTAAGTTCATAATTCAGATACCATTTGGTATTGGCCGGGAAATTACTTTCATCCGCAAAGACTTCATCGCAGATGGCCTGGATATTGGGATCCTGTGTGGAATAAATCTTAAGTCCTCCGCTGTATAACAATGTAAATGCCTGTGTTTCATTATATCCGGCAGCGACCAAGTCCTCCAATACATCCTCCGTAAGCGCGTCTACGAAATATGTATTAACAGTGCTTTCTCCGTTTTCCGAATCGACAATTTGAATACGTGAATATACGTCGTCTGCCATTGCAATATCATATTCGGTTTGGGTAATATAACCCTCTTTTAACATATCGTTTAGAACTTTTTCCCGACGTTCCGCATTTTTATCCGGATTGATAATCGGATTATATTTAGTGGGATTTTGCGTAATACCTGCAATAACTGCACATTCCGACAAAGTCAGGTCACTCACCGATTTGTTAAAATATCGTTGTGAAGCAGCCTGAACTCCAAGAGTATTCTGACCAAGGTTTATCGTGTTCATATAATTGATAAGGATATCATCCTTATCCATAACTTTTTCAAGTTCCAGTGCAAGATACTGTTCCTGAACCTTACGTTTCATCCTGTCGGTGAGGGAATTTTCACTGGTCCAGTCGGTAAAAACATTGTTTTTAAGAAGCTGCTGTGTAATAGTGCTGGCACCTTCCGAAAAATGAAAACCGTTTTGTATGCCGTGCACACCGGCACGGATAATACCTTTGATATCAATACCGTTGTGGTCGTAAAAACGCGCATCTTCAACCGCAACGAAAGCATGTGCCAAATCTTCCGGGACCATATCCATACTTACCGGTATACGGTTGGAATCGGTTGAGACCAGTTTGGCAGTCTGGTTTCCCTCAATGTCATATACGAAGGTGGAAAAGCCAGAGGGTGTTACGTCAATATTACCGATATCCGGAGCGGTAGCCAGAATACCTTTAAATACTCCGATTCCCGCAGATGCACCTATAACTGCACCGGCAATGATGAATATGAGGAATACCTGCACAAAGGTAAAACCTAATTTCTTGCCCCATTTTTTAGATCTGGAGTTAAGTGCCTTTTGCTTTTTACGGACACCTTTTTTTCCATAATTCATATATATATCGCCTCCTAAAGAGCATAGGATAACTTTTAATATCGGTTTATTATAGCAAAATTTGGAAATTAAATAAAGGTTTTCGGGTAAAATTAATTAAATCTTAATTTTATTTCATATTTTTGCAATCATATCATAACAGGTAAAGCCAATAAGAATTGTTTACAAATGTGTACACTTTTATTCTTGTGTATGTTAATATAGTATAGACATTGGTTATAAAAATGCTATTTGTAACATTATTATATTGTTGTGAAAACAATGATATTAATGGGAGAATCGGATAGATGGAGAATAAGAAAGAGCCTTACAAAGTAGTCCTGCAGGGCGGGATAGGAGAGATAGAGGAAAAAAAGTCGCGTTTTATTGCAAATGTTGCTCCGGTGGAGACAGAGGAAGAGGCTCTTTCATTTATAGAGGCCATGCGGAAGAAGTATTGGGATGCAAGGCATAACTGTTACGCATATGTGATAGGTGAGAAGGCGCAGCTTATGCGCTTTTCTGATGACGGTGAGCCTTCAGGAACAGCGGGAAAGCCGATTTTGGAGGTGCTGCTTGGAGCTGAAGTGAGAAATGTGGTTGTTGTGGTAACAAGATATTTTGGAGGAACCTTGCTTGGCACAGGCGGACTGGTACGCGCATATACCCAGGCAACGCAGGCAGGCTTAAACGAAAGCGATGTGCGAACAACCAGATATGGCGTATATATCAAAATCACAACGGATTATAATGGAATCGGCAAGATACAATATATAATGGGACTTAGAAATATTGCCATAGAGGAACCTGAATATACAGATGTAGTAACTATTAAGGCTAAGATTCCCTATGAAGAGGAAGGAGCAGTCAGAAAGGAAATAACCGAAGCGACCGCAGGCAAAGCTCAAATAGAGAAACTAGACAGCTTGTATTATATATAGATTATATATAAACAATAAATAACATATGTAATTATATGATTTGTAACCATATAGACGATTAAGAAACTCTGAGAGGGGCGGGCGGTGGAAAAGGATTTCCGCTGAAAGACCCTCTAAAAACGCCGGTGCTTAGCGAGGT
>JAFLTG010000088.1 GCA_022510545.1 Lachnospiraceae bacterium | reverse complement strand
GCCACATCCCCTGTTAATTATGCCCCCGCCCCGCCTCCGACGCCTCTCCATCCGTTCCCCGCCGCACACAAATTTCAACTTGTACAATCCTTCACAATAAGAAAGTCAAAAGGAGTTTTTTAATCAAATGAAGAAAATTACGTGTATATTTTCACTATTAATCGTCATCGCACTGATTGGCTGTGGAAATGCAGAATCCTCCAATACCCCGGAGGCTGAAACTACTTTTTCAGAAGAATCATTAATCACAGATATGGCAGTCGAAGATTCTCAGTCAGAATCAAACTCTGCGGAAACAGAGGACAATGATAATGAGAGCTTAGAAACAGATGAGGATTCCGAAGAATCCGATATAGACAGCGACATTGCCGACAGTGAAAAAGAATCTGACAGCGACAATGAAAACAACTTACCCAAATACACTGTGACAGCCTTTGAAGAAAGCAGGACAATGTATGCATCCGACCCTGTGAACGTGAGGCAGGGACCTTCAACTGACTTTGAAATAGTTGGTTTTCTTGGATTTGGACAAGATGTTACTGTAATCGGACAGGCAGATACTGAGTGGTATGAGATTCAATACGGTGAAGATACGGCTTATGTCAGCAACAAATATCTGCAGGATGAAATGCCGGTAAACGAAACAGCTGCGGAACCCGATGCGGTAATAGCCGAAACAGCCTCTGCGCAGGATTCAGAAACCGCAGCTTCCCAGGAAGAGCAATCTAAACCGGAGGATACACCTCAGCCTGTTACTGAGGTTAAAACTGTGGCAGGTGTGATTCTTGTTGGGGATTCAAGATTTGTGCAAATGCAAAATAGCGTGGGCGCCAACTCATGCACGTGGATAGCCGAAAGCGGAAAGGGATATAACTGGTTTAGCGAAAATGCTATCCCAAGAATTGACAGTTGTGTGGGTAAAGGTTCCAAGATATTGATCAATCTGGGAGTGAATGATACAAGAAATCTGCAGAAATATATTTCTCTTGTAAATGCCAAAGCAAATGAATGGGCAGACAAAGGCGCCACCGTATACTATTCATCAGTTAATCCTGTGTGGGAAAATCCATATGTGAATGAAGAGCAGGTTGAATATTTTAATTCTCAGATGAAAGACAGTTTAAACGGCAACGTACACTGGATAGACAGTCACAGCTATCTTACTTCCATAGGATATAAGCTGGTGGATGGGCTTCATTACAGTGAAGAAACATACCAAAACCTTTATGCATACTATATGAGTTGTTTATAATTGAAGCTGTCTCAGTCTGTAAAACTCACCCTGTTTTGCCATTAATTCATCATAGGTTCCGATTTCTTTTAAACCTCCATCGCCGATTACAGCAATGTAGTCGGCGTTTTTAATTGTGGATAGTCTATGTGCCACAATCAAAGTAGTCCTGTTTTTAATTAGGTTATCTGTGGCTTTTTGTATTTTTTCTTCAGAAATACTGTCAAGCGCGGATGTAGCTTCGTCCAGTATGAGAATCTTAGGGTCTCTGATAAAGGCCCGTGCAATCGAAACTCTCTGGCGCTGCCCACCTGATAAGTTGCTTCCATGTTCAGTCACCATAGTATCAACCCCATCGGGAAGCTGCGCAATCATATCATCAAGGTCCGCTGCCCTAATTACCTCCATCAGCTCTTCGTCTGAAATATCATCTTTTCCATAGGTGATATTATCCCTGATGGTCCCGGAAAACAGAATCGGAGTCTGCGGAACTACCGCTATGTTGGCACGGTAGGTTTTCAAATTGATTTCTTCCATATCGTGACCGTCAATCATCACCCTGCCCTGCGTTGCATGGATAAATCCGATTACCATATTTAATATAGTGGTTTTTCCGGCGCCGGATTCCCCTACAAAGGCAATGGTATCCCCCTTTTTGATTTTCAGATTAAGATGCTCAAAAACAGGTGCTTCTCCGTTTTTGTACTGAAATCCCGTATTTTCAAAAGTGATCTCTCCATTGACAAAAGGCAGTTTCTTCTTATTATGATAGTTCTCCACATCATGACAAAGAAGCACATCACCGATTGAGTCAACGGATTCCAAACCTTTTGCTATGATGGGCAGAAGGTTTATCATATTTGAAACATAATTTATTATCGAGCCAAAATAGGTCTGGTACATAACTACTTCGCCTACCGTGATTTTGCCGCGGCTGGCAAGATATCCGGTAAAACCTAAGCATAACACCTGAAAAATCTGAAAAGCGACCCAGCTGATTGAGGAAAAATAGGACTGCACCATATCCAGACGAAGTCCTGACCTTGCAACATTATAAAGTTTCCTTTCCATTTTGCTGGTTTCACGGTCCTCCAGTGCGTGCGCCCTTGTCACCGGAATCATCTCTATCATTTCCATTACATGGACCGAAGTCTCTTCCATGTCTTTTCTGAATTCTTTATTATAGCTTTTAATCTTACCTTTAAATGTAACCATGATTAAGACTGCCACAGGTATTGTTCCGAGGAAAAAGAGAAAAACCGTCAGACTTTTGCTCACCACCACTGTAAAAGCGACAGTTACATTCATAATTATGCCGAGTACCGATATAAAAATCTGGGAAGAAAGCGTCTCTATCTGCTCTACATCTCTCATAATCTTGGATTGCAGCCGTCCCGACTGCATCTCATTATGATATGTAATAGACAATTGCTGCAGCTTTCTTACAAGGGTACTGCGTAAATCGCGCTCGACATTTCTGATTGCCCTTGCATATAGCAATGTATGAAAATAGTTGGTAATTACATTCTGTGCAAAGGCCGCAATCATAATGACTACTTGAGTCAATATTCTTCTGCCGGCATCTTCCGGCGGATTGGTTGCGATATTAACAATGTTTGCAGTCGCTATAGGCAGTATCCATACAGGAGAATGTTTGATTGCGAAAAGCACTACGGCAAAAAAAAGTTCATGATAATGCCCCTTATAAATTCCGAGCAAAGTTTTGAACGAATTATTCTGATTTCTTTTAAAGGTATCTAGTAACCTTTGTTCAGTCTCGTCTAAGTCACTTTCCTGATAGTTTAATTTATATTGATATTTATCTTTGTTCTTATCTGATTCACTCATTGCCTATCGCCATTTTCACTTTCTTTTCACAATTGACCAGCATGATCAATCATCTCTCCATCTTCCAGAAATACGCACTATACGGCGGCAATTCACTGCCTCCGCCGAAGTCGTGTTTCTCTCCGCTTAACAAATCAACTGCCATACCGCAGCCTGCATCAAAATGTGCGGTATAACTTTCACTATCCGCATTAATAGCCACAAGAACACGCTCATTTTCGCTCTTTCTTTCAAATATACATTGCTTATTGGTAAGAACCACTGAGCGGAAATCACCGTAATTGAGGGCCTCCGAGCCTTTTTTTGCCTCTGCAAGCGCTGCAATCTTCTCACCCAGATCATTCCATATGGGTTCGTCAAAGCAGGCTCTGAGCGCCGGGTCGCCTTCGCTTTTATTTGCTTTTGCTCCCCATTCACTTCCATAGTATACACAAGGGATACCGGGCATACCGAAGCAAAGCGCATATATCAGCGGCAGATGCTTTTCGTTGGATAGCACACTTGCCACTCTTGTCACATCATGATTATCTACAAATGACAATAAATGTTTACCTCTGTACAATGTCCAATTCTCAGGACCAAACTGACGCAGCAGTGAATGAACTATCTCAAACATATTCATACTGTTGAAACTTGAGAAAAGCCCCTTATAACATTCGTAGTTAGTAACCGAATGAAGCATCTCATCATTCATCCACTGATTGTAATCACCGTGAAGGGTTTCCCCCAGAAGATAAAAATCAGGCTTGAGGCCGCCACAGAAGTTATGAAGCCTGCGGAGGAAATCTTTGTCCAGACAATATGCCACGTCCAAACGAAGTCCGTCGATATCAAACTCTTCCACCCAGCCTTTTACGCTGTCAAAAATATGGTTTATAACTTCCTCATTTCTTAAATTTAACTTAACCAGATCATAGTTGCCTTCCCAGCCCTCATACCATAATCCGTCATTATAATTGGAATTGCCGTCGAAATTGATATGGAACCAATCCTTATATTGCGAATCCCATCTTTTTTCAAGTACATCCTGAAAAGCCCAGAAACCTCTTCCTACATGGTTGAACACACCGTCCAGAATAACTTTAATATCATTTTCATGTAAAGCCTTGCAAACCTTGACAAAATCTTCATTAGTTCCAAGACGACAATCAATCTTATGATAATCTCTGGTGTTATAGCCATGTGTGTCAGATTCAAAAACCGGCGAAAAATAAATTGCATTAATTCCAAGTTTCTTCATATGTGGAATCCAATCAACCACTTTATGTATCCTTGATTCCAATACACCGTCATTCTCAAAGGGTGCCCCGCAGAATCCTAACGGATATATTTGATAAAAAACACTTTCGTATGCCCACATACTAATTTCTCCTTTATCACATTTATTGTATTATTCTACCAAGAATTACAAAGCAATTCTTGTAACGTCAGCCACAGGGCTTACGCCTTATATTGTATCATAAAACAAGCGTAATTTCATCACCTTTTTATCATTGACTAAATGGGTACTACTTTTCATTCACGGATTTCAGTAAACCGACTTTTCCACCGTTTTTATGACGATTTTGTTATAAAAACCATAAAAAAACCAAAAGAAATCCCCAGTTTTCACATAGTTATCCACATGTGACACATATGTCAGTTGATTATGACCCATATTTCATTTTTCAATAAGTCACTATGTCATAAACGGAATTACGTACCTAACAATTCAAAAATATTGACTGCTTTGTTCAAAACAATTTTATAGCCATTCGTTCCAGAAGCGCTCCACCCTTTTTGCTATCTGTACCGAAGTAACTACCTCATAGTTACTCCACTCCCTTGGGAACAGCCTTTGATATGAAGAATTAAGAAACCTTTCATCCAAAAGAACCACAATACCTACATCTTCTGCAGTCCGAATCACACGTCCGGCCGCCTGCAGTACCTTATTCATTCCCGGATACCTGTATGCATAGTCAAAACCGTTTTCTCCCCAGCCATCAAAATAATTTTTAAGTATTTCCCTCTCATTACAGACCTGTGGCAGTCCGGTTCCAACAATAATAACGCCAATCAGGCTGTCATTCTTAAGGTCGATTCCCTCACTGAAGATACCCCCCATAACGCAGAACCCAAGCAGTATTTTTTCTTCTTCAATATCAATATCCATATGGATCATTTCCGACAGATCACAATCCTCGTTTCCCGCAAACCTAGCCAGAAACTCCTCTCTAGAAACCTCACTCATATGATCTTTTTGCAGAATACATTCAATCTGTTCATCTGCAAAATGTTCCATAAAACTTTTGTGCACATTATGCAAAAAAGCATGGGAGGGGAAGAAAACCATATAGTTTCCGTGTCTGTTTTTGACGGTTTCATAAAGATAAGAAGCGATATTATAATATTCCATTTCACTTCGTCTTGTATATTTGCTGGTTACATCGCTCCCTATATACAAACCTCTCTTTTCCGGTTGAAAAACTGATTTTGCATAAACCTCATAATCACCATCCTGAGCCCCCAGCAATGTCTTATAATATTGTATTGGAAGTAACGTGGCCGAAAATAAGATACTGCTCCGCCCTCTCATCATACATTCCAACAGATTTTTGGCCGGATTGACACATAACAGTTTCAAAATAAAACTGCCGTCATCATTCATCTGGGAATATGTCACATAATTTTCATCCATCAAGTCATTAATACCCAGAAAATGTGAAACCTCAAAATAAAACTCCAGAATTTCATTTCTCACCGGAGAATCATCATGATCTTCCAGATAGTCCTCCATTGCTGCATTCAGCCTGTTAAGCGCTATTATAAATGGAGTTATTGAGCCCTCGACTTTATAAGTCTCACACTCTTTTTTCAGGGTTAACAGCTCCTTATTACACTTATCAAGCTGTTTTTCCAGCTTAACCGAATAAGGCTTAACCACTTTTTTCAGATTAAGGAAATCTTCCTTGCATAAAACGGCGCTGTACATCTCACGTCCCCGCTCTACAAGATTATGAGCCTCATCAATTAAAAATACATAATCTCTCTGACTGCCCTCCGCAAAAAAGCGTCTCAGATAAACATGCGGATCAAACACATAATTGTAATCACATATAACGGCATCCGAAAAGAGACTCATATCCAGACACATTTCAAAGGGACACACCTTATGTTTTTTCGCATATTCTTCTACTTTTTCACGTCCGAAGCTTTCTTCACTTATAAGTAAATCATATATTGCATCATTTATCCTGTCATAATGTCCTTTAGCATACGGGCAGGCATCAGGATTACATTCCATTTCTTCCAGGAAACAGATTTTCTCTTTTGCAGTCAGTATTACACTTTTAAACTTAAGTCCTTTATTCCGTAAAAGCTTAAATGCATCTTCCGCCACGGTGCGGGTAATGGTTTTGGCTGTCAGATAAAAAATCTTCTCTACCAAGCCCTCTCCGACTGCCTTAACTGACGGAAATACTGTTGATATCGTCTTGCCGACTCCGGTCGGGGCCTCTATGAACAGTTTTCTTTTATGATAAATAGTTTGATACACATAAGTTGCCAGCTCTTTCTGCCCCTCCCGGTATTCAAAGGGAAAGGTAAGTTCCTTAATTGATGCTTGTCTCAAACTCTGCCATTCAAAGCTGTAATCCGCCCACTTTTCATACTGTTTAATGACAGAATCAAACCATTCTTTAAGCTCGGCAAATGTATAATCATAATGAAAATAGAGAATTTCCTCGGTTTCAAGATGACAGTACGTCATCCTTACCCTAATGGAGCCCAGATTATTTTGAACTGCATAAATATAAGCGTAGCACTTTGCCTGTGCCAGATGTACCGGAACCGCATCCTTCATTTTTATAAGATCATGATATGTACCCTTGATTTCATCTATGGTTACACTTGTTTTGTCAATAATGATACCGTCAGCACGCCCGTCTACTATAATGTCGTAACGTTTGGTGTGATGAACATAACTAAGCGGAACCTCAGCATGATAGTCAGCCCCCATTCGCCTTTGAATCATCCTGTGAATGCGTCCGCCCTCCTGCATTGCATCCGGGGAAAAAGCCGATTTGCGATTGTCAATATCACCTGAGCGTAGAATAAATTCTACCAGACCTCTGACAGATATGTGAATTTCCATGTATTTTGTCTTTCCCCTCTCTTGTATCAACATTTTTACGGTTCCCATAAGGTTTTATAAAACAAAAACTCCCTATCAAGATATTACGATATCATAAATAGGGAGTCAATAATGCTATTTAGTTGCGTTTCCAAACTAGCAGGCAACTGCAAATTTCTGAAGATATTTCTCAAAATCTGCATCATAACCATTGCAGGAAACAGTTAAAATCTGACTGAAATTCAATCCCATAACACCAATGATGGATTTGGCATCTACTATGAAACTGTTATAAGAAATATCTATGTCAAACTCACATTTACCGGCAGCTGCCACAAAATCCTGCACTCCATCAGGTCTTAACATAATTCTGTGCTGCATCATTATAAACACCCTCCTTTTCATTTTCTTTACGGCTTTATAATTTCTTTTATACTATCATACTCTATTAAATTTATTTGTAAATAAAGAAATATCGTTTATATAATAACATAATTTTGCAAACCTTTGCACAATAACCATATTTTTACTGAAATTTATTATTATTTTGTCAATTCTGTCTATAATTTCTTACTTATTTTAGACTGATAAACAACATTTTATTCACTTATTCTCAAATTCGACCATATATTCTTGGAACCTAAGTGGCAGCATTTGCTGCTGAAGCTTAAGATTTTTGCGTTCTTTTATCGCTATTGTATCGCAAAACATGGTAAAAAGTTCCTGATATTCGCATTCTTTTTCAGACATTTCAAGAAGATTTTCAATAGTTTTTTCCGTATCCGAAACAATGTACCAGTCTTTACCGGCAGGATGTACTCCATAAATATTGCGTATGTCATCATAAATTATGAAATTTTCCATAGGCAGTCTGTCTGAAAAATGTGGCATTATAAAAGGTATGACATTACATTTGGGTCCTATCTTGGAAAATAAAATGCCTTCCTTGGATTCTTTAAATCTTACAACTTCCAAAAAGCGGTAGGACTCATTCGCTGTATTTCTTGCCAATCTGAACACCAGTTCGATATTTGGATTGATCAGATTTTCCAAAACACGTTTTCCACTGCCCTGAGATAATCCGATTACCACCGATTTATATACAGCCTCACCTTTTCTTCTATCTTCAGCTGCAAGCGCACGGCAAATATCCAAATATGTTTCCTCTCCAAGACGTTTTCGTAAAGTTTCCGCTACTTTTACAGTTTTAACGGAATCCGGTACAATATTCACATAGTTTGCAAATAGTTTTAGATTTTCCTCTTCACCGATTTGAATATGAAGGTGCTCATGACTCTCCCTTAAGGCATAAGCTTCATATATTCCGGTGAAAATACCTTCTATGGAATCTTCACATATGAGATATTTTTCTTCCATGGATTACCTGCTTTCTTTTAAGAAAATAAGGATAGTTGTTCATATTGCATACCGTCCTGTGAAAATGGTAGTTTCTCTTTCTGATAAGTAAGGTTTCTTACTATATAATTTTCTTCAATCTTAGTTGGATACATCATTCTTCCGTTACAAGTAATAAAATATAAAGCTCTTTTCAGAACAACCCCGATTTTCTTTAAATCATCAAAATTCAGACTCCCAAAACGTCTTGCCTTAACGATACGGCTGGCGCTTTTTACGCCTATGCCGGGGATTCTAAGAAGGAGATGATAGTCTGCGCGGTTGATTTCTACAGGGAACAGCTCTAAGTGTCTGACAGCCCAGTCAGCTTTGGGGTCGATCATCATATTGAAATTTGGACGATCACTTGTTAAAAGCTCATCGATAGTAAAGTCATAGAACCGAAGCAGCCAGTCCGCCTGATAGAGTCTGTGTTCCCGCAAAAGCGGCGGTCCCCCGGGAAGGGCGGGAAGGTCTTTGTCCTCGTTTACATTTACAAAAGCAGAGTAATAGACTCTTTTTAAAGAAAACTTTTGATATAAGTTCTCTGCAACCGTCATAATCTGATAATCACTTTCTGGAGTGGCTCCGACTATCATCTGGGTGGATTGACCTGCCTCACAGAAATGTGGTGAGTGATTATACAATACTAATTCCTCACGGTTTGCCTTGATTCCGTTCTGAATCTGTCTCATAGGTTTTAAAATATTATTACGATTCTTATTAGGTGCAAGCTGCTTAAGACTCTCGGCGGTAGGAAGTTCCAGGTTCACACTCATCCTGTCTGCAAGAAATCCTGCTTTCTGTATCAGAATAGGGTCTGCACCCGGAATCGCCTTAACATGTATATATCCACGGAAATTGTATACGGTACGCAGCTTGTACAGTGTCTGGCAAATAAGCTCCATAGTATAATCAGGACTGTGAAGAATTCCGGAACTTAAAAATAAACCTTCTATATAGTTACGCCTGTAAAACTGCATAGTCAACTCACACACCTCATCCGGCGTAAACGAAGCCCGAGGCACATCATTTGAGCGTCTGTTAATACAGTATTTGCAGTCAAAGATGCATTCATTCGTAAACAGTATTTTCAAAAGGGAGATACAGCGTCCGTCTGCAGCAAAACTATGGCAAAGTCCTGCCCTCACAGTATTCCCAAGTCCCTTACCGTCACCTCTTCGCGACGAGCCGCTGGAGCTGCAGGAAACATCATATTTGGCAGCATCAGCAAGTATATTAAGTTTGTCCATAATTGACATTTCCGGTGAAATCCTAAATTCCATATCATTCCTCATTTTTAGCCTTAGGTCTACCACAAACAGAACAAATGTTCTGAAATCTATTGCTATGATATCATAATTCACAATCCTTTGCAATAGTTTTAGAACATTTGTTTGCATTGGCGATTAACTTTATTATTTTTTCATAAAATAACCTAAAAATTAATCGCTGGAATATAATAACAGCCCTCTTATATTGTTTGACGATACATATAAATATCTGTTATAATCAATATAATAGAGTATTTATAAATAGGTGTATATTTTCTGAAAGGAAGTGCGTAAAGACATATGATGACGCTCAGATTAAATATCTGT
>JAFLTG010000087.1 GCA_022510545.1 Lachnospiraceae bacterium | reverse complement strand
TCCACTTATCATTCTTTACCCAGTCAGGCATTACTTTTCCGCTGTAATACACTGCATCTTTGGATAAAGTTACTATATCGCCTTCTTTAATTTCCATTTTGTATCCTTTCCGCGTATTAACTCACGCATGTGTATCAGCCATATGTTGTTTAAAAGATTTGCCCTGACGGTCTTCAATATATTTCTCAAAACCATCTTTCCATGAATACTTCATATGTGCGAAATTATTTGTATAGTAATTTTCCAGTTCCTGCAAAGTCTTAATCTCAAGCCACTCAGCATTACCACCCTTTACATTCAGCATAAGTACCGGCAGGCTTGCCTTTGCCACGCTTTCTTCCAGTTTGTCACCCTTTTCTTCATTATACATATGGGCAATATAGTTATACTGAGGACCGTGCTGCACAGGATTATATCTATCTTTGATTACTGTTCTAACTGTTCCTTCATATCTTTTGCCCGTTCTAAAAATTGAATTAAGGTCATTAATTGCGAGTGCTTCCTCATCTGACTCTGAGGGTATGGGAGCAATCTGAGATATTTTGCTTAACAGATCATGGATATCATAGTCACCGGTGTAGTATTTGTAGGCATATTTTCTTGCATCATAGATACCGCCTTTTTCAGCCATCAGTCTAAAAATCAACTCTTCGTTGTACTCTTTATTCTTTGCTTTCTCTTCCTTGCTGAGCGTATTACCGGCCTCATCTTTAAGCATACCCTGAAGCTTGGTCAGATTCTCCTTTGTAATGCCGGTTGCATCCTCAATAAATTCAATTAAATTCTTATTGCCCCTTGGTAAGGATTTTTTAATTTCAAGATCCGACGCAAGCACCAGACCGGTAATCTTTTCCCCTTCCCTTGTAGCAGCCAGTCCGTACAATAACTTTAATAAAGGTTGATTAATATCATCACCATGCGTTACCGTACTATCCTTTATCGTCTTTTGTAAAACCGAATGAGGTTTGGCCGCTGCACCTGCTTCCAGCATAAAAATTGAATATTTCCCTGCTTTCCTGAAGCTCACAATATAAGGAAAGCTTAACTGAGAATTATTTTTCATATCTGCAAAATATTTATTAAGATTTTCTAAATGACTCGGAGTAATATACTCTTTTATAAAATCTTCATTTTGCGTTTTGCCCATAACAAACACTCCTTTCAGACTTTTCTTTCTAATATCTGCGCTACTTTTTTGCGGAAATCATCCATCGTAAAGTTCATATTAAGCTGTCTGAACAGATGGTCGGGGTCACCATGACCTGATGCAACTCCCCTGTCATGGCCTTCCTTATGACTGATGATCACTCCGTCCGCAAGCGGATCCAGTCCATACTTGGCACAAAGAAATGCAAACAGTTCTGCGGCAGAATCAATGGTTCTCATAACCATTTCCTTTGCCTTGGTTTCATCACTGCAGGTAAATGTTGCCCCTCCTGTATATTTGATACAATTAGGTTCACACATCTCCACACCTATATGAGTACTGTTGGCATTTCCGCCACAATGCCATGCCTTATAATCCCAGGGTAAGGTCTGATATACCTTGCCTGTATTGGCATCAATAAAGGCATGTACGCATACCTTGGCAGCGGCACTGTTAAACTGCTTTACAAACACCTCCGCACTAGGCTGCGGACAGCCTACGCTGTGCAGTACCAGTCCTTTTACTGCAATTTTCTTTCCTGCTGTGTAGCAGGGATTGGATGTTACAATGCTTTCTATAATTTCCATATAATCCTCCTTCTCCTGCCGCAAATGCAGTAAAACTTATGTTTAATACACTCTGATTTTTCTGCATTTGCGACAGACTTCAAATTTATTACGTTATCATTATACGATATTATGTTAACTCGACTTTTCAGTATTTATGGGAAAGTTCGGTTATCCTCTTTCAATATACCCAACGCCTTTTTCTTATTTCATGCACCCTGATTTTTATTTTTCCATTAAAAAAAGCCAGGTACGTTTTCACGTCCTGACATAGCATTTATCCGAAAAATCTGCAATTTTATAAGCTGCAAAAAATTATTTTAAAAAAATTAAAAAAAAGTATTGACTACCTAAACATAATATCGTATTATGATAACCTTTTATGCCGCATTAATTAGCAGCCACATTTTTATCAATTTGCCGCGTACTTATTATCATTTTTTTATTACATTTATTTTTATCTTTATAAAGTAATTTTTTAGTTGACTATAATTCCAGCCTGTTAATTTTCCTCCGTTTTTCCTCTGCTGTTGTCACCGTATATATTCTGGTGGTCTCTAAACTGGAATGTCCAAGCAGATCCGCCAGTTCAAACAGATTAGAATACTTCTGCATATACGTTATTGCAAAAAGGTGCCTGAAACTGTGCGGATGCGCCTTATACTTAGGTATACCTGCATAATCCGCCAGATGTATCAACATCTTGTATACAGCGGTCCTGCTTATGGATTTACCGGTATTTCCACGAAATATAACTCCCTTGCTTATTCCCTCTTGCATGCAGTATTCCCTTAGCTCATCAACTAATTTTTCCGGAAGGTAGATTTCCCTGTTTTTACCCTTATTGTAAATAATAAAGCTCCCTTTTTTCAGTGCTTCTACCGTACAACCGGAGAGTTCGCTTACGCGAATGCCTGTCAAAGCCAGTGTGCGCATTATGTAATAATATTTATCCCTGCCGCTCTCCTTTGCACACACAAGCAGATTCCTATATTCGTCAAGTGTTATGATATTGTCCGGGGCCTGCCTGTTTTGTATCTTCCTGGTCTTAACGCTACAATCGGCACATCCCTTATATTTCAGGTAACTGTTGAGTGCCACTATATGCAGATTGATAGTGGATATTTTATAATTCTGTTTTAAAAGACTCTGCTTATATTCAATAGTTTCTTTCTTGGTAATTACACGATCCTCTATATAATTTATGAAATTTTCTGCCTGCTTTAAATATATATTTCTGGTCTGTTGTGCAAGTTCCCGTTGTAACAGATAATCTGCATAGTCTTCCAATGCTTTTGTATTTTCCATTCCTTTTACCTCCTTCATTGATAAAAGGAGCTGCTTTTCATGCGGCAAGCATTTATAATAGCTTGTGCCAAAAAGTATAGCATTGTAAAAGCTGTGAAAATTTGCAATTATTTACAGATTATCTGCTATTTTTGCTCATATATGAAAAAAGCACCCACCGTTAAGTGAGTGCTTTGTACAATCATTAATTTTATTACGGTCTAAGTCCCATTCCACCCTCAAGTGTGAGAGTCTCACCACTCATATACTTAAAGTCAGGAGAAGCTAACTGTACACAAACTCGTCCAATCTCAAGTTCTGCATCTCCATAGTGGCCTGCCGGCGGCATCTTCACATTCTCTTTAAATGCGTCGGGATAAGCCTTCTCAAAATTCTCAAGCTGTGCCGTCCATGCAAGCGGGCAAACAACATTGACATTGATTCCGTCCTTGCCCCATTCTGTAGCGGCTACCCTTGAAAGGCCGCGGATTCCTTCTTTTGCTGCAGCATATGCACACTGTCCAAAGTTCCCGAATAGTCCTGCTCCCGATGCAAAATTGATTACAGTGCCCTTGGTCTCTTTCAAATGAGGATAGCAGGCCTTCATATAATAAAATGCTGCATACAGTCCGGAATAAATAGAAAGATCAAACTGCTCTGTTGTATGGTCTGCAAGTGTAACTCCGGAAGCCGAAGCCTGTGCATTATTGATAAGCACATCAATTCTTCCGAAAGCATCCATAGTCTGCTTTACTACTTCGGTTGCAACTTGCTCATTGTCAGCTCCTGCACTGATATCAGCCTGTAAAGCAAGTACTTTGATACCGTACTTCTCTTCTAACTCTTCCTTTGCATCCTCTAACTTCTGCACATTACGTCCCGTTATAACCAGGTTAGCTCCCTCTTTAGCATAAGCAGTTGCAATTCCGTAACCGATTGAACCGCATCTTCCATCAGAGAGAACCGATCTTCCTCCGCCTGTGATAATTGCTGTTTTTCCTGTTAAAAAGCCCATAATTTACCTCCTTTAAATTAAATGTCTCAAGTCTCTCAAGCATTATAGTATACTATTCTAATTAAATGCTTCAAATCTCTCAATCATTATAGCATACTGTTCTTTAATTTCAAGATATAACCCGATTGTACTCTCTTTTTCTTTTTCAAATTCCGCAATAACTTTATCGTAATTTCGCATCAAAGTATCTACGGCATTTTTATTAATCTTATTATTCTCAGCATCCCCATTCATAATCATCTGGATTTTATCACTGCTGAAAGCTTCTTTATAACTTCGCTTACCATATAATGCACTAAGTATATCAGCCACCGCTACAATCTGCTGCGGCAGCGTGAGCTGGTCGCCTGTAAGGCCTTTATGATAGCCGGTTCCATCTAACTTCTCATGATGTCTGACCGCAATCTGTAACACATCATCATCCACAACACCTTCAAGAATCATCTCGGTAATCCTGACATGCGCTTTCATTACCTTCATTTCCTCATCAGAAAGCCTTCCTGTGGATTCCAGAATCTCAAGCGGAATCGCAATCTTTCCAAGGTCATGAAGCAATGCTCCATAGTATAAATCCCTCAAATCCTTACCGCTAAGACGCATCAGTCTTCCAATCTGCTGTGCAAAGTTCACCGTTGCCAGTGTATGTACTACGGTATGCTCACTTCTAAAATCAATGGTATATACAAGCATCTCCAGAAAGCCTTTCTTATACCTCTCGGAAAAAGCCCTCTTTGCAAGAAGTTCTGTAAGTTCATCCTTGTATGAACCGTTTACCAGATTGGCAGTTATTCCATACCTGGCTTCCGCCTTATGGAAAAGATCAAGTGCCGCTCCGGAAAATTTGATATCCCGATAGGTTGCAAAATAATCCTTTTCCAAATGTTCATCTTTAAGATGTAAAAATGTGTCCATCTTGTCAGCCAGATTGAGACACTCAATTATATGTTTGTATCTGCTCTGAATCATGCTGTAGCGGTTATAGTCCAGATGGTGATATAAAACTATCTCCGCCTTATCATCCATAGGGGATAAATATTTCAGGAAAAGAAAGCCGTAAATAGAATGAGGCCAAAGATTCTTGGTTTCAAAATCTGTTACATTTTTAACATTATCTTCTTTGTACAAACCGATATCATGCAAAATAGCGAGCATAGTATAATCAACCAGCTCCTGCTCAGTATACTGCTGCTCGCATTCCAACATCTTATATAAAATATAACCTGTAACCTCACCGTGGTTCATAATCTTATTATTGATTATGCCAAGTGTCTTTTTGATAATATCGTAAACATCTTTACTGCTGATAACGCTCATTCCCGTTTACATCCCTTCTTTTGGAATAATGCCTATTTCTATTATAATCTATTTGGGAAAATTTTGCATTACAATTTTTAATCTTTTAACTGAAAGTTATATAACTTCAATATCCTCCGACTCCTGTTCTTCCTCAACCTCCTCGGCAAGCTCTTCTCCGGAAGTAACATCATCAATCTGCTTCTTCATCTGCTGAATCTTGGCATCTTCTGCGATAGCACGCATGATCAGATTCACATCTTCAGGAGAGAACATTCCGATAGCTTTGGCAAGGTCGCCCAGATTTGCACGGTTTACAATCAGGCAGCCACCCTTAGACAGAGAAACCCTGATACAATTTTTCATATTGGATGTATCGCCCAGATGTATGGCCTTATGCTCTTTATCACAAACAAAGGTTACACCGTTATATTCGATTACTCCGTTCTTTGCCAGATATCCGTAAGGTACACCGGCATCCATTTCTTCACGCCACTTCTGTAATGCCTGTTCTTCCAGCTGCTTACCGGTTAGCCCGGCGGTTTTATCAGCATCGATATACTGGTTTTTCATCTCCTCGGTATGTTCTTTGGTTTCTTCTACAATATCGTCTATCTGCTTATCGAGGCTTGCCAGAAACTTCTCCCACTCTTCCTGTGAGAACTCAGATTTACCGATCATATATTTAATATCACCGTTTTTGATTCTGTCCTGAACGAAATCATAGAACTGACTTAAGGCTTCTTCCCATGTCAAATCTTCATCAGTACCTGATTTTTCTCCGGATTGAGAAGGATTTTGTTCTTCGTCATTATTTGCGACGTTTTTCTCAAGTTCCACTTTGCCCCAGGCTTCAAGTGCAGTCTGCTCAATTGGGTTAGTTGTATTATCAGCTATTTTGTCAAGTGCAACTTCATAACCGCTTATACTGCCATCTTCTGCCTTGCGTTCTATGTATATATTGCGATTTTCATAATCTACCTTTGCCGTAAGACTATATCCATCCGCCGGAAATACTTTCACGTAATCACTGTCACCATATGAAAGCTGTCTTGCATCACAGCTTGTAATGGAACTTATACCTGCGATTTCATTCTCATAACTATCCGCAGATATCACGTTACGATAGGCATATGGTTGGGCCGCTATCGCTGCAGCTTTGGATGGCGCAACGTTATTCTGTGTGTTTTCATTTCTGTTGTTTATATTTTCGGAAAGGCTCTCATAAAAACCCGTTCCATTATTCTTATTATTTACTTTAGCTCCGTTTGCATTATCATAATATGCCTGTTTTATAATTCCATTTACGTTCATAGTGATTCCTCCTGGTTACTTTTTCGACAATGTTTCCTTAAGTATCTCCCTGCCTCGGCGCAGGTTGGTTTTGACCGTATTCTCCGGGATTTTCAATATCTGTGAGATTTCCTTAATTGAGTAACCTTCATAGTAAAAAAAGTAAAGACAGTTTTTATACTTTTCCGGCAGAGCCAGAATCTCCCACAGGGTTTCATCT
This sequence comes from Lachnospiraceae bacterium, assembly GCA_022510545.1. Lineage (GTDB taxonomy): Bacteria > Bacillota > Clostridia > Lachnospirales > Lachnospiraceae > UBA3282. The sequence continues at coordinate 3,400 of JAFLTG010000087.1, read as the reverse complement.
TCGTTTACATGGGGAAGATGAAAATAGCTTTTCTCACCTTCAGGTATCTTCTCAATACTGACGGTTGTACTATGCCATTTGCTCTTCATTAAATCTTTACAGATATTGATAGTCGTGCGGATAAACCATGCTTTTTCATGCTCACTGTTCTCAAAGTGCGGCCGGTATTTCAACAAACGTACAAATACCTCCTGCAGCACATCTTCTGCATCAGCATGTCCTTTCATCTGCGTGAATGCCACACGATATACAAGAGAATAGTGTTCTTTGAAATATGTCTCAAATATTTGTTTTGTCATACTGTTTCACAATGCCATACGACGATATTACTTCCTGAATGGCATACATATCTATCCTCCTACATACAATACGAATCAGACTGCCAAAAAGTTTCATGAGGATATATTAATTACCAAAATTATTTCTTTTCCAAAAATCTCCCGACAGCAATCTTTACGGCATCCATATCAACGGGCTTGGAAAGATGTCCGTTCATTCCTGCATCAAGTGCATTCTGAACATCTTCGGCAAAAGCGTTTGCCGTCATCGCCACAATCGGAATCGTTTTTGCCTCCGGATGGTCGCTGGCTCTGATCTGCCTTGTAGCATCATATCCGTTCATTACCGGCATCTGCACATCCATAAGTATCATATCATAATGTCCTGGTTCCGATTTGGTGAATATCTCAACAGCCTCTTTGCCATTAACCGCGAATTCGCACTTTGCCCCCTCTATGGCAAGCATTTCGGACAGGATTTCCGCATTTAGCTCAATATCTTCCGCTACAAGGAACAAAAGTCCGTCAAGCACATTTTCATCAGTGGCATTATCAGTATCTTCTCCCTGCGTTTCACTTGAAAGCAGCGGGGTCAGCGTCTGCCAGAAAGTAGATACGAAGAAAGGTTTGGACATAAACGCATCAATGCCTCCTGCCCTTGCCTCATCCTCAATATCACCCCAATCATAGGAAGTCAGAAGCAGAATCGGTATATCTGTTTTGGCCTTTTCCCTGATTTGACGGGCAGTATCGATTGCGCTTAAGCCCGGCATCTTCCAATCCAGTAAGATTACACTGAATTCCTCTCCTTTTTCCTTAGCTTTAAGAGTCTCTTCCACAGCATCTCTGCCGCTTGTAACATACGATACCTCTATACCGGTACCACGCATCATCTCTTTAATATCCAGGCAACCCTCTTCATCGTCGTCTGCCACAAGTACTTTTGTGACTTTCTGACGAATCATCAGATTATCATCTTCTCTCACATCGGGAACCGCAAAAGAAAGTTCTACGGTAAAGACACTGCCCTCTCCAAGCTTACTCTCTACCATAATAATTCCACCCATTAAATCCACAAGGTTTTTGGTAATCGCCATACCAAGACCGGTTCCCTGTATTGAATTGGTAACGGAGCTGATTTCCCTTGTAAAAGAATCAAAGACACACTTCTGGAACTCTTCGCTCATACCAATGCCGTTGTCTTTTACGACAAAACGCAGCTGCGCATACTGCGATGAGTTCTGTGGCAGACCCTGTACCAGAAAATCAATTTTTCCACCGTCAGGCGTATATTTTACAGCGTTAGAAAGTAAATTTATCAATATCTGGTTAAGTCTGAGTTTATCACCCATTAACTGCTCTACTATACAGCCCTGTACATAGATTTCAAAACTCTGCTTTTTGGCCTTGGCCTGAGGCATAATAATGGTATTAAGTTCCTCTAAAAGTTCCGGCAGACTAAACTGTGCCACATTCATAGAGGTCTTGCCGCTCTCAATCTTGCTCATATCCAGTACGTCATTTATCAGACTGAGCAAATGCTGACTGGATGAGGATATTTTGCGTGTATATTCCCTAACCTTATCAGGATTTTCCGCATCCTTAGCCAAAAGTACGGAAAGACCAACAATAGCGTTCATCGGTGTACGTATATCATGTGACATATTTGAGAGGAAATGACTCTTGGCCTCATTCGCACTTTTTGCCGCATCCAACGCCTCCTGAAGATTCTCATTCATCTTTTTCTCCTGAGTACGGTCGGACATTACAATAAGGAATTTTTCCACACCCTGAACACTCTGATGGTATATAGTTTCCTTATACCAACGCCGCTCTCCTGTACTCTGGTGTACATGTTCCCGTTCCCAGTCACCGCTCTCGCCAAAGGGAATTGCTTCAAATTCTTCCTTGCTGATTATGTTGCTTCCTTCAACAATGCTCTTTGCCAGATTTCTGATATCTTGTAACACAGTCTTTTGCTCAACACCTAATAGTCTCTCCACATTGGGACTGATATAATCCACCTTCCATGAGTCCTTGTTGATCATTATAAAAATATCGTCTACGCTGTTGGAAAGCGCATTAAACATAAGGTCCCTATATTGAATCTCCAGTTTACTTATCTTTTCTTTTTTATAATTCCGATATACAATCTGCGTAATGATACAGGCACCCAGTAACAGGAATACCTTTATCAGTACATCAATAGTACCTTTTTGTACACTAAGCAGATTTCTGTTCGCCACTCTCTCAGAAACAACACCTATCAGCATACATTTACGAAATCTTACAGGTTGATAAGTAATATAATAGCTTATACCGCCTATTTTACAATGAACAAATCCCTCCACATCATTTTCCAAATCATGGTTGAGTTTCTCAAGACTCTTTGTATCCAAATCAGAGTTGTCAATAAGATACAGCAAATAATTATCAGAATCAATATTAGCGCCATTTGTAGAAAGCAGTATATCCCCATTGCCGCTGACAATCATACATTGCGATTCTCCGGAAAAAGCCTTTACACCCAAAAAACCTGCCATATCATCACTAATATAACTTATAGCAACAGCAGCATAATTAAAATCATTATATCTTCCCTCCTTTGTAGGAGCAGCAAAGATAGTTAGCGCCTCATCAGAAGAAAGCGTATCACTTATCATGACAGGTTCTTTTTTATCAATAAGAATCTCCAGCGCTTCGCCAAAATCAATATATCCCATACTTCCGTCCAGCGTCATATACATTCCTTCTGCTGAAATAAAATAAAAATCAGTAAAATTCCAGCGTTCACGCTGAATATCTATATACCCCGATATATCCTCACTATTGCTTCTACCAAGCATGTGTATATAATTGCTGCAACTGTCCAAAATTCCCAGATTCTTCTGGATAAAAACGTCAAAAGAACTGTTAACCTGATCATAAACCTCTACCAGATGATTTGTGCTGACCTCATAAATATGCCTGGCAATATATTGGAAATAAATAACTCCCATCACAATGGCAGCAATGCCTACAATGAACATTATTATTAAAGAAATCCCACGTTTAAGCCATGCCTTCATTAAAGGGTGTAACCTCCTTTATTTTATACTTTGACAAATACTATTTTATCATTT
>JAFLTG010000086.1 GCA_022510545.1 Lachnospiraceae bacterium | reverse complement strand
CAGAAATATAAAAGTTTTAAAATGCAGGAAGATATTACTGCTTAGAAAACCCTAGTCACTCAGTCTCAGTGTCAAGGGTGGTTCAGGAACTTTAAGATTTTATTCTGATGTATAAAATATGATTTTGTGATTATATGCCACAAATCTTAAAATTTTTTAGATTTGTGGCATAATATTTGTATGAAAAAATAAAGTATAAACCAAAGAATTTGACACATGAATACCGGGGATGATGACTAATTTGTGGAGATGTTTATTTCAAGTTGAATTGACAAAATAAAATAAAAACAATATGCTTATTTCAGCAGTTCCGTTTGAAAGGAGCATGGAGGAGAGTAGTGTGGGAGAATATTTGACAGGTGAAGAAGTAAAAAAACTGATAAAAAGGATACAATCCGGTGATAATGAGGCGTGGGAAAGCCTATATCACAACTTTGAAAGATATGTTCATGACCGCGCCTGGAACCGCCTGAGAAAGTTTGATATACCTGAAAACCGGAAAAAGGATATAGAAGAGGAACTGTATCAGGCGGGGTGGAAGGGTTTTTTATCTTGCATTCACTCTTATGATCCGAAAAAGGGTGAATTCCTGACCTATGTAACGCATTATATTGATGGGGAGATGTCGAAGGAAATAGATTTTGTTCTGAATCCAATGGGGCTCACGGAAAGAGTAAAACCGGATTCCGGTTATGCTGTTTTGCAGATGACACGCATCCCGGGATCGGGGATTTCTGTGGAGGAAGCGCCTGACCTCGGAAAATATAGTGCGGAAAGGCGAGTGCTCCAGATTATGGAAGTGCTCCGTCTTCTAACGGATGAAGAACATAGCCTATCAAAAGAAGAATTAGGCAGGCTGCTTCATCTTTATCGTATTGGAAAGTATCATAACGGCACGCCTCTTGAGAAGTCAAATACTCTTACAAGTACCATCGAGGATATACTGGCAGAGGTGAATCCTTTAGAATATACCGGTGAAAATGACGGGGATTATAAGGTAAAATATGAAGGTTATAAAGAAAACCGGCTGAAAGCCAAATGGAACAAGGAAAAAGGAAAGAAGGCGGCGGACATAACCGGGTTTTCCTATGTACATACATTTGACAATGCGGAGCTTGACAGTCTTATCCAGCTCATTTGCTTTTCCGATATGTTTTCTAACCAGGAGAAGCAACGTCTTGTGAATAAGCTTGTGTCAACGGCCAGCGTATACTACCGGACACCGTTCCAAAATGATGAGAAACCAGAGGACACTCTTACAGAACTCAGGTTCAACCCCAAAGCCATACAAGGAAGATTCAGCGGGAGGATTCTTCAGGACAACCGTCAATTTGCTGAAAAAATAAACCTCATCCAGCAGGCCGTAAAGAACCTGTGTCAGATTCGGTTCAAATTTAACTGCTATACGGCTGAACATGAAATGGTACCGAAATCAGAATATCTGCATGTATTAAGCCCCTATCATCTGGTGGTCTATCATGACAACTACTATTGCATAGGACTGAAAAAAGAGGATAAGCGTATCTGGCATTACAGAGTGGATCTGATGTCTGATGTGGAGATCCTTACGGACGGTGAAGGAAAAGCTGTTCCGATCGATGTCTGCGACTTTGAAGGACTTCCCATCTGCAATGCATACTGGGATCCTGAGAAGTACATGGCGGAGCATCTGTACATGGCGTTTGACGAGCCGAAGGAGATACTTATTAAGATTAGGAATACAGATTATACCATCCTGCATGACTGGTTCGGAAATCATTATGAGAAGACGAAGCAGCAATGTGAGGCAGGATATGACATTGTAAAAGTCAGGACCTCTCCGTACATGATGGTACACTGGGCAATGCAATATGCCGGCGCAGTGGAGGTGATGGATGAGGAAATCCGGGAAGAAATTCGGAATGAGATAAAGAAATTAAATGAAAAATATTGAAAGAAAAATTGCTAAACTATCCATCTTGAAAATTTTGAACACGCATCTTTCCATAATATGTTAGAACATCCAAAGCAATAAAATATGGAATGTTCCGTAAATAATATAAAACATTATGGGAGGATAATAAAATGTCATTTGAAATAGAAGATGGTGTTTTAAAAAAGTACATACAAGAAGAAGGCATCAAAGATGTAGTCGTACCGGATGGAATTAGCGTAATTGAGTCATGGGCTTTTTATCGCTGTAAAGAAATAGAAACATTTTCTATGCCCAATAGTGTTGTGAGGATAGGGCAGAGTGCTTTTAAATGGTGCAGTAACATGAAAGAAATAAAATTTTCGGAGAGTTTAGCACATATAGAAGCATGTGCTTTTGAAGAATGCAGAGATTTATCATCAATAATAATACCTCAAGGTATAAAGGAAAGCGTAATGGAAATGGGGAATATAGTTTTTGCGAATTGCGAGGAGCTGACTTCCATAAAACTTTCTACTAATATGGATCAAATAGGTGATCAGTTTTTTACGGTTGTAATCCCGAATTATGCGTGTTTGTGGAAAAAGAATGTTTTGCTGCAAAATATACTAGGAGACATAAGGTTAAATGTATAATATTGGGATCGATATAGTATTAACGAATTGAGATGCCAAATTTGGAATCCCCTCTTTCTGATTAAAGCTCCAATCTTCAATTTTTTGAACACAGGATCCTCCATAATATAAGTGAAACAAAAATTAGCTTATATTATGGAGGATTTTTTATGACAAATTTACAGGCAAAAGCAAAAATGAAAGAATATCTGAAAGCGCATTTTATAAAATATCGCGAAGATATTGACAACGGTGTGAGCCGATATTCTATCCTGTTTGAGGGTTATGACTTCTGCCCTGACAAAGTGCTGGAGGCGTGTATCTGGTTTTACTCGGACTTTATGGAATGCAGGGTGTATTATGATTGTAATGCGTCAAAATGGTGCAGGGAAAGCGAACATCGTGGCGAGTTGATGCGGCTGCTTAATTATTGCAACGCAAATGTATGGATTAGTACGGAAGATGGGATGAACGGCACTCTTTATCACCCCAATTATCTTTACACACCTCGGTTTTACATCACGGAGGATGGTGCTTTCGACATCACAATGACGAGTATTATTCCTCTGGACCTTTATGAGATGGCACCATTGGAGACAGAGGACTATTTTACTGCCGCCTGTCCGGAGCTGCTCAATAGGCTGAGTGCTCCAATCTTTTACGTACTTCTAGGAAGAATCAATGCGGAACAAGGGATATTGATGATAAAAAAAGAAATTTTTGGTGAAAGTGAGCCTGTGTGATCAATGAAAAATGCGGGCATAAAGAAATCCGATATAGCAGGATATTCAAAAAGAGACAATTCTCGAGAGCCGAAAGAAAGGTGAAGTTTCTAAGGAGGGCATTACAATAGAAATGAAGAAGTCAATCGAGCTGAAAAACTATTTGGTACTGGATGAGGCAAAAATCAGAGAATCCTTAAACGAGGAGGATGGACTGAAAAAATTGAGCCTTCTGTCGGACAAGGCGGATGAATGGAAGGAAAGATTTACTTGTCAGAAAGACAGAAGCGCTCTGGAAAATTTTTTGCTGTATAGAACTGCAGGAGCATTTGGTTTATATCAGAAGGACGCTGACGATGCAGATATTACACCACCTGCGTTGGAGGCACTGAAGGAGAGATTATATGCATTGCCTTGCGTGCAGGCAGTAAAGGTGGGAAAAGAGAACGGTGTGGACGAAAAGGATAGGATATTCCATGTATATCTGGGAAACGGGAAAGATATCTGGCTGGAATCCGATACTGCAAATTCACTCATGGGTGACCTGGGGAAGTTTTTCAAAATTATTCTTACAAGAGAATGGAAGAGTAGATGGTGGCCGGAAGAGACATATATCAAAAAGTATGACCTGGATCCGGATAGAAGGAAGCAGAACCAAAAAATTGATGATGTCTATTATAAACCTTTTCGGTACTTTTATTTTTCAGAGCTGATATCTTCGGGACAAATTGTCGACATGTTGGAGAATGATATGGAGAGGGAATGCTATGCGCAGATTGAGGAGAGAGCAAAGCTGACTCACACACCCGCAAATATGATATTGGTTCCCTATTGGCACAATGCAGCGAGAGGCTTTAAGTTGAAGACGTATGAGACTCGACAGACCATAAATGACAGATTGGATTTGACCATGCAGGATTTTCAGGAAATGGAAAAAGAGACAGATGCAGGCAACGCATTGAATGTGGACGACAGACGCAGAGAGGAACTGAAGAATGCAGGATGCAGGAAAGGCTTAGAAAAATTCACAGCGGAGTCGGTAAAATTCCTGATGAATCAAAAAGAGCTTTTATTTCCTGCGATTCCTGTATTCAAGGGAGCAGCTGAGCAAAAGGATATTCAGGGTATTTTGGAAAGATCCCGGGCGATTAACAGGACGCTGAAGGGATGAAGGGATAATACATACAAGACGTACCATATTTGCATTTTCAAGATAAAGGCGCTGCGGGCAATTTCGATTACGATCAATGGTACAATGTTGACAAATCAAATATTTGTCAACGTCTGATTTCATGTGCGCCCTTCGGCGCACGAAACATGGTATAATATGGAGGAAAAAATCATGAGATATTTCGGTTTCGTACTTAAGACCAATTCAGAACAGATCAAGGAAAATGCTAAAATCAGGCTTAAGGAATATGACTATCAAAGCCCTGTTGCTGCAATGAACAATTATATGTACAAGAATATGAAAAACGGCATATGTTATTTTGCTTATAGGGAAGATGGAGGTGCAACATTGGCCGCATTTTCTTATGATGAGAAGAAGGGTTCATTTCGTGATGCATATGATTATATCATTGAAATGTTAAATGATGTATTTTCTATAAAGCAAGTGAAAGCCGAGCCCTGTGAAATTACAATGTATCAGTTTTATGAATGTTTGCTTGAGGCCAAAAGAAGGGAGTATTTTCTTAGTTGGACAAGAATATTAGAAGCGGCAAATATAAGGGTTTATGATTACTTTAAAAATGAGCAAATTACTTTTCATTATAGTTTGAAAGAAAAGATTATTTCAGAGAATCATAAAAAAGAAAATCAGATGTATGATAAGAGTGTTATAAATGAACTTTCAAATATAGAGTCTCACAAAAATACGTCAGATTTTAAGGGGAATATGGTTCACTACATCATTTCAAGCAGAAGTGCGGAGTCGGCAAATGATATAACGGAAACCCTTATGCAGAAGCTGGCAGAGTCAAATCGCTTAAGTGGCAGACGTATGGAAATCATCAGTGAAATAGAGCCCGATTTGTATAATGTAAACAACCATCTTGAGGAATTTATAGAAAATAATTATGGTGGTGTGATAGTTATTGATTTGTCCGAAAAATTTGGTTATGATTCAGTGGATTATGAAATGACCTGTAAATACATCGAGAAATTAGTGAAAAAGTATAGGAATGATTGTCTTTTTGTTTTTACCTATAATATAGAAAAGCCGGGTTTTGCTTACCAGTTTTTACCTTTGGTTCGGAAACATGTGATTTCGGTTATGCTTAAGGAAGGCAAGGGCGACAGAAAAGCAGCCGTCAATTACATGAAGGAACTGATAAAAGCCTCAGAATACTCTAAGTATGCAAGGCTGGCAAATGAGTTTATGAAGTTGTTCCCCGGAAATATATTTTCACAGACAGATGTACTTATGGCGTTTGAACAATTTGAGCCATGGTGCCTTAATAGAAATGTACTGCAAGCCTATGATTACAATTACTCTGATACCTTCATGTTAGATAGGGACGAAAATAATAATTCTTCTTATGATAAATTGAATAAAATGATTGGCCTTACAAGCGTCAAAGAACAGATAAATCATATTATTGCAGCAGATATTGTGGAAAAAGAGAGAAAAAAACGTCAAGGCAATGCTTATGAGTTAGGTACTATGCATATGATCTTTGGAGGTAATCCGGGAAGCGCCAAGACAACCGTTGCAAAACTGTTCGCAGGAATCGCAAGAGAAAAAGGAATTCTAAAGAGTGGTGCATTCGTGGAATGCGGTGGGATGGATCTTGACGGCTTAGGATGCACTATAAAAATAAGGAAAGCATTTATGGAGGCGAACGGCGGTGTGCTATTTATTGATGAGGCTTATTCTTTAAATAGCGATACTGCTGTTACAATACTTATTCAGGAAATGGAAAACCGACGAGATGATGTAATCGTTATTCTTGCAGGATATAATGAAAGAATGCGGGCATTTATGGAAATTAATGAAGGATTAAAAAGCAGAATACCATATTGGATTGATTTTCCTGATTATAATGTGGATGAGTTGACAGACATCTTTAAAATGATGGTAAAAGAACGCGGTTTTGCTGTTACGGTAGATGCAATAAGGGAAGCCCGTAATATTTTTGAAAGAGTAAGATTTATGGATAATTTTGGCAATGGTAGATATGTGCGTAATCTGATAGAATGTGCTGTGCAAAACCAATCCATAAGGCTGCTTGCTGCCAGAGAAAATGCGGAGAATATACGAAAAAAAGAACTCTTTTTGATTGCAGGAGAGGATATAAGCATATTGCAAGAAGGGCTTAAGAATGACAGAAAGATTGGTGCTGCCCGAAAAGAGCTTAATGAAATGATAGGTCTAGCTTCTGTGAAAGCAATCATTAGTAAAATAATAGCCAGCTTTAAGTTAAAGAAAGTCTGTATGGACAAGGGTATTTGCAATGAAAGACCCTCTTTACATATGGTGTTTACCGGGAATCCGGGCACGGCCAAGACAACCGTTGCAAGGCTGTTCACCGAAATTATGAAGGATGAAAAAGTTCTGTCATCAGGAAACTTTGTAGAAGTAGGGAGGGCGGATCTTGTTAGCGACCATGTGGGCGCGACAGCACCGCTTGTCAAGAAAAAATTCAGGGAGGCGCAGGGAGGTGTTCTTTTTATTGATGAAGCCTATTCTCTCTGTGACAGTTACGAAAACGGTTTCGGAGATGAGGCAATCAATACTCTTGTTCAAGAGATGGAAAACCATAGAGATGATGTAATCGTTATTTTTGCCGGTTATTCAGATCAAATGAAGGCATTTCTTGACAGAAATCCGGGTATGTCATCGAGAATTGCGTTCCATGTTGACTTTGAAGACTATTCTACCAACGAACTTTGTGATATTACGAGACTTATGCTTTCAAGAAAACAGATGAAGATAACGGATGCCGCTATGGAGAAACTTAAAAAAATATATGAGAGCGGAAGAGGGAGCAGAGGTTTTGGAAATGGACGTTTTGTACGAAAAATGTTAGAAGAGGCAGAAATGAATCTGGCTGAACGGGTTTCGCAATTAGACGAATCAACGATTACTACAGAGCTCATCACCACTATTGAAGAGAGAGATATACCGGAGTCGGATGTAGAGAAACATCCTAAAAAGAAACAGATTGGTTTTTGCGTCGCTTAGTTTACTGTAGCCCGGGGGATGAGTAAAATTTTTAAATATTTGAGAGAGTATTGAGATCGGTAATGAGATAATCAGCTAATAACAGCATATGATTGGGTATGTTCTTAAACGGCGCAACGAGGTGATTGACAGAGCTATGTAAAGAACAGAAAGTTTCGGGATAGTTTCTATAGTAATTCCTTGACATAAACTTTGGAGGTTTATATGACAACGTATGTGATCTCGGACATTCACGGTGAATTTGATCTGTTTATGGAATTGCTTGATATAATAAAGCTGAAGGAGACGGATACATTGTATGTTCTTGGCGATATTCTGGACAGGGGACCGCATCCGATCAAGGTATTGTTAAAGCTCATGGAAATGCCCAATGCCGTTTGTATTGTGGGAAACCATGAGCTGATGGCGTTAGAGTGTCTGGAATTTCTCTGTAAGGAAATTACGGAGGAGGCTATTGCCGGGATTGATTCTAAGATGGTTGATAATCTGCTCACCTGGCAGATAAACGGAAGCGCTGCCACCACGGACGAATTTCATAAGCTGGATCCGGAGATCAGGCAGGATGTTATAGATTTTATCAAGGATTTCCTGATATACGAGGAGCTGACTGTAGGTGGAAAGAACTACTTGTTGGTGCACGGAGGCCTTGGCAATTATTCTCCGGAGAAAGAAATAGAGGATTACTCCATTGAAGAACTTGTCTGGAACAGGGCAGATTACGAAACGCAGTATTTCGATGATGTCTATGTGGTGACGGGCCATACGCCAACACAGGGAATAGAAGGAAATCCAAGACCGGGATATATCTACCGGGCAAATAATCATATTGCGATTGACTGCGGCTGCCATCTTCCGGGAGGCAGACTGGCGGCCATATGTCTTGACACGGGTGAGGAATTTTACTCGTCAACAAACCATCGAGAATAATGGTAGTGAGGGAGAATTAAAAAAAAACCCAGGTTGACATTATCCCGCCGCTTAGATATAATATGAAAATCAGCGGTGTCTTACCGATAACTTTCAACCATGTATTTGTTGTGCGATGAGGAGGTATAAAAATGGTCATAAGAATGAAATCAGTTAAGATAAATATTTTACCGTTTTATACCTCACGGAGATGTACAGTTTGATGTCGAAATGTTGCCCCTCGGAAAATGAAAAGGGTCTGTATTGTTTGATTTCAAGCCTCGATGCCTTCGAAAGGTATCGGGGCTATTTTTTATGTCGCAGGCAGCGGCAGAATGAGAGGAAAAATGAAAGAGAAAAAGTTGTCATTGACGGAGACGTTAAAGAACGACTGGTACGCCATGAAGCTGGGTTTTTCCATCAGCAGGAGCCTGGTAGTCCATGCCTTTCTGATGCGTCTTACGGGATATGTTGAATGGGTGTTTTTTGACGCGGTCTTTCTGAGGGAGATCGTGGGTGCACTGGATGAGAACAAGGACTTTAGCGAGATTTTTACCTACATACTGATTTGTGGCGTTATTTTCGCGCTGAAAAATCTGTACAACAGTTACGGGGATAATGTAATCCTGCCGCTTCAAACTGTGAGGCTGTACGGCGGCATCTATTGTAAGCTGTACGCAAAAGCGCGGAATGTGGAACTCAGGTGCTATGAGGATCCGGATTTCTACAACCGTTACACCATGGCCATGGACGGGGCGGAGGAGAAGGTCCGCGAGATCATCATCAGTTTCTGGGGAGTCCTGGTGGGTGCGGTGGCGACCGGAGCGGTGTTCCTGTTCATGTACCAGATTGATCATTATGCGGTGATTTTTATCATCTGCCCGTTATTGGGAAATTTCCTGTTCGGAAACTGGAAGAATAAATATGATTTTAAAAAATATCAGGAACAGGCACCCAATGAGAAGGTGCTCAACTATGTCAACCGGACGATGTATCTGCCGGACTACGCGAAGGAGATACGCCTGTTTAAGATATTCCGCCTCCTGAAGGAGCAGTATCACGAAGCGACCTTGAACAATGTGCGGGTGGCCGTAAAATATGCGTTTCCAAAAGCGTTCCTTAATTTTTGGAGAGTTACGTTCTCATTTACAGTGATTTTTGAGGGAGTGCTCCTCTATGCTATTTACCGGCATCGGGTGACGGGTTCCATAACTCTGGCACAGCTCACCGTCATGACCAGTCTCATGGTGGCGATGACATGGATTCTGATTCGGCTGTTTGAGGACATCATGGCGATTATGAAGAACGGTCTCTTCATAAACAATCTCCGGGGATTTCTGGAGTATGAGGAGAAAATTCCCGAGGATCAGAAGGGAATTCTGCCGGAAGGGCAGTTTGAAAGCCTGGAGTTCGACAAGGTATGCTTCTCTTATAAGGATGAGGAGACTATTAGGGATCTATCATTTGTGTTGAAAAAGGGTGAGATTGCGGCGCTGGTGGGGCATAATGGCACGGGAAAGACTACCATTGTCAAGCTGTTGCTGAGATTGTACGACCCTACCTCCGGCGTGATCCGGATGAACGGCAGGGATATCCGGGAGTACGATCTTCATGCTTACCGGGAGATGTTTGCCACCACCTTTCAGGACTTTTGCATCATGGGTATGACCGTCATGGAGAATGTCCTGATGGGACGGCATTATGAAAACGAAGAAGAACTGGTGATAAGCTCCTTAAAGAAGGCGGGAATCTACGAAAAGGTGATGAGCCTCCCGGGCGGCATCCACACCATGATGACCAAAGAGTTTGAGGAGGACGGCGCGGTGCTGTCCGGAGGCGAGAGCCAAAAGCTGGCAGTGGCAAGGACCTTCGCCAAGGATTCGCCGGTAAAGATCTTTGACGAACCCTCCAGCGCGCTGGATCCCATCGCGGAGTATGACCT
>JAFLTG010000085.1 GCA_022510545.1 Lachnospiraceae bacterium | reverse complement strand
ACATCAGGTTGAACTGTCTGATATCCGTAAAATTATGTTTTCCGCAGGTAGGACAAGGTATATTATGTTCTTCGACAAAATCCTTCATCTGCTGCTGTGTCCAGCCATCAATAGGGCTTTCCAATGTAATATTATTCTCCGTAGAATAATCCTCAATAATTTTATCCGCACGGAAACGTTCATGGCATTCCTTACAGTCCATAAGCGGGTCTGAAAAGCCGCCAAGATGTCCTGATGCAACCCAGGTCTGGGGATTCATAAGAATAGCACAGTCCACACCCACATTATATGGATTCTCTGTCACAAACTTCTGCCACCAGGCTTTTTTTACATTATTTTTTAATTCCACACCAAGATTTCCGTAATCCCAGGTATTCGCCAGTCCTCCGTATATTTCCGAGCCGGCATATACAAAGCCCCTCGCTTTCGCCAAAGCTACAATTTTCTCCATTGTTTTTTCCATAATAAAATGCTCCCTTCATGAGTATGTTAATTTATACTGCTAATTCTATTTCATAACATTAACTAAATAACGACTATTCCAAAACTCAATTCCGATACCTTACTTAAATACAATACACGAAGTCTTGTCCGTATCTCCGGCCTGTATAATGGCATCTTTATTACCGGATTTTATAACATCAGGACTTAAATATAAGATCTTGTCAAATACATTGACACCCAGTTCTTCCTCTGCTCCTGTCTGAATAATAACACAGCGATTATTCTGAATCTGTTCAAGCTGCTCATCACTTAAACTTTCTCCGTCATTTAAAACCATATCCTTAACCGAATAACCGGCCGAAGCTGCCTCTTTTACCATTCCGAAGAAAAGTTTCCTGTCATTAAAATCAGTATAATTCTCATCATTCAGGTATACAATTTTTACAGTAATAATCCCGTCCTTTTCTTCTACGGACTCACAAACAATATCTCCCTCGGTATCACTGTATAAATCAATTTTGTCCTGTGTCATCCGAGACAGCTCGTCCACATCATAATAATTCGGGTCAAAATCATCCACTATCGTCTGTACAATCTTCCCGTCTTTCATAAAAGAAAGTGTATCCATACCGGACTGCGAAGAATTTACCTTACCGCAGCCGGACATTGTACATATTAATATCATTAGCATAAGAACTATGGAAATAGCCTGTTGCCATCTTCTCATTATAATACCCTGCCTCCTACTCAGTCTGCTATATTTTAACATCTGATTTTTTACCTTTTACATTATATCCGACTCATACGTGATTTTCAACCCCATACAATCCGTCTAAAATCTCCAAGCTTTTAAAATTCCTGTCCACAAACTGTTTTCTGTATTCATCCGCAATTTCTTTAAGCTCCGTAAGAACGGTTTGCGTCACCGTAAAAGTATACAATTTCTCTATCGGAGATTCAATAATATAATTTACCGCGTATCTGGTAGATTCCTCAAAACGGCCTTCCTGCGGCATCCCCGGAAATTCACCGTTTAAAACCATAGCTTTCATCTCAAATATGTAACGAACTAATATATTGGGCAGTTTCTCATGCATGAGCGCCTTAAGTGACTGATAAAGAAGTTTAAGCATCTCTTTATCATCATTATTCTCTCTAGTATAATAGTCCATTACTTCCAGAAAATAAAATCCGTAATATGCCCCCTCAAAATCCTCTCTTAATCCTTCAAAATAGTTACTTATGTCTGCTTCCATCAGATTGTATGAGGATTTTCCCACATAGATTTTAAATTTTCCGAAAGAAAAAGGATTGGTAGCCGCAAGAAGCCTGCTGCTTTGCCGCCTTGCACCTCTCGCAAAAGCGGAAATTTTCCCTTTTTCCTTCGTTAAAATTACTATTCTTCTATCATATTCCCCGATTGGCTCAGCCTTTAAAATCATCCCTGTAATCTCTGTATAATCCTGCATGAGACTGTTCACCTGACCTGTCTTTTTCGACAATATCCGAATTATCTTCTTTACGGTCTGCTTCCGTTTCCTGTAGTGCATTCCTGTATGACAAAAAATCACTTATGCTGCCTGTCATCATAAATCTATCCCAGTAATTTATATCTTTCATCTTAAGCCCCCTAATCAAATGTATGTAATTAGGGTTTGCTTTTTTGTCTTTTTCTATTCGGAATCCTTGGGATTATATCCGAAATTTTTTAATAGAAAATCACTGTCTCTCCAGTCCTTTTTGACCTTCACCCAAAGCTTAAGATTTACCTGTTTTTCAACTAACTCTTCAATATCGTGCCTTGCCATAGAGCCTATTTTCTTAAGCATCTGTCCCTGCTTGCCGATAATTATTCCCTTGTGAGAATCTCTTTCACAGATGATTGTAGCTTCTATATCTACTATACGCTTTTTATAATTCATAGCTTCTATTGTTACTGCAATACCGTGCGGGATTTCATCTTCCAGACACCTTAAAGTTTTTTCCCTTATCAGTTCCGCAACAATCTGCCTGATTGGCTGGTCTGTAACGGTATCTTCATCATAAAAAGGATGCCCGTAAGGCAGATACTTAAATATGCAGGAAAGCAAATCATCCGTGCCGTCACCCTTTAATGCTGAAACCGGAACAATCTCGGCAAAATCCAACTGTTTTCTGTATGTATCGATAAAAAGCAGGATTTCGTCCTTTTTAACTGTATCAATCTTGTTTATAACAAGAATAACAGGTGTTTTTATATTTTTCAGCTGCTCTATAATATGCTGCTCACCGGCACCTATATAGGTAGTCGGTTCAACCAGCCATAACACCACATCCACCTCCGAAAAGGTACGCTCTGCCGTATTTACCATATAATTTCCAAGTTTATTTTTAGCCTTGTGAATTCCCGGTGTGTCCACAAAGACAATCTGCCCCTCGTCGGATGTATAGACAGTCTGTATCCTGTTCCTTGTGGTCTGTGGCTTATTGGACGTAATCGCTATCTTCTGCCCGATAAGACAGTTCATAAGTGTGGATTTTCCTACATTCGGCCTGCCAATCAAAGTAGCGAAGCCGGATTTAAACTGTTCGTTCAATTTATTTCTCTCCTTCACTCTGTTCAGACTCTTCTCCAGTCTCTTTCTCAGCCGCCTGATTTTGTTTGCGGAGTTTCTTTAATTTTATTTTTTTCCTTATTATTCTGAAAATAACAATCAACACTATAACAACTATAATCCAGATCACAATATAAGGAATATTAACTACAAACTCCACAAAAATATCTACTATATTATCCCCAAGATCATAAACAGTCTCCACAAAACCGTTCCTGATCCTGTCCCAGACAGAGCTTTCCTGAATCCGAACCTCTCTCTTTACTTCCTGAATACTCAGATTTATCGTACTGTAATCAATCTTGTTATCCAGCAGGCGAAGCTGTGACTCCATACTCTCAAGTCCGTATCTCACTTCCGAAAGTCTCTGCTCGATGGTAATCAGATCTTCTACACTTTCAGCCTGCTCCAAAAGTTCAAGCAGTCTCTTTTGTTCCGTAAGAAGGGCCGTCTTATGACTCTCTAAATCCACATATTGCAAAGTAACATCTTCCACGCGCTCGGTCTTATTTATGATATTGCTCTCATCACTCACCAATACGATAAATTCATCCATACGCTGCGTAGGTATACGGATATTCCAGCTTGCGCTGCGGTTTTCGTTATAATCGGAATAAATCCTGCCGTTGTATTCATACTGATATTCGATATATCCGCCAAGCTCATTGATCTGTTTGGAGAGGTTTCCAAGCAGGGTATCATAGTTTTCGGTTTCAACGGATAAATCAACCGTCCTTATAAGCTTGCGGTTGGAATTCACGTTGCTTTCTTCAAGCACTTCGCCGGTTGACGCATCGCTTTCATATTCAACGTCATCATAGCCGAATTCTTCCATGGCCATAGGATTTTCATAGGCATATGACATCTCCGCCGAAGCTGCACCTGTATTAGAGGTAACATAACCGTAGTCACCAGCAGCGGCTGTATCATAAGCGGCAGAATTGGTATAACTTTCGTTTTTGCTGCTGCCACAGGCGGTCAATATACCTGATAAGGCCAGAGTTAAAGTCAATAGTTTAATACTTTTCTTTTTCATATTTCATCCTCCCCTCAGATTGTGTGATTGCGCAGCTTCGGAATGAAATTGCACAATCTCATTCTTCTGTATTATTAGTGAAATAGATAATCTGTTTCTTTAAACAACTCCTTCTGCTGTTTAATCTTATCTTCGTTACCTACGACACACAGACTATCATCATCCATAAACGCATTTATATATTCGGCCATACCCCTAATTGTCTCAGGCACTGTTGCAAGCAGCTCATCACGTTCCTTTTGTACCTGCTCATAAGAATAGTTCGTCATATATCCCGACAGAGAATAGGTTCCTTTTGCTGACGGTGTCATTGGCATATCCAATTCGCTTATGGCGCCTATAATATACTGGGTCATGGTCCTTTCATCAGCATCAAAATTCCGTATATATTCAGATGCTTTTTCAAACACATCTACTGTCTTTTCAAGATTAGGGTCTCTGTATGAGACAAAATAGCTTTCTCCGGTTTTGCCAAACTGGCACATACAACCGTAGGCTCCGCCCTTGACGCGCACCTGAGTCCAGAGATAATCATATCCCATCATCACTTTAAGGACTTTTAATGCACCTGTGTAGGCAAGGCCTTTCCTACTGAAATTGCCTGCTCTGCAAACATACTGCACCTGAGACGAAGTCATAAGGCCTTCGTTCTTCTTCTCAGGCTGCGGCTCATAAGCCTTGGATTCAACAGGTTCCGTATGAAGGCTGTCACGGAAATCGGTTATAAGCGTTTCAATATTTTCAAGTCCCTCTTTCTGTGCAGTATAATCCACCATCAGATTTTCGGGTCTGAAAATATAGGTAACAAGTTCATTCAGCCTCTTAATAAGCTCATCTTTGCGGTTGTCAAAATCTTTATCCAGTTCTTCCAGCATCCTGTAAAAAGGTATTCCGCTGACCTGATCGGCCACTGCCGCTGTTCTAGAAAGGTACGACAAAGCACGCACTGCCGCAACGGAATGTCCTGCGGACATCATATATGCCTGTTTCTGGGATTTAAGCTCGGCAATAAGTTCATGCAGACGCTTGGTATCATCAAAGCGGGAATGCATCACAATTTCCCTGACAAGTCTGAAAGCCTGCTCTATATTCTCATACAATGCCTTGGCCTTTATTTCCATAGTCGCAGTATATTTCGACATATCCCCGGCATCGGTATAGGTATTGACTACCGGAGCAATGCCGCCGGTAAGTATATTCATTTCATTGAAAAGTTCTCCATAGGTATAATTCTCGGTGTCCACCAGCCCGAGAATAGCTTTTAACAAACCCACATAAGGGAATAAATGCTCAGGTACTGTGTTTAAATTGAACATAAAGCGCAGATATCCTATACCGTTTGTAAAGATATCATGATATAACAATACCGTATTACCGACTTTTTTCTCTTCATTAATATACTTTTCCGCTTCTTTTTTCATATCACTGCGTGTAAGCAGCGGAATTTTCTCCAGATCTTCCTTAGCGCTTGGCTCTTCCTGATACTGCTTAAGCGCCACGGTCTGTGCTACAATATCCTCCAGCTCCTCTTTTGACATTGCGACCTTTTTCTTAGCCAACTTATCGGCAAGTTCCTTATCCTTTTTACCGGTGAGTCCCTTGACAGGCTCTACCACCACTATAGTACGGTGAGGATTATTAAGCAGGTTTTTCTGTATCAGCTTCTCATAATAATCGGTGTCTATTGCGCTTTTCAGTGTATTGTAAGTCTCGTTAGCTTCGATGTGTATAAAAGGCTTACTATCGTCATAAATCCAGCTGTCAAGCATCTGCAGCCCAAACAACAGCCCCTTGGGATATGAGCCGAAATCCGCTTCTCTGTACTTAAATTCATAAAAATTAACCCCTGCCCGCAGCGCCTTCTTATCAAGCCCTTCTGTTGCCAGTCTGTTAAGATTATCTTCAATGGTTTCTATAAACTCTTCAAGCTGCTCCTTGTTGGCGCTTTTGGCAACTACCGAAAAAAATGGCTGTTTGATGCCGTTTTCATAAGTACTGTATACATCCTTGCCTATCCCTTTGTCAATAAGCGCCTGTTTAAGCGGTGCCCCCGGTGCGGAACAGAGTACATAATCCAACACCTGAAACGCTATATACTGTTCTTTATCCAGATTATTTCCAAACGAAATATTGTATGACAAATAAGTGTTATCCTGCTCCGATTCACTGTCCATAATCGGATATTCCTTATATACTGTTACCGGTTCATCAAAGGGTTTCTGGGAGGCGAGCTCAGAATCAACCTTAAGCTCATCATATTTAGAGAGATACTCCTTATCCAGAAAATCCAGTTTCTGTGCCATATCCATATCGCCATACAGATAAATATAGCTGTTGGTCGGATGATAATATCTACGATGAAAATCCAGAAAGTCTTCATAGGTAAGCTCAGGAATAACATCCGGATCTCCGCCAGATTCCACCGCGTAAGAAGTATCGGGATACAGTGAATTCATTATCTCCCTGTCAAGCACATCATCTGGTGATGAAAAGGCACCCTTCATTTCATTATAGACAACTCCGTTAATGGTAAGTTCATCATCTATACTTTCCAGTTCATAGTGCCAGCCTTCCTGCCTGAAAATCTTTTCCTCATTATAAATATTCGGATGAAAAACCGCATCCAGATAGACATCCATAAGATTCTGAAAATCCTTGTCATTGCAGCTTGCCACCGGATACACCGTTTTATCCGGATAAGTCATTGCATTTAAAAAGGTATTAAGCGAGCCCTTGGCAAGCTCGATAAAAGGGTCCTTAACAGGAAATTTGTCCGAACCGCAGAGTACACTATGCTCTATTATGTGAGCGACTCCGGTACTGTCCTTAGGCGGTGTCCTGAAACCTATATAAAAAACCTTGTTATTGTCATCATTTGACATCAGTACTACCCTTGCGCCTGTTTTGTTATGCTTCAGTATATATGAGAGCGAATTAAGCTCCTTTATATTTCTCTTCTCAAGTACCGTGTATGCCTGTAACTGTTCAATCTGCATCTTTCAAACCATACCTTTCCTATTATTTCCAGTCAAAATCCAATAAATAATTCTATTCCTATTAGTATATCACTTACCCCAAAAATTAGCAAAGAATTATAGAATTATTAAAAAATAAAAGAACAGGCAAAAACCTGTTACGGTTCCTACCTGTTCAGTGTAAAAGGGGAATTTTACCTAAATTTGTTTAGCAAAGTAATATTAGCAAAAAATTTTGTCAAAATCAATATCTTTTCGCGTTAAATAATTTGTAAGTTATCGCGCTCACACACTAAATGCCATCATTGCCAGCTTGGATATGCTGATTTCCTGCACTTTTACGCTATATTTCTTCTTCTGCGCCAGATTCATCTTCACAAATTCATCAAGCGGGATAACCGTATTTTTATAAACCATCTTTTCCTTGCCAAAAATCGACTTTTTCTCCACATACATACATACTTTAACCTTGGTCTTAAGCTGCATATATGTCCTATATGAAAACGCATCCTCTGTCATATAGTAAAACTGGCTTTCTAACGTTGTTTCAGCCTGAGTGTCCTTCATTATATAGTGCTCTATAATACTTTTTAGCTTAAAAGGAACCATCTCATTGCCCAGAAGTTCCTCATAACTATAATATGCTCCCAGATAAAGAGTGCTCACATCCTGCATAAAATATTTAAAATCATCATACTGGTATTGCATAACAAAACCGTACCTTTCAAATTTGTCTATATTGCAATTTATTTTTTACACTATCTCAAGATTCAATAGACTCAATTTTATCTCCGCTGATACGAATGGCGTCTTTAATGTATTTTTCACTCATTCCGGTCTCTTCCATCAGCTCCTCCACCGTTACCTTGCGGTGAAGATCCTCTGAAAGTTCATTCGCCTTATCGGCCACCCTATTGACCTTATCGGCAATCTGACGGTGTTTTTTGACTGCTTCGGCATTCTCCGAAATGTATTCCTCCATAGCATCCATTACCATCTTACCCAACACTCCCTGCGCCTCTGCAGCATCATCCAAGGCTCCAAGCATTGTGACCCCCATAGTAACGGCCACATTTCCTTCACCTATAAGGTCTTCCAGAAAGACTCCCTGTCCTGCATATAGCTTTGCAATATCTACGACCTGCGGGAGGAAAATATTGATAAGCCGCTTCTGCGCATCTAAATCGCCTGCCATAGCGGATAAGGTAATGGCCTCTTTTTCACCTTCAGTCACTCCTGGCAGTTCCTTTAACTGCTCCAGATAAGCCTCCAGATAATTGACTTCATCTTTACTGAGGTACTCGTCAGGATTTAGCGGTTCTCCTATGCCTATTCCGGACTTTTTAAGATAATCGAACACCAGTTCTATCTTATCTTTTCCCAGTTCAAGGGATGAGAATGCTTCCTCAATCTGTTCTTTGGATATACAGTTGCCCTGCTGCCTGGATGTATTTTTTACCAGTTCAAGGGTTTTGGCGAACTCTATTTCACGATCCATATATTAATAACCATTCCTTTCTCACAGTCTTCGACATTTGGTCCACAATATTTTTCATTAACTTCTCTCATTCCACAACGTAAACCCAAGAATCAAAATTCCTCCCAATATCTGCTGAAATGTCATGCTTTCACCCAGAATCACCGTGGAAACAAGCACCGCCGTAAGCGGGTCTATATAACTCAAAATTGCCGCCTCTTGTCCCGGTAAATCTTTAAGCGCCGAAAAATACATACAGTATGTAATTCCGGTATGTACGAGTCCGACTGTCAAGAGACAGACCCAGCCGATACCGTTAAGTTCTGTCAAATGTACGCCACCTGAAAATGCCACATATGGTGTTAAGATTAAAATTGCCGCAAAAAACTGTAAAAGCGTACGGTGTATACCGGTGACATTCTTAATAAATTTATTGAGCAGAATAACCGTTGCATAAAACACTGCGGCTCCCAAACCAAATAGAATACCAATCAAATCACTTCCGCCCTGCCCTATGTTTCCGATTCCTATAATCAAAACCAGACCTACTGTTGACATCAAAAAGCAGATTATCTGTTTTGCGGTTAATTTTTCACGAAATAAAAAAGGGCATACAACAGTAACAATAACAGGAGCAAAATAATAGCTTAGTGTAGCAACCGAGATTGTCGTATATTTATAAGCCTGAAATAGCAGAATCCAGTTGATTCCCATAGCCATACCGGATACCAGTAAAAGAGGCAGCTCCTTTTTAATCGCTTTAAAGTCTATTCTCTGTCTTGTAATTGCAAGATAAGTTATAATTAATATTGACGCTAATACAGCTCTGTATAACGCTAATTCTCCGGAACTTACTGAAATAATTCTGGTAAAAAGACCAATTGTTCCGAAAATAACCATTGATACAATAAACATTGCTTTTGTGTTTAATCTTTTTTTCATTGCTTTTCCACTCAAGTTCCTGTGTACTGTTGTAACTTTCTTATAATCATTTCCACATTTTACGATACTGAAACCATTCCATCAACACATATGATACAGCCATTCAAGAAATTCATCCATATACCTTACGTGAGGTGTAATTATATCTATATCTACCTCCAGAAATTGTTTTGTATACATTTCCAGCATATCTTTTAGATTTTTTTCTGATTCCATATAATCATCAATAATATATTTTTTATTCATACCCATTTTATGTAGGAGAATCGCAGCCACAACACCGGTCCTATCTTTTCCTGAGTTACAAAAAAATAGGACATTTGTATTTGAATTCATAATAGTATCTATTATTCTATTCATTTGATCATCAATCATTTTAATATATGACTTTGAAACTTCATCAACTGTTTCGGGTATGATATTTCCACCTGTTACGGGCATACAAATATATTTAAACAAACTATTATCAATCAATGGGCATTTTTTACTATTTCTTTCATCATCCTGTCTAAGGTCTATGACGGTAACAATATTATGTTTAATAAGCCATTGCACTTCCGGTTCCGTAATATGGTCTGGAACATCACTTCGAACAAATCTAAAACTGTCCGGAAGAATTGCACGAGTATTTTTTGTGCTCTTTAAAATACTTTCCATTATTTTTATATCTCCACATATGTAATTAGGGATTTGTTACTCATATCATTATATCAACAAATTAGAATTTGCTAATATGTTGTATTTCAATTTAATCTTTCAACAATATTCCTTTTCAAACAATAATGTATTAATTGCTATAAATTCGAACACTTGTATCCACATCATCAATTCTATCCCCAATACGTTTTAGTTCCAGAAGAATTTCAACAAGCAATTCCTTTTCAGATAATGAGAATAATCTATTCTTTTCTTCTCTGATTTCT
>JAFLTG010000084.1 GCA_022510545.1 Lachnospiraceae bacterium | reverse complement strand
TGACTGAACTGATCTCTTCTGGTCTTAAATTCATGGATCGTACGCACCTTTCTTTAATATTTGGTAACTAAAAAGTTAAATCTGAACCCTCAGAAGTTCTTTCTGAAGTTCATTCAATTTTGTACTGATACTGCTGTCTACGACCCTGTCACCGATACGGATTACCATACCTCCAATCAGTGCAGCATCCTCTTTATAATGCATTTCCATTGACTTAAAGTCAGTAGTGTCAAGCAGCCTCTGCTCGATTTTCTTACACTGTTCCTCTTTCAAAGGCACCGCCGTCGTTACCGTTGCAACACCGATACCTTTGTATCTTTTAACCTCGGTAAGGAAATATTCAAGAATATCGTCTATATCCTGATAACGGTCCTTTGAAACAATAATTGTAATAAATCCAAGCAGTTCATCGGAAATTCTGCCTTTGAAAACATCTGTGACAACTTTCAGTTTTTCCTCTTTGTTAATCTTGGGATGAGTCATCAACTTCTCAAATTCATCATTATCATCAAGGATTTCCTTAAGCTGTCCGATTTCCGTAAGCAGATCGTCTACTTTGTTTTCCTCTACTGCAAGTTCAAACAATGCATCTCCATAAGTTTTTGAAATTAGCTTAGCCATGTGCTATCACCCATTTCATTCAGCGTTTCTTCGATAAGACTGTCCTGTACAGTCGTATCGATAGCCGCATTTACAACCTTTCCGGCCATCAAAGATGCCAATACCACCATCTCTCGCTTCACTTCATCAGCTGCTTTCTTCTTCTCTAAATCAGCTTCCACATTAGCTCTTTCAATGATTCTGGCAGCCTCTTCCTTGGCCTGTGCCACAATCTTATTCTCATTAGCCAATGCTTTCTTTCTAGCTTCGCTCAAGATTGTTTCCGCTTCTTTATCAATATCTTTCAGTCTGGCTTCATAATCAGCCTTAAGTGCCTTTGCATCTGCCATATCCTTAGCAGCATTGTCAAGTTCATCCTTAATCTTAGCCTGCCTTTTTTCCATCATATCTCTCACAGGATTAAATAACAGATGTGATGCAATTAAGAATAATGCAAAAACTGCTATTATCATTAAGAATGCATCTGCAAGCAGCTGCATATCCAGATTAAAAAGTCTGGGTTCCATTTCGGCTGCTGCCAGTACAAGATTCGCATTTACTATTGTATTCAAACCTTAAGCCTCCTTTCTCCTTTTTTCTCTCAGAGGCTCTTATGGTACAAGAGGTTTTACGAATAACAGTAACATTGCAATAAGCAAACCATAAAGACCTGTTGTCTCGGCTACGGCCTGACCCAACAACATAGTAGATGTTACATCAGATTTTGCACCCGGATTTCTACCAACAGCTGCTGCCGCATGTCCTGCTGCAATACCCTGTCCAACACCAGGACCAATACCTGCAATAACTGCAAGTCCTGCGCCAATCGCTGAACATCCTAAGATAAAGTTAGTGTTAAATTCCATTTTTGTTTTCCTCCTTTAATAACTTTGTAAGTAATATAAATAAATTTTAAAAATAAACAAGTTAACCGTCTGTGGTACAAGCATCCGTTATGTATGTCATTGTCAGCATACAGAATACATACGTCTGAATTGCTCCGGAGAACAAATCAAAATAGACATGCAATACTGCCGGCCATACATAAGCTATTTTGGCAAGCAATGCATAAACCAATGCCAACATAACCGTGCCCGATAAAACGTTTGCAAACAAACGCAGCGACAAAGAAATTGGAACCGCCACATCACCTATGATATTGATAGGAGCCCAAAACGGCCACGGATCACATAGTCCGGCAATAACGCCTTTTACCTTCTGATGCTTAAACTTATTGAAATGTATAAGCACAAAGGTCATGATACCGAGCGGAAGAGTAACTCCATAGTCAGCTGTCGGCGGACGCAGACCAAACAGACCTGAAATATTGCTTAGAAGAATAAATATAAATATGGTTCCGATATAGTTACGGAACTTAGGCGAAAACTTGCCCATTACGCTGCCAATCATGTTGTCCAGCATTTCTACGACAAGCTCTACAATATTCTGGAATGTTCCGGGTACTTCAGATGCGTGCTTGACAGCTCTGTTTGCCGCAAAGCAAAAGCCGATGATTACCAGCATGACAATAAGAACACAGACATGCGTTGTTGTGATCCAGACTTCATGGCCAAAGAAACTGTAAGGAAAAACTCCATGGACCATAAAATCTATATCAGCACCTTCAGACAATAGAATTCCCTGTCCCATATTCTCACCCCCTCCTTATTGTTATAGATAATATATTTTAAATTTTAAATAATTTAAAACTTATCTTACGCGTAAAAGGCTGCATATATGCCCCAGCCTTCATCCCCATATAACCCAAAATAGTAAGAAACGGATTGGCCAGCTTGCTGAACCAAAGCAGCCCCACCGTAAGTATCAGGACAAAATATCGTATAATCCAATTAGTTCCAACCGTTTTCATAGCATCCTTGGATGCCATATCCAACCCGCGATCTATCGACCACCATATATGTATGGAACCCAGAATCCCAAGCAGTATACCTATCCACAAACCTAAGATGTCTTGAACAGCACGCGTGAAAAACAAAAGTACAATCTGGCACACGATTCCGTAAAGAAAAATCCCAAGACACACATCAAATAGTGTTGCATCAATTTTTTTCTTCCAGTTTTTCCCCATGTTTTTCTGCTTCCCGAGCTTCCCCATCGACATTACTGCGTTTGCGAGTTTCGGCAGGTACCTCATATATCTTTTTAGCAAACCGGAATACATTACTAAAACCTGCGGCTGCACCTATAAAAAAAAGAAGAACTGCCCAATACGAAGTATCAAATTTCTTATCTATGGCTATTCCTATAAAAGTACAAAGAAAAATGGGAACAAGCATATTTATACCGAACTGACTTATCATCATTAGTGCATGATAAACATTCCTATTATATTTCACAGCCATTCCCTTTCTAAAAAATTACCAAAGAAATTACCACGGATAATATGATACAATTTAACTGCCTACAAATAAAATTATAACCATTTTTTGGGTAAATGTACAGTATAAACTTCAAATAAGAATGAAAAATTGTAAATTTTTTGAAGAATCTCAGAAACATAGCAGATATATTGAATAATTAATTTTGATACTATTTTGAATAAATTTCCGTTGACTTTTTGACTCGGACAGTGTAGCTTTAATATATATAAGGTATGTATCATTTAAAACTACTATATATTGTATATACGTTACGTCATATTTTAGGAGGCACTATGCCAGAATCCACCAAACTATACCGTAAAAGAATAATCCCCGAGGAATGCATATTATTAAAAGATGACAAAATCCTGTATCAGGACGAGCATATCATCGTCACCGGATGGCATACCCTCAAACCTCGCAAAGACCTTCATCACGGCTATTCCTGCTATTTCTTAAAAGAAGGTTATAAAGTCAGCAAATTCTACAGAGAAGACAACTCTCTGTTATACTGGTACTGTGACATAGTAGAGTACGACTATCAGCAGGATACCGATACATATATCATCACAGATCTGCTTGTTGATGTTATAGTATATCCGGATGGTTTCGTAAAAGTTGTAGATGTCGATGAGCTTGTCACTGCGCTTGATGACAAACTTATTTCCGAAGACACTCTGAAAAAATCGCTTGTAAATCTCAATAGTCTGCTCGAAATTATATATACAGGTGATTTCGACAGGCTAAAGTCCCATATTGAAAAGCTCTGTAATTAAATAACATTTGATATTAATTTAAATGTTAATAGAATATATGTCCGCCTATTCTATATTTAGGAGTAATTCCGTCTACCGGCGTCCTGAAATAGACACAATTTCCGACATTGGTATTTCCGGCCATAACTTCATCCGCTGCATCATAACAGCTCTTTGTAGCTTTTCCTTCCGCCAGCGCCAGCGCAAGTCTTCCACTTGCCACCGGTGAGAATTGTCCCGATTGATAAATAACACCCACTATTGTATTGGGGTAAACCGAACTCAATACTCTGTTCATAACTACGGAGCCTACGGCCACCTGCCCATTATATGGTTCTCCACCTGCTTCACAGAATATAAGATTAGCCAGAAGATATCTGTCACCCTCGGCAAAAGTCACCTCTGAAATATCCCGCCAGCTGGACTGCGCTGCAAGTGCAGCCATTCGAAGTTCTTCCTCCAGTTTGGCTTTTAAAGTCGAGATATTTTCTTCCTGACTCTTGAGTTCCTTTTCATAAGCAAGCGCCTTGGCTTCAGCATCGGAAATCTGGTTTGCAGTATCAACAAGGTTTTTATTCGCCTGACTCACCAGACCGGAAACACGGCTTTGTTCCGCCACTGCCAATGCCTTGTAGCTATCCAGTTGCTTTTTATCCATTTCCAGTATATGCTTATCATCATCCAACTGCGCAGCTATTTCTTCAATTTTTGCCTGTGTTTCGGCATACTCTTCAAGTTTCCTTGTCTGATATGCAGACAATTGTTCAATATAATCGTTACGGTTTATCAGATCTGCGAGACTATTGCATGAAAACAACATTTCCATATACAAATAATCGCTTTCTTCATACATGAACTTTATCTGGCTTTTCATTGTCTCGTATAATTCTTCTTTATCTGCTATTGCACGTTCAAGATCACTATTGGCAATTTCAATTTTACGATTTATCTCTTCTATGTCGTTTTCCTTATTTTCAATACTGCTCTCCAGATCACTTAAGTTACTGCTTATCTTAGATAATTCTGTATTAAGATTAGTAAGCGTACCCTCAATAGTATCCTTCTGTTCATTAAGGCCATCCAGATTCTCTCTGGTCTCATCGAGCTGGTTTAGTGTTTTATTCCGTTCCTGCTCTGCTTCTTCAAGCTGCTTTCTGGTTTCATCTGTCGCATAAACAGAAACAGGTACTGCCCCAAACAGCAGGAAAAATGTTATTGCAGCTGCCATATTCTGTTTTAGTCTCATATGATTCCCCCATTATATACATTAAATAACTATTGTTATTTATTTTCAATCAACTTTATTCTTCTGTTATGTCTTTCATCTCCTGAAAACTCAGTATTAAGAAATGTATCTACAATACCAAGTGCCAGATTTTCACCGATTATACTGCCTCCCAAGGCAAGCACATTGGCATCATTATGTTCTCTGGTAAGTTTGGCCGAAACCGTATCCGAACACATGGCACAGCGTATGCCTGATATCTTATTGGCTGCAATTGAAATGCCGATTCCGGTTGTACATATCACTATTCCTCTGTCACAAGTCCCGTTTGCCACAGCCTCTGCCACTGCTCTGCCGTATATAGGATAATCACATGAATCCTTGCTCATGCATCCGAAATCCTTATACTCAAGGCCATGCTCTTCCAAATAGCGGATTATTGACAGTTTCAAATCATATCCGCCGTGATCGCTTCCAATTCCTATCATATAAAATCCCTCTTAATTATTATATCTGCAAAATTTTATGTCCCGCCGCCTTAAGCAGTCTGTTCATGACTGCCTGACCTACACCTGCCGTATCAAATGCCTCCGAAAAAATAACAGTTGTTTTTTCATCGTCAAATTCTCTCAATACACGATATAACTCCCGTGCAATTCCTATTTCATCATTCCGCTTCCCGATAGTCTTTCGGATATCAGCATGGTATTTATCAATCGTATCATCAGCTGCAATGACTCCTGTTTTATGTCCTTCTTTCTTCAAACGACACAGTTCACCGTTAATATACTCTATCACACGGGATGTTTCGCCATTAATAATAGTAAGCTCAGCCCGGGGGGCATAATGGCGATACTTCATTCCGGGAGCCTTAGGAGCTTGTCCGCTTTCATCACTCATTATTGTACTGTCTTCATTAACCGATGGCAAAAGATTTCCCAACATCTCTCTGGTGATATATCCCGGACGAAGTATTATCGGTTCTTTAGCCGTCATATCTACTATGGTAGATTCAAGCCCCAGTTCCACATCTCCGCCGTCCAGAATCATATCTATTCTGCCCGTCATATCCTCTGCCACATATTTAGCAAGAGTCGGACTGGGCCTTCCTGAAAGATTGGCGCTCGGTGCAGCCACATAACCGCCTGCCGCCTCAATAAAAGCCAGTGCAACAGGATGTGACGGCATTCTTACTGCCACTGTATCCAGACCACCTGTCGTTTCATAGGGTACCAGCTTTGTCTTATTAAAAATCATTGTAAGGGGCCCCGGCCAGAATGCGTCCGCAAGTTTTTGTGCTGCCTCCGGTATCTCCTTAACTATGGGCTGCAAATCTTCAATACGGCAGATATGCACTATAAGCGGATTGTCCGAAGGCCTTCCTTTAGCAGCATATATTTTTCCGGAAGCTTCGGATGACAATGCATTCCCACCCAGTCCGTATACGGTTTCCGTCGGAAAAGCCACAAGACCACCTGCCTGGATGATATTTCCCGCCTGCTGTATCAATTCTTTATTTATATGCCGTTCATCCACCTGTACTATTTGTGTTTTCACTATCGTGCAAGCCAGCCTCCATCAACCGCAAGTGTGAATCCATGTACATATGCAGCAGCATCTGAGGCAAGGAATATCGCAGCTCCGGCAATATCCTCCGGTGTTCCCCAGCGTCCGGCAGGTATACGTGACAGGATCTCCTCGCTCCTCTGACCATCTTTTCTTAAGTTTTCGGTATTATTGGTAGCCATATAACCGGGAGCAATCGCATTTACATTGATATTGTGACCGGCCCACTCGTTTGCCATAGCCTTGGTAACACCCATGACCGCACTCTTACTTGCGGTATAGGCAGGAACTCTGATTCCTCCCTGATAGCTTAACATAGATGCTATATTTATAATCTTACCGCCCTTTCCATCTGCGAGCCAGGTCTTTGCAAATGCCTGCGACAGAAAGAACACCATTTTTTCATTGATATTTATTACTGAATCCCAGTCTTCCATGGTTACATCAGCTGCATCACATCTTTTAATAATGCCCGCATTATTCACAAGTATATCCACACGTCCGTAAGCCTTGCCGGCTTCTTCCACAATATGCGGTATCAGGGAAACATCTGACAAGTCAGCAATTACTTCTGTAAAATTTCCTGAAAAAGCTGCAATTTTATCTGCGGTTTCCTGACAGCTTCTACGCGCCACGCCGATAACATTTGCACCTGCCTGTGCATATGCTACACAAATTCCCTGTCCAAGTCCGGTATTGGCACCTGTCACAACTGCGGTTTTTCCTTCCAATGAAAACATATTAAGAGACATAACATTCATTCCTTTCTTTAATAAATATTTATTATAATATTAATATTTATTATAATATTAATAATCAGCTACTACAATAGGATTTTTCATATCAATAAGTAATTCCGAAAAGCCGTGCCACATCCGCATAAAAGCTTGTCCCGCAGCCTGTAATGAACATCGGGCTAAATGCACCCGGTCCGGCATCTATTGTAATACCACAAGAAGCTTTTTGCAAATATATTTTTAAAATGAGCCGCAGTCCATTACCAATTCCTTAATATAATTCATTTATGTACTGAAGTATTCCAAGATGAATTGCCCAGGCCAGCTTTTCCTGATAATAGTCCGAACTAAGTTTTTGAGCTTCTTCGCTGTTGGAAAGGAAACCACACTCTACAATAACAATGGGCACAGATGTTTTCTTAAGAAGGTAGTAACTGTCGTTAGCCTTTGCGACCCGTGTATTATTTTTATCTACCTCATTTAATAACACCTGTTGTATTTTTTCCGCCAGCGCTTTGCTCTGCTCACTTCCCTGGTAATAAAAGGTCTGTGCCCCATGTACATATTCTTCATGATAGCTGTTTTGATGAATGCTTACCGTGAGAATCGGGTTGGCGCCTTCAATAATCTCTACCCTTCGCTTCATATCCTGTACTTTTTTATTGGAGGCATTCTCGTCATATAAGCCTGCATCCGAATCTCTGGTTAAAACTACCTCCACGTCCTCCATCTCCAGGAACTGCTGTACTTTTTTTGCAATCTTCAGATTAATATCTTTTTCCAGTGCCCCGTTAATTCCCACTTTACCGGGGTCTGTGCCTCCGTGCCCTGCATCAATAACAATTGTTATTTTTTTCTTTTCAGTGACAACCCCCTCCGAAGAACTCTGCTCAGCCTTCTGATATGCCAGGTAATAAACGGATGTCATAATAAGCAATACCGCCGTCACCCTGATTAATGCTTTCAAATTCTCTACTCTTTTCATTTACTCATTTCCATTATTAATGTGTTGTTATACTTTATGCTGAAAATAAGTAAAATATCATTGACTATTTTTCTTGTAACATCAAAGACCGGGTGATAAAATAAAAGTATATAATAATAAATAAATATGAGGTGTAACGTGATTGTAAAAGAAAATAAATATGCAAGCAAAAAAATAATACCGGTTTTACTTGGCTCCATACTGGCATTTTTCATAGCCGCCGGCATTTTTTCAGGTGTTGTACATGCAGCACAACCTCGAACGATAAGGGTCGCCTTTTTCCCTATGGACGGCTATAACGAGACAGAGGCAGATGGAACGCTGACCGGAATGGATGTTGACTACCTGAATGCACTGTGTAACTATGTCAATTGGGAAATCGAGTATGTCATATGCAACAGCTGGGACGACGCGCTGTCAATGTTATCCGCACAAGAGGTTGATTTGGTCGGCTCAGCACAATATTCGGTAGAACGTGCAGAAACCTATCAGTATGCAAATCTATCAAGCGGTTACACCTTTGGCGTAATTGCTGCGAGTCCGGACAGTCTGCTTGCCTATGAAGATTTTGAGGCGATGAAGAACATTACCTTCGGTATAGTAAAAACTTATGTCCGCAAAGGGGAATTTTTACAATATTTGAATGACAACGGCGTAGAACATCCCAAATTAAAAGAGTATGCTTCCACAGCCGAACTTAAAGAGGCATTGGCACAGGGTGAGATTGATGCCATCGTTCATACTTTTACCGAAACAAATGAAGGACATCGAATCATTGGACGCTTTGCACCCATGCCCTTTTATTATATATCTTATAAGGGCAATGATGATGTTATGCGTGAGTTGAATCAGGCCATCGCGGATTTGAAAATCAATCAGCCGCAGCTGGAAACGGATTTGATGGATAAGTATTATCAGAGCAGGTTTGACAAGACCATCGTATTTACTACCGAGGAAAAAGAATATCTTGCAGAAGGCCATACCATTGTTGTTGGATATTTGGATGGCTATTATCCGTTTTCCTATGAGGAGGATGGGGAATACTGCGGACTGACTCGTAAGTTACTGGAGAACAGCGTGGCATCGGTAGGACTTAATTTTACATATAAGAAGATGGAAACACTGCGTGCAGCAGAGTCTGCGCTGCACAGCGGATCCATTGATATTATTGCTTATTGCACGGATGCGGCGGAAACTCTCACTTTATATAGTCTTACTTCCGTTAAGGAATACGCCAACATTCCGCTTGTCATCGTAATGAAGGAAAATGAAAATCTGGGAAATTTGACTTCACTGGCAACCGTTCCCTACCTGTATATAGAAGCAAGCCATGCCGTTGACACAAGCTCTGTTTCTATCATGACTCGTGATACGCAGCAGGAATGTCTGGAAGCTCTGCGAAAAGGAACGGTAAATGCAGTCCTCTGCGATGGCTATTTGACTGAATATCTGCTGAGTACAGAGCTTAAATACAACAAGCTGGAAGTCAAAAGCGTCTTAAGCGGCGAACATAGTGTTTCGATGGTAATAAGGAAAAATGCAGATTCCGCGCTTAGCGGCATCCTCAGCAAGACGATTTCCGTCATCGATGCCAAGACTGTCAGCGACTATATGATGGAAAACAATGTCTATTCCCTAATGACCTTAGACCGCTTCGTACGGAATAACAGTGTGGCAATCATAACTCTACTGTTCCTGATAATTATTGCGGTCATACTTGTGGCATGGCATATTATTTCAAACAACATAAAGATTCAGAAGCTGATGTACAAAGATACGGGCATGGATATTTGGAATCTGAACTATCTTATTTACTGGGGAACGATGAATCTTCTGCCGGAACGGAAGGAGCATCAATATGCGGCTGCTTATTTAAATGTATCCCAGTTTAGGCATTATAACATTATCTACGGATGGAATGCGGGACAGAGGCTTTTGGAATCCGTTGCCGATGTACTCTCACGCGAAGTGGATGAGCGGACGGAAATCTATGCCAGAAATCAGGGGGACCGTTTTGCGCTGTTGCTGTCATTTGAGGATCAAGATGAACTTTTGGAGCGAGCACAGCAGCTGGTTCAGTCGATTGAAAAGCGTATTTATGACGATACCGAAAACCGTATGGCAATCCATATGGGCGTTTACTTCGTACCGCCGGAGAGCAATGATTTACACATAGCCGTAAACTATGCAAGTCAGGCAATCGATTCACTGCGTGACAGCCATATCAGCGAAGTTAAGGTTTATGATGCTTCGCTTGAAAAAGCAATTAAAGACCGACACGAGCAGGAAAAACTTCTGGATTCGGTGGATGTAAACAAGGATTTTGCGGCTTATTATCAGGCTAAGGTGGATATTCGTACGGAAAAGATCATCGGTGCAGAGGCATTGATCCGGTTTTTAGACCCGTCAGATTCCGGCAGGGTAAAATCTCCGGCATTCTTTGTTCCGTATTTTGAACAGACCGGAAGGGTAACAGAGTTGGACTTCTTCGTACTGGAGAGTGTCTGCAAAATGCTGCGGAGGCGTTTGGATGAAGGTAAAGAAGTCGTGACAATTTCCTGCAACTTTTCCAGAAAGCATTTTATGAAACCGGGATTCCCGGAACGATTTGAATCAGTGCTGGATAAATATCAGATTTCTAAGAAATACATTGAGGTTGAAGTTACAGAAACAGTCGTTGTAGAAGAGCTGCAGCTTGCAACCGTATTACAGACTCTGAGCAGCTTAAAAGAAAAGGGTGTCCGGATTTCCATCGATGACTTTGGTTCCGGTTATTCCTCATTGG
>JAFLTG010000083.1 GCA_022510545.1 Lachnospiraceae bacterium | reverse complement strand
CACATCCCCTGTTAATTATGCCCCCGGCCTGACTCCGACGCCTCTCCATCCGTCCTCCGCCGCACACAAATTTCAATTTATTTTAGACCAAAAAACAAGACTTCCCGCACACATCCAATGTACCGGAAGCCTTATATCATTCACTATATATTATGCAAAAATCTTCATTATATCGTTATACATCACAAACACCATAAGCATCATAAACACTACCAGTCCGGCAAAGTGCACCATACCCTCTTTTTCCGGTGAAATCGGCTTGCCACGGATTACCTCGACGAACATAAATATCAACCTTCCACCGTCCAATGCAGGCAGTGGCAGCAGATTCAGTATGCCAAGGTTTACTGACAGCAGTATGACTATATTCATCATTGTAAATATCACATAAGAAATGCCATAGGGTTTAACCTCTTCATAAGTCTCCCCGACAAACTGTGCTATCCCTACCGGTCCTGAAATATCCTCTTTCTTTGCCTGGCCGTGAAGAATTATAAGCAGACTCTTATAAGTTGCCTTCACCCAATAACGCACCTCATAGACACCGTATTTAAACACATCCACAGGACCGCATTTTATAAACTCTCCCGAACCTCTAAAGCCTATATAATATCTGCCGTCCTCACTGCTATAACTCGGAGTGAGCCTTACAGTCTGGGTTTCTCCGTCTCTTTTAAGCTGGATTTCCATAGCATCCCCGTTATTCAAGGCGGATATAAGAGTTATCTCCCTGTAAATGCGGATTCTTTCACCATTTATCCTGACAATCTCGTCTCCCGGTAATATCCCGGCTTCCTCAGCGGCAGAATTTTCCATTATCTGCTGCACCACCGGTTTGTCAGAACCGTTGAAAGCCACCAAAATAAGTGAAAAAACAAAGGCAAGTATGAAATTAAACAATGGTCCTGCAAACACAGTTGCAATCCTTGACCAGACATTTGCCGTTAGAAAACTATGCCCGTCATCTTCGTCATTTCTTTCATCCTGCGACGTTATACCGTCTTCCCCATCAAAGATACAGGCCCCGCCAAAGGGCAGAAGTTTCAGGGAATATTTGGTCTCGTCTTTTTGGAAAGAAAAGATATTCGGTCCCATACCCACCGCAAATTCCAGAACCCGTATTCCGTTCCTTTTTCCTATGATAAAATGCCCGAATTCATGCGAAATTACGACTATGCCAAAAACAATTACAAATAAAATAACAGTTGTTACTACCTTCATATATCTCCCTTTCCCTGAATATATTCGTATGTCTCGGCTTCCGCCTGCAAAATCTCATCTACCGACGGAGCCTCTATTACCCTATGATGCCCCATAGAATCCTCTATTAATTCCGGAATCTGTAAGAAACCTATTTTTTTCTGTATAAAAAGCGCTACAGCCTTCTCATTTGCCGCATTGAACACAGTCGGCAGGCTGCCACCTCGTTTTGCCGCCTCATAAGCCAGATACAGCCCTCTAAAAGTATCGGTATCAGGCTTTTCAAAGGTAAGCTGACCCAGTTCAAAGAAGTCCACTCTTTTTCCTTCCATAGGTCTCCTGTCAGGATAAAACAGTGCATATTGAATTGGAAGCTTCATATCCGGCATCCCAAGCTGTGCCATAATTCCGCCATCCACATACTCTACTGCAGAATGAATGATACTCTGAGGATGTACTACCACCTGAATCTGCTCCAGATCAACATCAAAAAGCCACTTCGCTTCCATAACCTCCAGGCCTTTGTTGACCAGTGATGCTGAATCTATAGTCACCTTTTTGCCCATAGACCAGTTCGGATGATTTAGTGCAGCCTCCAAAGTCATATGTGACAATTCTTCTTTATTTTTACCCCGGAAGGGTCCACCGGATGCAGTCAGTATAATCTTGCTTACCCGCTCCCTGTTCTCGCCATGCATGGACTGAAAAATTGCACTGTGCTCACTGTCTACCGGCAGAATGGAAACTCCATGTTTTGCAGCAAGAGGCATTATTATATGCCCGGCAGTAACCAGTGTCTCCTTATTGGCCAGCGCTATTGTCTTTCCATGCTCTATTGCGGCGATAGTCGGTCTGATTCCTATCATTCCCACAATTGCGGTCACTAAAACTTCCGCTTCTTTTACTGTAGAAATTTCTATAAGTCCATCCATGCCGCTTACTATTTTCACACCTGTATCCGCCACTCTGAGTGCAAGGTCTGATGCCGCTTTCTCAGTCCACATAGCGGCTATTAATGGATGAAACTCCCTTATCTGCTGCTCCATTAGTTCCACATTGGAACCTGCTGCGATTGCAACAACCGATAAATCCGGATTATTCCTTACAATCTCAAGTGTCTGGGTTCCGATCGAACCTGTGGAGCCAAGTATGGCTATCTTTTTCATATATGATGACCAGATTCCTTTCTTAACATTTAAAAGAGATAATAACCACTATACACATAAAAGAAAATCAAAGGCGCCACAATAATGACGCTGTCAAAGCGGTCCATAATACCGCCATGTCCGGGAATCAATTTCCCGTAATCCTTGATATTATAATCTCTCTTGATTGCCGATGCCGCCAAATCCCCTATCATAGAAATAAATGCTCCCACCGCGCCAAGAAATACCGCACCAAAAATGTTTAGTGCAATCTCATCTCCGGAATAAACATTAAGTATATAGTGTGTATACAAAGCGCACAGCAATGAGGATCCAACTATGCCGCCTATCGCTCCCTCTATAGATTTCTTAGGGCTGAGCTTCGGCGTCATCTTATGCTTTCCAAACAGTACACCTACACAATAAGCGCAGGTATCGCTTCCCCATGAACACAAAAACACCAAACCCAGCAGATATGCTCCATTACCGCTAAAATCCCGAAGCAAATAAAGAAAAGACAACAAAACAGGCGCATAAATGAATTCAAAATATGCCGCCATAACTTGACCCGCTTTGTATTTCGGGAAGCTGAAAACATATACAACCATAAAGACAAGCAAAGCAAAGATTAAGTAGAAAGCAATTAAAACTAAAACCTCAGGG
The DNA here is from genome assembly GCA_022510545.1 of Lachnospiraceae bacterium. Lineage (GTDB taxonomy): Bacteria > Bacillota > Clostridia > Lachnospirales > Lachnospiraceae > UBA3282. The sequence goes on along the minus strand of JAFLTG010000083.1, from coordinate 8,047 downwards.
TTAAATATGTCACTGAATATTGACTCATAAAAGAAGTACAGATAATAAATAACAGTCAATATTATTCCTGCTATTTCAAGAGAGTTTAATTTTTTTCCTTCCGTATGAACTGCGGTTGCTCTCGTCAATTCCAGGTAAGCGTTTAACGATATAAAGAATAACATTCCTACCCATATACAACCACCTAAAACAATTCCGCCAACAGCAAGGATTACCAAAACAATCCCGCTTAACAATCTTGTGCGAAACATAGTTTACCTCCTACATCACTCAGTTCGTCATATGAAATAATTCATTTTTCAACCTTAATATTACCAAACTTTCTATCTCTCTTATTATATGATTCAATGGCCTTTTCCAATTCTTCCTTGGAGAAATCCGGCCATGCTGTTTCCGTAAAATAAAACTCTGTATAGGCAAGCTGCCATAACAGGAAATTGGATATTCGCATCTCGTTACAGGTCCGAATAAGCAAATCCGGCTCAGGCAGACCATAGGTATCCAATGCATTTTCGAACATTTGTTCGTTTATATCCTCTTTGTTGATACTTCCCGCTTCTACCTGCGCCGCCAGTTTACGCACGGCACGGACAATCTCATCCCGTCCACCATAGTTTAGCGCAATCTGAAAATGCAGCCCGGTATTGTTAACAGTAGCCTTCTCAAGCTCGTCAATCCGGGACCTTATATCCTCGTCCAGCCTGGACTTATCGCCAATTATACGAACACACATATTATTTTTGGCCGCTGTTTTCAGACAGGTCTGCATATAATTCCTAAGCAGCTTCATAAGCGCATCTACTTCATCCTGCGGCCTGTTCCAGTTTTCTGTGGAAAAAGCATAAACCGTCAGATACTGTATCCCCATCTTATATGCTTCTTCACAGATTACTTCCACGGTTTTGGCACCCTGGACGTGCCCGTAATTTCTGGGCATTCCCTTACTCTTTGCCCATCTTCCGTTTCCATCCAGGATTATTGCAACATGCTGCGGTATTTTCATACCAACTCCCTCTCTCTCAACTCGCAAAAAGGGAAAGCAGAATTTACAAACTCTGCAATCCCCTCAAAATTGTCATTTAAAATAATTATTTAGACCGTCATAATTTCCTTAGACTTATCTTCAACCAACTTCTCAACATCCTTGATGTATTTATCCGTCAGTTTCTGCAGCTCGTCTTCCAGTTCCTTAATCTCATCCTCTGAGACTTCGGTTTTGGCAAGCTTCTTAAAGGCATCCATTCCGTCGCGTCTCGCATTTCTGATTGCGACCTTATTATCTTCGCCCTTTTTCTTAATATCCTTGACCAGTTCTTTTCTGCGTTCCTCTGTAAGTTCCGGAAATACCAGACGAATAACCGCACCGTCATTACTGGGTGTGATGCCTACATCGGACATCATTATCGCTTTTTCGATTTCTTTTATAAGGCTTTTCTCCCAGGGTGCAATCTGAATCATTCTCGGATCGGGAACCGTAATATTTCCAACCTGCTGAATCGGAGTAGGCGTTCCATAATAGTCCACCTTTATCCGGTCAAGCACATGCGGATTGGCTCTTCCTGCACGAATCGCCCCAAGATCCGTTACCAGAAAATCAAATGCCTTTTTCATCTTCTCATCATATGGTTTAATTCTATCATCCATTTCTGACTAAATACCTTCCTCTCACTTATTCCTATATCATTACACAGTGACCTTTGTTCCTTTGAACTGCCCTTTTACCGTGTTTACAATGCTGTCTTTCTCATTCAGGGCAAACACCCACATAGGCATCCTGTTATCCCTTGCCAGAATAGATGCGGTCATATCCACCACTTGAAGATTTTTCTCAATAACCTCTTCTAAAGATACTTCATCATATTTCACGGCATTAGGATTGGATTTGGGATCGGAGTCATATACTCCGTCCACCGACTTTGCAAGCAATATTACGTCTGCATCCACCTCAATGGCCCTAAGCACCACTCCTGTATCCGTTGAAAAATAAGGATGTCCTGTGCCTCCTGCAAAAAACACTACCATATTCTTCGCAAAATATTTATTGGCACGATCCTTGGAAAACAGTTTGGTAAAAGAACCGCACTCAAAAGGTGTAAGAATTGCGGTCATCATACCGACGGAACGAAAAATCTCGGACACGTATATGCAGTTCATAATTGTTGCAAGCATACCAATCTGATCCGCCTTGGTTCTGTCAATATTCTCACTGGATCGTCCGCGCCAGAAATTACCGCCCCCTATTACGATACCTATTTGAATTCCATCATCTACAAGCTGTTTTACCTGTAGGGCAACTCCACGTACAGTATCTTCATCAAATCCGGTCTTTTTACTTCCGGCTAATGCTTCTCCGCTCAGTTTCAATAGAACACGCTGCATTTTACCTTCACTCCCGTCAATATGCCAATCAACAATTACAATATTTATTTATCAAATTATTTCTTATCTTTCTTTTTCTTTATTTCTTCAAAGAAGGATGTAGGATTAATCTCTGCATAGCACTGTGAACACATACCTTCAATAACGGCACCGTTATTAATCTGTACTGACTTGGACTTAATGTTACCCATAACAATAGCCGAAGTATCAAGTACTACCGGTCCATGCACATCAATATCACCTTTTACAGCACCTGCAATAACAGCACTGTTAGCATAAATGTTACCGATTATTACCGAACTCTGACCAATCTTCACACTGCCCTGACTGTTAATCTCACCATTGATTCTTGCACCTTCTGCATAAATTTCGGCAGCCTTGGAATTACCCTGAATTGAACCTGTAATATTCAATTTTCCAAGAACATCAATATTACCTGTAACAGCACCAAGCAGTTCCAAAGAACCACCTGAAGTAATATCTCCAATAATTGACATTCCTTCAGTTACAACTGCTGTTTCGTCTGACGCTACCATAGGTTGAGTATCCATAATCGTCTCCTCTCCACTTTGTTCCTGTTCTACCTCGTTTGTTTCCAATACTTCTTCCATTACTTCTTCACTCATGCCTTCCTGCACTTCCTCTCTCAATTCATTTATTACCCCATCGGGCGTATCGGATCCTATAGTATCTACGGATACCGTATCATCAGGTAATTCTACCTGAATTTCTTCTGTAATCGTTTCGGTTAACGGCATTTCGTCTGTCAACGAAATTTCGTCAACCAATCCTTCTGCAAGGCCCGCTTCTGCTAAAAGTGCCTCATCCATCATCAGCGGTTCAACCGGTTCTTCTTCCACAAGCGGCAGTTCGCTTATGGCTTCCGTCAAAGTCTCTTCGGCCATCGGGAGCTCAACCGGGATTTCAGCTTGAAGTTCCTCTGTCAGCAACGCTTCATCTACACCCAGTGGGTCCACCGGAAGTTCCGTTTGAAGTTCTTCCTGCAGAGACAATTCAACTGCCGCATCTGCCTCAGAATTAAAAATATCGGTTTCGGCGCTCATTGCCTCTACCTTATCCAGCATATCACTTAGTTCTTGTGATGTGATTATGCTGCCTTGTAGTCCCTGGGCATCTTCGGCTTCCGATATATTACCGCTATCTGCGCCAGGTTTCTCTTCCGGCTTTAATTCATTTACAGCCTGAGAAAGGTCGTCTTTCAAATCAGAGAAAAAACCCATTCTACGATCCTCCATTCCTTATTCATTACTTATATGTTGTATCGGTTCCGTATCTTCTGTAATCGGAACGATAATAGTATCATCCATTGCCTGAATTCTTTCGATTAAAGCGGGTAAAGCTTCAACCGTAGAATTTTTATTCGAGGCATCGTGCATCAAAATTATGGCTGTGTTAAATTCCGAAAGATTTGTCAGACAATTACGCAATATTGCATCTTTGCCGATATAATCCCCTGTCGCATCACCGGATGAAATATTCCAGTCAAAATAAGTTATGTCCTGTTCATCCAGATAACCTATAAATTCATGCATATCAACTCCGCTGGTTGCATTGCTGCTCCCTCCGGGAAATCTGCAAAAACGGCACCATACACCGGTCGTATCATATAAAAATTCCTGCAATTTGCTTAAATCATCTGCATAGCTGTCCACAGACTTATATATCTCATTATACTTATGGCTGTACGAATGCATACCAAGAGTATGGCCTTCATCCACTATTCGTTTATATAACGCCTGATATTCTTTCTCTTCTTTTCCTACTACAAAGAAGGTAGCTTTCACGTCATATTCTGCAAGAATGTCCAAAATCCGGCCGGTATTGCTGCTGGGACCGTCATCAAAAGTCAGATACACTTTGCGTACATACCCTTCCTGTGACGACGAACCCTGACCCGGATTAACTGCTTTATCTGATTTATCACGTCTGGAAACGGAAACACTGTCAGCCGTATACATATCGGCAGATTCCGAACCATCGTCCCAATCCGGACCTTCACCGGCATACATATTATAAAAGGCCATCGCCTCTTCGGACTGTGAACGTAATTGCGTCAATTCATTCTGTACAACATAAAGCCTTGTTCCAAGGTAAATACATAATGCAGCAAGAATAACTGTTGCTATTACAAAGATTAAAACGCCTGATTTTCTCATTTTTAGCATTCCTAACGGGATATTGCCAAATTTTTTAACCTATTCTTATATATAATAACACATATTATGCGATACGCAAAGGAAATTTGTTAAAAAGATTGGGAAAATTTTTTCGCTTTGATATAAGACTAAAATCATATGCATCCGGCCCCGGTATATGGTGCAAGTTCAAGGCGTACAAAATAGCCTCTGTCATTATGGCAGACCGGACAGACAGGGGGAACCTGGGTTCCACGGTAGATGTGGCCGCACTCCATACACATCCATGCGGTTTCAACATCGGAGACGAAAAGTTTGCCTTGTTCGAGCCATTCTGCAAACTGACCAAAACGATTTCCGTGAATTCGCTCTATTTCCGCAATTTTGTTAAATGAATCCGCTATTGCACTAAAGCCCTCTTCTTCCGCTTTTTTTGCAAAATTCATATATACATCGTCATGCTCTTCATATTCGTTATGCTGTGCCATACGAAGCAGGGATGCAGCATCATTGGCGATATCTATGGGATATGCTCCCGAAATCTCAATATTTTCTCCCGCCAGCTCACTTAAATGCTTATAAAAAACCTCTGCATGCTCTTTTTCCTGGTCTGCGGTAAAACGAAAAACTGCTTCAATGACATACAGTTTTTCTCTCCGCGCCTGGCCGGCTGCAAAGGTATAACGATTTCTTGCCTGGCTTTCACCGGCAAATGCCTTCATAAGGTTTTCTTTGGTCTTGCTGTTTCTAAAATCCATTTATTCAATTGCTCCTTTCTATTTTTTAATATCATCTCCCTTCATTTTAATTTTATTCCTAATTTATCCATATCCAATCTTATCTTAAATCATATTCATCTTTATAAATCAACTTACGTTATTCATACTATTCCAATAATCCGCTTATCCCTTCCTCGCGAAATATCTTCTTATAATATGCCAATTCTCCTTTTATAAGATCGTCTATTACCCGCATACCCAGCAGCTCTACCGGCGCCTTATCATCAGTAAGTATATAAGTGCCCTTTTTATAAGGTTCTATCCCCGCAGATACATTCGCAAGCATTATCTTAAGCTCCGGGTCCGTAACCCTGCTTCTTCCCTCTTCAAACTGTGCTAAGGCGTCAGGATTCATTGAGGCAAACAGTTCCCTATTGGTTGTATAAGGCACATCCACCGTGTATACACAATTAAAAACAGTTGCTATTGTATCTGCCAGATACTCGTTTATGTTGCCTTCTGCGTCTGAATGCATATTCATATTGACTACCATTACACCGTTCTCATTAAGATGCTCCTTAACCAATGTAAAAAATTCCACGGAAGACATCTGAAAAGGAATGGTAATATCCTGATATGCATCCACCATGATCACATCATAAGTGTCGGAAACCGCTTCCAGGTAAGCACGACCATCATAGGTTGTTACCGGAACGGAATCGGGAAGCTCAAAATATCTGCCTGCCAGGTCGGTAATCTTTTTATCAATTTCCACTCCTTCTATCGAAGTATTCCCATAATAAAGCCGGCACTGTTTGGCATACGTGCCGGTTCCCATACCGAGAATAAGAATATCACCGTCAGTTTTGCCCGCCATTACCGGAGCGGCCATGGCATAATCATAATACATGCCGGTTGCTCCTCCATCCTTCTTCATAATGGACTGCACTCCAAACAACACATTGGTAGACAAAATAACACTGTCGTCAGTATCTTTTACCTGAAGATAGTTATAAACCGATTCCCCTTCATATAACAAATCGTTTTCCCAGAATGCAAAACTATTGGAAAAGCCAAGTAAACAGCATAAAAGAAATAATATAACACCTGTTATACATTGTTTCCTTATCATTCCTATACTAATAAAATAAATTAAAGCAAGAGTCAATAAAATACCTGCAAATATTAAAAACGTAATTGACGTACCCACATACGGAATTGTCACAAATGTAGGCAGAAATGTACCTATAATACTTCCAATGGTGTTAAATGCCCCAAGAGAACCTACAGTCTTACCGCTGTCGTCCAGACTGTCAACCGTATATTTTACTAATGAAGGGGTTACCGTTCCCAATAAAAACAACGGGAATACAAAGATTATCATGCAAGCCAGAAAAGCCGCACATATAAGAAAATTATTGCTGATAGTAAATACCAGTGCTGCCGAAATACCGATAATAATATATTTGCCCAGTACCGGTATCGCCGCTATCCAAACAGCCGCAATGATGATGCGGATATAGAGCCTGTCCGGATTTGGATTTTTATCCGCACTCCTTCCTCCCCAGATATTTCCAAGGGCCATAGCTATCATAATCGTACCGATTATAATAGTCCATACGATCTGAGAAGAGCTGAAATACGGAGCAAGGAGCCGGCTTGCGCCAAGCTCCACTGCCATAACTGACATTCCCGCAAAGAACTCTGTAATATAAAGATAATACTTATTTCTCAATATACCTTTTCTCACAGAATTCCCTGTGGGGGCTGTCACTGTTTTTAGTTCTTTCATTGTTACATTTTCCTTTATACGCTGAAATCAAACCTGCTTCCTGCTTCCGGTCTCTCTTCAGACTTTATCTGATCCCAGTCAACTGACCTGATTTTCTCAAGCAGTTCTTCTATTGAGCTTGCACTTACCGTTGTCTTCTTAGTTCTCTCATGTGCCGCAAGCTCTTCCTGTGCCTTCTTCTCCTGTTCGGTCTTTGCTTCCTTCTTACTCTCTCTGATACTGTCTATAAATTCTTTCTGTCTCTCGCCAGCCTTCTCTAATTCAGCAAAGTAAGAAACCTGACCGTCTTTACCAACAGAGATTCCGATACGTTTTACTTCATCGCCATCTTCTCCGAGCTGATCTTTTATATCCTTAAGCTGACCTACTGAATCTTCAAGGATACCTATATACTTATTCTTGGTCTCCTCATCAGCAGCCATTGCTTCCAATGTCTCAGGATCTATAAGTACGCTGAACTCTTTGCTTCCTCTTGAAAGGTATTCAGCTGCCTCTTCATCAGTCTCATAATCTGCTATGATGAAGTCCATATTGCTATATGTTTTCTTAAGTTCATCCAACAGTTTCTTAGCTTTATCGCTAAGATTTACACTACCATTTTTATTTGTCTTGTCCGTCTTATCCGTTTTGTCTGCATTCTGTGACTTCTGTGCATTCTTAGCATTTACCGTAGAATAATAACTGTTTTGATATGCTCCATAACCCTCGATTTTACTCATTTTTAGTCCCCCTTTGACTTTAATACGAAATCCGTTTCTATTAACTGCGCCGTAATATGCCACTGCGATATTCCATCACATAATACGCATACTACTATCTATTGTGTATATCGGATTATTATGAGTTTTTCTTTAGAATAAATTTGGTTAAAAAAGTAAAATTTAATTAAAAAAGAGGGTGTCCCAAAAGTCACGAAGTGACTTGAGGGATTCCCTCTTTCTTTCTGCAATCAGCACCGCCCGTCTAACGGGCGGTTTGCTCTGAGGCTATAAGCCTCTGTT
>JAFLTG010000082.1 GCA_022510545.1 Lachnospiraceae bacterium | reverse complement strand
GATACCGGAAGCAGAAGAAACGATTGCATGGAGTATGCCAACATGGAAAAAGAAAAGCTATATCATACACTTTTCAGTAAGCAAAAACCATATTGGTGTGCATGTAGGGGAAGAAGCAGTTACGCATTTCAATGAGAGTTTGAAAGGAATTGAGGTTTATAAGGGTAATTTACGGTTGAAGCTGAATCAAGAAATACCGCTCTCTCTTATTTCAGACATTGCAAAGTGGTGTTTCACAATGGATCAAGAATAATTCCAGTTTTTAGAATTGGACAAATCGGCGTTTAGGAATGGGAAGAAACTATGAGTTTTGGTTGGATTAACTGGATTAACTTGGTAGCGATAGTGTGTCTTATTTTAATCAATATAATCGTCGCCAGAAAAGAATTGGCTGACAGATTTGACAGCAAATATTTAACTATCAATATCCTTGAGCAAATCGGAAGATATGCGTGTATGGCTCTTATGATTCTCCCGATTTTCACCAAGGAGTGGAAATTTGGTTTTAACTCCGTAACAGAAATGCTCATTGGATATGCTTAACGATACTACTATTGTTGATTTATAGCCTTCTTTGGGTTAAGAAAGCTAATGGTGGAATAGGCATTCTCTATGGATTGGCAATTGTTCCCGTTGTTTTGTTCTTGCTGAATGGTATTTTGCTTCGGCATCACGCATTGGTTATTGCTGCATTAGTTTTTGGGATTTCTCATTTCATCATAGTCAAAGAAAATATATGATAAAGCAACAAATTATAAAAAGGAGGTTTCAACCATGAAAATCCAGGAATCCGCAGAAAATTATCTCGAAACAATCTTAATGCTCAGTCAGCAAAAAGGCAATGTCCGCTCTATCGACATCGCCCACGAACTGGAATTCAAAAAACCAAGTGTCAGTGTAGCGATGAAAAATCTACGCGAAAACGGATATATCAATGTAGACGACAACGGCTTTATCACTCTCACGCCCTCCGGTAAGGAAATAGCTGAAACCATGTATGAGCGTCACATCCTCATATCCAACTGGCTGATCAAGCTTGGCGTAGATGAAAAAACCGCAGTTGATGACGCCTGTAAGATAGAGCATGTCTTAAGCAAAGAAAGTTTTGATGCTATTAAGAAACATGTTATCGGACAATAGACTTATTGCGCCAGCCGCCCTGTAGATATCTTGCGGCGGCTACAATAAGTGCTATTGCCCAGCCTATGCAGAATGACCACCATATTATGTCAACCCCTACCGTTTTCGCAAAACATACGGTCAAAAATAGGCGGATAACGAAACTAAGCAGCGTGGTCATTATGAACCAGCTCATGTCGCCGCTTCCCTTAAAAGTGGCTTTTATCAGCATATAGACGGAAAATACCACAAGAAATGCGCCCACTACCCTTATATACGCGGCTCCCACCGCAATTACCTGCTCAATATCAGTCTCGTTTTTTTCTACAAAGAGCCCAATGATCTGATTCGGAAAAATCTCGCATACGGCTGTCATCATAAGAGAAATAAAGCCGCAACAAAAAAATGAAGCTTTAAGACCCGGCCATATTCTTTCTTCTTTGCATGCCCCAATATTCTGCCCTACATAGTTGGAATAGGCATTACTGTAATTGATGGGAATCGCCGTTGCAAGATTGACTACTTTGGTCGCTGCTGCACTTCCGGCAATAACAGCCTCTCCGAAACCGTTAATTGTTGCCTGAACTATTACCGAACCTACCGATACAATAGACTGCTGAAGCGCAGAAGGCAAACCAAGCCTTAGCATAGTAAAAAGCAGCTCTTTATCAAAAAAGCCTATAGTTTTATCCACTTTAAAATCAGATAAAAGCTTCGGCATATCTGCAATAGCCATACATGCGGCTATAAGCTGGGAAATCGCTGTCGCCAACGCCGCTCCCCTTACTCCCCCATTAAATGCAATTATAAATAGCAAATCGAGTATAACATTGAGAACCGACGATATTACCAGAAATTTAAGCGGCGTTCTGGAATCTCCCAACGCTACATACACACCATTTAACGCATTGTATACAAAAATAGGAATGCATCCCACAAAATAAAAGCGCAGGTAAGTTACACCTATAGGTATAATATCAACAGGCGTATTTACAATACGAAGAATCGGCTCCGCCCCCAACCATATTCCAATCGTTGATACAAGTGCAATTCCGGCACAAAATATCGTTGATGTAGTCATACACTGCCATATTTTATCAGTTTTACCGGCTCCGAAATACTGTGCAATCACAATGGCGCCGCCAAGAGCAAATCCCGTCGCAAGCTGCACAAAAACCGCCGTAATACTGCTGGCACTCCCTACCGCAGCAAGCGCGTCAGTCCCCAGTCTTTTGCCTACAATTATCGTATCAATGACATTGTAAAGCTGCTGAAACAGGTTTGAAAGTATCATCGGAATAGCAAAAAAGAGAATCGTGCCAAGCGGATTCCCTTCTGTCATCTTGTGTGTTTTGGATTCTTTTGTGTTCTTTACACTATTTGAATTATTCATATTCTATACTAAATTATTATTACACCATTTAATATATTTATATTATTAAACTGTTCAAACTATTTTATTAGTTCTTAAAACTATGAATCGGCGCCGGAATCCTTCCACCCCTGTTCACAAACGCATCACAGGAAAACTGATTAACCGGCATAATCGGTGCGTATCCCAGCAATCCTCCAAACTCAACGGTCTCCCCAACGCCTTTGCCTACCACCGGAATCAGACGTACCGCAGTAGTCTTCTGATTGACCATTCCAATTGCCATCTCGTCCGCAATTATTCCGGATATGGTGGTAGCCTTAGTATCTCCGGGAATTGCTATCATATCAAGCCCTACGGAGCAGACACAGGTCATAGCTTCAAGTTTCTCCAACGTGAGTGCACCGGCCGTAACCGCATCTATCATACCCTGGTCTTCACTGACCGGAATAAAGGCACCACTTAAGCCGCCTACATATGAAGACGCCATCACTCCACCCTTTTTCACCTGATCATTTAAAAGTGCAAGTGCCGCCGTAGTACCGGGAGCTCCGGCATGTTCAAGTCCGATTTCACACAAAATATCGGCAACACTGTCTCCGATTGCCGGAGTCGGCGCAAGAGACAGATCCACGATTCCAAAAGGCACATTAAGTCGCTTGGATGCCTCTTTTGCTACCAATTGACCAACTCGGGTCACCTTAAATGCTGTTTTCTTGATAGTCTCACACAGCACCTCAAAACTTTCGCCTCTGATTTTACTAAGTGCGGTCTTAACCACTCCCGGACCGCTTACTCCCACATTTATAATCTTATCAGCTTCTGTCACACCATGGAAAGCTCCTGCCATAAACGGATTATCATCCGGTGCATTACAGAAAACAACCAGTTTCGCACAGCCAAGTGAGTCGTTTTCCTTGGTAGCCTCCGCAGTCTGCTTAATGATTTCTCCCATCATTTTTACGGCATCCATATTAATTCCGGTTTTGGTAGATCCCAAGTTAACGGAACTGCAGACTCTTTCCGTTACGGCGAGTGCTTTTGGAATAGATTGTATTAATAACTCATCTGCCTTAGTCATTCCCTTCGAGACCAGTGCAGAATATCCGCCGATAAAATTAACTCCCACCTCATGCGCCACTTTATCCAAAGTCATAGCTATCGATACATAGTCCTCTGCGCACTTACACGCAGCTCCGCCTACAAGTGCAATAGGAGTGACCGAAATCCGTTTATTTACAATCGGTATGCCGTACTCTCCTGAGATTTCCTCTCCGGTTTTTACCAGGTCTTTGGCTGCTTCATATATTTTATGATAAATCTTTTCATTTAATAATTTCAAATCCGAATCTATACAATCAAGGAGACTGATACCCAGTGTAATCGTTCTTACATCCAGATTTTCCTTTTCAATCATCTCATTAGTTTCTGCGACTTCAAATATATTAATCATTGTAGTAATTATCCTTCCTTATCCCCTTGATAGACAAGCAGTTTTCTTTCCTTTTCCTGTTGGATAAAAGTTATATTCTATGCATCTGGTTAAAAATTTCTTCCTTCTGGCATTTAATGATAACCCCGATACTTTCACCAAGTTTACCCAGTTCTTCTACAATAGCGGTAAAATCTTTCTTAGTCTGATTAGTATCCACTATCATCATCATATTAAAATAGTCCTGTACAATGGTCTGGGAAATATCCAGAATATTAATCTGATTGTCTGCCAGATAAGTACATACTTTTGCAATAATCCCTACCGTATCTTTTCCTACAACTGTAATAATTGTTTTTTTCATAATTTCACACTAATCTCCCATTCTTCTATAATTTACGCTATCTCAATCATTTGCGAAACTTCACTCCTATTTGCAACATAGATAGGAAAATCCCCGTCTTTATATCCCGAATCCGACATCATAAGCTCCAGCTTAACCGCCTCATAAGCAAGCTCCGGAAGATTGTTTTCCTTGCTCAGATGTGCAAGCACAACGGCCTCAATATGGTCATTAAGCAAACCGGCAAGCAGTTTTCCGGCCGCCTCATTGGACAAATGCCCTTTTTCCCCTAAAATGCGCCGCTTCAGATAATACGGATAAGAACCCACCTGAAGCATATTAATGTCATGGTTGGCCTCAAGGTAAATCGCATCCAAATCCTTCATGCATTCTATCGTATAATCGTTGTAACAGCCAAGATCCGTAACTATTCCCACTTTCTTCTTATCATGGGTGATTTTATATGCCACCGGTTCTGCCGCATCATGTGAAGTTCTCATAGGATATAAAGTCATATCTTTTATTATGTATTTTTGATCCGGCAAAATACTGCAAAACAGCGAATCATCGATTTCACCCAAAGATGCAGTCTGTCTTATTTCCTTTATGGTACCGGCCGTTGCATAAATCGGAATTCCATATTTTCTGGAAATAACACCGAGACCTTTTATATGGTCTGAATGCTCATGGGTTATAAAAATACCATCTATCTCGGATAATTTTAAGCCAAGCGTGGCAGCTCCGGCTTCAATCCGTTTTGCACTGATTCCCACATCAACAAGAAGATGGGTTGTGTCAGAACCTACATATACGCAATTCCCGCTGCTTCCGCTTGCTATGCTGCATAATCTCATAAGTATATCAATCTTTCCAATAAATTTTTATCACATCACCGTTATGAATAGGCTCCATATACTGTGCATTCCTGCCGTTTATTTCTGTAATGATACCACTTCCCTGCGGGGTGGATAAATCAAAATCTATGTAGTCAAATACATCTACAAATATATAACCTGTCTTACCGACCAAAGTAATCTGATCATCGTTTACCGTCACCTGGATTGAAGTCGGGTCGGTGCTGGTTGATGCTGTTGAATTATCCTGTGCAGGGCCTGTTGCTGTATTTGATGCTGTTTCGGTTGCAGAGTTTGCTGTTGCATTCGATGCTGTTCCGGTTGCGGAGTTTGCTGCTGTATTCGATGCTGCTCCGGTTGCGGAGTTTGCTGCTGTATTTGATGCTGCTCCGGTTGCGGAGTTTACTGTTGCATTTTGTTCCGGATTCTGTGCATTTTTCTCCCGATCACTTCCGGAATTGGTTCCAGCCTCTCCTGAAGCGCCATTTTCTGACACATCTGTCATATTTTCACTGGAATCAACCTGTTCGTTCTGCACATCCTGTTGCACATCCTGCTCATTCCCCGGATTCTCAAGCCCTGCGCCCATTGCCGCAAATGGATCCTCTCTCTTTTTAGGCTCACTTTTAACATAAGTGCCGTCATCTTCCGGCAGATTGGCAAAAGTATCAGGCGCACCGCTGCCGTAAATATCCCTGTCGGATAACTGTAACTCCTCCATTGTCCAGATTACAGAAAAATTCTCATAAACCTTGGTATCCATATCGGAAAGCTTATTGTTTACATAAATATTCATGTTCTCATTTACAATGACATCCATAAACTCAGCTATCTGTCTCACGGTATAATAGCTTATGAATTCAATATTATCATTATCCTGTATACTGTAATAACCGGACTGCAGGCTTCCGTTTACCGAAGCAAACTCCGGAAGTTCAACTTTTTTCTCGTTAACCTCAACCCACATAGTCGCACCGTATTCCGGAAGCTGGTTGATATCTATGGAGGCCGGTTCTCCGGCAGTTGATTCAATCACCTTAATCTGATCATTGGCATGGATAGTTGTATAAATATCCGCCTCCTGCCCGTTGACGGTGATTACGGCAGCTTCACCAAGAGCTCCTCTGGTAATACGGGGTTTGCCGTTTACAAAATAGTTCAGTTCTTTTCCGCGCTTGGGGAAAAGTCCGTCATGTGCAAATTCAGCCTGCATAGCGGCATCCACTACTGCAAGTTTATTATTATCATACAATTTGACTCTCTGCTCGTTAAAATACACAAAGATAAAGTTATTGCTCTGTTCATAAAAACTTAAACATATACCAATCGGCGTAACCATCAGCGAATCCTTTTTGGCATCTTCATCATAAAAGTTTATCTGCTGCATAACTTCTTCGCCGCGGACCGCTACTCTTTCTTCCTGAATTCCAAGTTCTTTGGCAAGCGCATCGGTATAACCCTCCAGTTTACCGCCGCCACCGACCACAAAGACCGCACTGACAGGCTTATCACCGTTTAACTCCTTAATCTTATCAGATACCTGTTTTGCCATATCCTGAATCACAGGCGCCGCCACTTCCAAAAGCTGCTTTTTGGTAATTGTCTGAGTCAGTCCCATTATATCTTTATATTCTATCGTTTCATTTTCTTCGGCCTGTCGTTTAATAGTCTCAGCGGTCTTAAAATCCACCAGACAGTGTTTGGCAATTACTTCCGTCAAGGCATCTCCTGCAATAGGAATCATTCCGTAAGCAATAATACTTCCATCCTTCGTAACGGAAATATCGGAGGTACCTGCACCCACATCAACCAGCGCCATATTGAGCATACGATACATCTGCGGTATCGCTACCTGTATCGCTGCAATAGGCTCCAGAGTCAGATTGACCACTTCAAGACCTGCAATTCCTACCGCCTTATAAAGACCATCTACTACATCATCCGGAAGAAATGTGGCAATGATATCGGCTCCGATAACCTTTGCCTTATGTCCCTCCAGATTACTTATCGCATAACCGTTTAGATAATACCGTATAATTGAATATCCTACACAGTAGAATTTTATATCGGAATTGTTGGATTCAAGAAATTCTGAATAAGCTTTCTCAACACCCATGGAGTCCAGCGCATAAATATCCTCTCCGTTTATCTCCTTATCGGCTGCAAACTCACATTCCACTCTTGTTGTCATAGTACGAAGCACACGGCCTGCCGCCGCAATACAGACATCCTTAAGAGGTCTTCCTATTCTGGCTTCCAGATTGGTTTTTACCTCGTTAATTGTAGACCCCACCTTATGGATATCATGGATCTGTCCATCCAGCATGGCACGTGTCTCATGCTCCCTGATACACTGGGCTGCCACGTGAAAATGCTCTCCGGTCCGGTATCCTACCGTACCTACAATACTTCTGGTTCCAATATCCAGACCAAACACTATCTGACTGGGTAATTTCATTGTCTCTGACACAGATATTCCTCCAATTTTCTATCAATCTGTTTACAAGCGGACTCAAAGTCACCACTGTTATCAATGATTACACTGCAATACTTACGGAATTCTTCTTCCGATAACTGCTTTTGTATTATACTGTCAATCTTTTCATCCGTATAAGCCCTTGAGCTTTTCAGCCTCTGCCGCCTTATACCTATATCCGTGTGAATATACCAAAGTTCATCCACAATGCCGGTATACCCTGCCTCTATTAAAAGCGCTGCTTCTATAAAAAGAAAATTCAGCTTATTTTCTTTTTTTCTCTCACTAATATATTCTAAAATATATGCTTTTACGGCAGGATGAACTATCTCATTTACTTTTCTAAGTAAATTTTTATCCGTAAAAATTTTTTCAGCCATTCGGGCTTTGTTTATACTTCCATCATCATTTAAAATACCGTCTCCAAGAAGAGCAGTCAACTCATAATAGCATTTCTGGCCGGGTTCTTCAAGCATATGCGCTGCATTATCTGCCATAATTATATCACAGTTATAATTACTGCTTATATATTCCAAAACTCTTGACTTTCCGGCACCCACACCGCCTGTTATGCCTATTACTTTCATATCGGTCTTTTTCCCTCAGCACAATAAACTTTTGCTTTTTGCATAACGTATGTTATTTAGCATCATACCAAGTCATACCGGTATGCAAATCTATCTCCAGCGTCACAGCCAAAGCAGCCGCTTTTTGCATTTCTTCCGTAAGAATCTGCCTAACCTTCTCTTCTTCCGGTGCATAAGTCTCAACCAGAAGTTCATCATGCACCTGCAGAATCAATCTCGAGCGCAGCCCCTCATTATTTAATCTCGACCAGACATTTATCATCGCAATCTTGATGATATCAGCCGCCGTACCCTGAATCGGTGAATTCATGGCCACACGCTCTCCAAAAGAACGCTGCATGAAATTGCTCGAGGACAGTTCCGGAATCGGCCTTCTTCTGCCAAACATGGTTGTTACATAGCCATTCGCTTTGGCATCCTCTACCATTTTATCCAGAAAAGTCTTAATCCCCGGATAAGTTGCAAAATACTGCTCTATATACTCCGCAGCCTCTTTTTTGGAAATACTAAGGTCTTGGCTTAAACCAAATGAACTTATGCCATATACAATTCCGAAATTGACCGCCTTGGCATTACGCCTCTGTAAGTCCGTCACTTCCTCAAACGGAGTATGAAATACCTTTGAAGCAGTAATTCTGTGAATATCTTCATCCATCTGATATGCTTCGATGAGCTGCTTATCAGCTGACATATGTGCCAAAACCCTAAGCTCAATCTGCGAATAATCCGCATCCATAAAGATATATCCATCTTCCGGCACAAAAACCTTTCTAATCTTTCTCCCAAGCTCCATACGTATCGGAATATTCTGAAGATTAGGCTCGGTAGAGCTTATTCTTCCGGTTGCGGTAATAGTCTGATTAAAATTAGAATGTATGCGATTATCTTCACCAATATAGGCTGCCAGCCCGTCCGCATATGTGGACTTAAGCTTTGTAAGGCCCCTGTATTCCAATATATCGGAAATTATCGGATAATCAGGAGCAAGTTTTTCTAAAATATCTGCAGCGGTGGAATAGCCCGTCTTGGTTTTCTTTCCGCCCTTAATACCCATCTTGTCAAAAAGAATTTCCCCAAGCTGTTTGGGGGAATTAATATTGAACTGTATTCCAGCCTTATCATAAATAGACTGTTCTAACTGCACAATCCGACCTGTCAAAGCTTCCCCGTAGGTCTTAAGTTCATCCGGAAGCGCCTTGATTCCATAGCGTTCCATATCATATAATACCTTAGTCAAAGGCAGCTCTATGTCATAGAGAAGCGAAAGCATACCCTGCTCTTTTAACTTACTTTTAAGTGTCTGCGCTGCCAGCAGACAGACATAGGCTTGAAAACAGGCAAACTCCATAAATTCTTTGGGCTTTTTTTCAAATGTTTCAACATAGGAGCGCTTTTCACAGACCTGCTTTTTATCAGGAAGAAGCAAATTAAGGTACTCATTTGCAATTGACTCTACATCATAATCGTTTTTTAACGGATTAAGCAAATAAGCGGCAAGAAGGATGTCAAAGTACTTTTTCTCTCTATAGACTGTCATTACGTCTGAGGTTGTATTTATGTCACCTTTCTGCATACTATTTGCTGAACCGTTTTTATTATCATCGTTGAGTCTATCATCGTTAGAAATATCTTCTATAATATCATATATCTGCTTAATATCACACGTATTTAGTTTACATAATTTGTTTCGATTCAATTTAATAAGCTTATCCGATAAATACTGACCTGTCACAGAACCCTGACATGGTATAAAATAAACCTCATCTTTATCATAAGCAATTGCAATTCCTACAAAGCCTTCATAAACCTTATCAGTTCCGATCCCCTTATGCGCCTTCATTGCCGCAGTGCCTGAATCTATTACATCCCGCAAAACCGACAATCCTATTTCACAGCCGTCTTTCTCTTCGCACAGCTTCTCTAAGCGTTCAAACAGAGCTTCAACATCCGCAAGCTCCCTAAGCTCCTTAAAACTCTCCGCCTGAGAATTTTCCACAAGCGCATCCTTTTTAAACCTGGGCAATATATTCTTAAACTCAAGTTGTTTACATAATATATAGGCTTCCTCGGTATAAAAATCCCCTATCTTTGCCTCATCAAAAGAAAATTCAAAGTCTGCATTAACATCTATTGTTGCCAGCCTTTTACTTAAATCCGCCAACTCTTTATTATTGACAAGTGATTCCCTGACGGCCTTTTTGCTTATCTCATCTACTTTCGCATATATGTTTTCAAGAGAGCCAAACTGTACCATCAGCTCGGTAGCAGTCTTTTCCCCAACCTTGGGCACACCGGGAATATTGTCAGCGGTATCCCCCATAAGTGCTTTTAAATCAATAAACTGCTTAGGAGTTACCTGATATTTTTCCTTAACTTCATTGGCATAATAATCCTCCACCTCGGTTTTACCGCCCTTGGTCTTGGGAATGCGGATTTTGATATGCTCAGATGCTATCTGCAAAAGATCTCTGTCTCCGGAAACAAGGGATACCTCCATACCATTCTTCTCAGCGCGGTTTGCAAGCGTACCAAGAATATCGTCAGCCTCAAGCCCTGCCTGCTCAACTATACATATTCCCATGGATTTAAGCACTTCTTTCATCATCGGAACCTGCTCCCTAAGTTCCTCCGGCATCGACTTCCTTGTTCCTTTATATTCACTGTAAATCTCATGTCTGAATGTCGGCGCATGGACATCAAACGCCACTGTCAGAAATTCCGGCTTTTCTTCCTCAAGAATTTTAAACATGATATTTAAAAAGCCATAAATAGCATTAGTATGAAACCCTTTACTGTTAGTCAGTATAGGCAGTCCGTAAAAAGCCCTGTTCAAAATACTATGACCATCGATTAAAACCAACTTGGAAGCCATTTTAAGATTACCTTTCAATAATATTAATGAAATAAAATAACAAGTGATATTATAATTGCACAGACAACTGCTGTTTCAAGCCAAAAAAGTGTAAGTTTCAGTGTATGATTAAAATTAACATCCTGCCTTGCTCCTGTCATTTTCCCGGACAATGCATTCTGCAGATTAAAATTACTACCGCTTTCTAATCGTTCAAGACCTTCTACCACAAGAAACTGAATGGAAAGTTCTTCCATACACTCCGGGCAGGAATCAATATGCTCTATAAACTCTTTCAGCTCTTTGCTGGTTAAATCATCCTTCAAAAAAGCAGGAATCATTTTTTCCGAATCCTTGCAATTCATACTAATTGCCATGCCTTTCCCACTATATACTTTACGACTTATTATATACCATAATGCTGCGCTTTGCAAAAAATACTTGCCAATACTTTTTTCTTATGATATTATATTATTCGGCTGTTACATATGCCGTCGTGTCGGAATGGCAGACGAGGCAGACTCAAAATCTGTTGTGGGCAACCACGTGT
>JAFLTG010000081.1 GCA_022510545.1 Lachnospiraceae bacterium | reverse complement strand
GTAAAGATAATTTAATTGATTACAAAGATGTCAATAAATTAAAAAGATATGTGTCGGAAAGAGGTAAGATTCTTCCCAGAAGAATCACCGGAAACTGCGCTAAGCATCAGAGAGCTCTTACAGTAGCAATCAAGCGCGCAAGACACGTGGCATTGATGCCTTATGTACAGGACTAATGGATAATCGATAAGCTATTAAAAAGGAGCATTACTCTATAACTGTGAATTAGTTATATTGAGATGCTCCTTTTATTTATGACAATAGAAAGTTCGCAGAGAGTGCTTTCTATTGTTGGTTATGCTCATCTGCAGTGTTTTCTTCATATGATTGTTTACGTATCATGATGATGAACGTAACGATTAATATCAGTATATATAATCCTAATAAGAGCATACATAATACATATTTTCCCAAATCATCAAGTGCGCTCAAACCATAGCTTTCAACACTGCTTAAATCTAATAAATATAAATTTGTTATGACAATAAGTATTACATCTATAATCCTTATTAATTTTATTTTTATATTGTTGCATATAATAATTAGTATGAGTGCTTCAATTACAAAAAAGCACATACCGGTTACAAATTTATTCAATTTATCAGGGAAATTGCTATAGTAGCACAGCATAAATGTTGTTATAGCAATAAATATTATATCTACTATATCTAATATTATTATTAACTCCTTTTTCATATATCTTAATTAACTCCTATTCAATTTTTAAATTATTTCTATATAGTGTACCATAAAGAATTAGGTATGAAAAGGCGCTGAGCCATAAAATGAATCAGCGCCTTTTTATTCAGTCTTATTTATGTAAATTTTTCTTGATCATAATGATGCAGGTAACAATTAACATTATCAGCGTAATACCCGAGCATGTGCAAATAATAATCGCTGCATACTGTCCGAAGCCGGTCCATTCATTGTGATATAGTCTGCTCAAAAAAGGGAGTGCTAAAACTATAGATAAATACCAAAACGATGGAACAATTATTGTACGCAATTTTTTAGAATGTTCTAAAGTATTATTAGTATGATTCTCAGCTTGATCAGCACATTGAGTTTCGGCCTTTATAAATATACGTCTGCAGATAAAACTTGCCAACATATATATCATTAGCAGTGACGAAAAATAAATACCGGTTCCTATCATTGTATGTAGTCTATCCTGTGTCAGCCGGCCGTCCATAAGATTCCAAGCCTCCAGCCGGATAGGAATATAGATTGAGGCAATGATCCTCAAACCGTTTACAAAGATTGTAGACGCATAAGCAAATACAGCACTGAAGACAAACCACAGATATCCTTTTCGTCTATCTTCTATCTGATACAAGAATGAAAATATGCACATCAAAAAAGTAAGCAGCATAAATCTGGTACCTGAACATGCAGGAGCAAACAGAAATCTATGATAGTGATTTACATATCCCATATGAGGAATATACTCAAAAGGGATGCCGCCAAGGACACTGACCCACCTTGCGGTGGGTGTCAGTATCCATTTTAAAGCATCACTGTCAGTAACCCGGCAGAAATATTTGATAACAATCGTTATTAAAAACGTTAATATGCAAATCGCCCAATATTTTTTTAGTATATTTATTGCATTCTTAATTATCGTTTTAACCTGTGTAGATTTCATACATGTATCCTTTTCTTTATGCACATATCTTTTTCTTTATACATATATCCTTTTATTTTTTCTCTTTTTTGACAGAACCGGTATAAGCATAATGACCGTCAGTGCGCTGATAATAATAAACTCATTAGGTTCCGAACCAATACGATAGCCTACTGCCAGATTAGATACCTCAAGGGGCAGCGGAAGCGGTTGATTGACATCCGTGCTTTCAGCGTCTGGATTACGTACTACATCCAGTACCGCGATAAATGAGGTATAGGGTGTTATCATACTGTATGACAGCCCCAGTTTTGTGACTTCGTCTTTTACATCAGGATTGTTGGAGTTGGTACCGTAATCGGTTAAACGCTCCACACGTTTGCGAGCCCATAAATATCCAAGTGAACTGTTCTCGGCGCTTACAACATCGGCCACGGCAATGCTTTGTGAATATTCTCCACTACCGTTCATACCGGTAATTTCGATATTTCCTGTGGTTTCACCCTTCCATTTGCCAAGCAGGACAATGGGCTTCTCGGCATATAGTGTAGGCAGGATGGCGGGCTCCACATCATAAGCATCAAAACCATCAAATGAAACCTTAATATCCGTTAAAACAGGTGATTGTATATAGGTACGGAACCGTTCCGCAATATTTGAAGCTTCTTCCGACTTGGTAACTACAAAGGCTTCCCCCTGACCGGTTGCAGCGATTCCTTCAATCAGATAACGGTTAACGGCGGACCCTATTCCAAATGAAAAGAAATCGGCCTGATCCAAGTTGTCGTTAATAAGTTTAAAAATATCTGATTCACCATATATATAACCGTCGGTAATAATTACTATGTTGCGGGATGTATCACCGTCAGCCGGAATATACAGAGCATCTTTTAGCGCTTCTGCAAGTTCGGTTCCCCCTGCGCCCTTCTGTTCTTTTATGAGTTTAATTGCCTTATCTATATTTTCCTGTGTGGCAGGAAGGGAGCGCTCCGACATCTGATAGGATGTCCCTGAAAACAAAATCAAATTGAAAGTATCCGTTTCACGCAGCCCGGAAACCAGATTGTTTATAAGCTCTTTGGCAGTGTCCAGCGGGAAACCGGACATAGAGCCTGATACATCCAGTACAAAAATATATTCTCTCGGAGGAATATCTTCGACTTCATAACGTTCCGGTGGCTGTATCATCAGCATAAAATAGTTTTCATTTTCACCCTTATCCATAATGAGACCTGTACCGATTTCTTCGCCGGTAAGTTTATAATCCAGAATAAAGTCACGATTCCCTGCATATTCTGAAGTGTTAGCCAGACTTATGTGAGCAGTAGTATTCTCCTCCCAACCGATATCAATATTGTGGGAACTGCTTGTAAGAGATGATATCGGTACCCCGGCCGAAATCGTAACATTGATATTATACTCATCAGAAGGAGTGGCGCCTTCTTTAAGATACGGCGTTGCAGTCCACTCATCCCGATTGCCGGCTTCGTCAATAATTGGACCCACATACCTCGGACCTGCAACCGTCGGAAAAACAAACTGATAACTCCCCTCGGTAGGAGTAATAAGCTCCGTATAATGCAATTCGATACGAACATCATCACCGGGCATAATATTGGCTACATCCATAGTAAAGACATTAGCTCTTTCCTCAGAAAGCATAGACGCACTTTTACCTTCACTCTTAGCCGCCTCAAACTCTTCCTTAGCTTCTTCTTTTTCCTTAATCACAGCGGTCACAACCTGATTCCCAATCTGCATCTTCATCCCATGAATAGTTACCTTGGTAGATGCAGGAAACACATAACTTGCATTAATAGGTTTAGTCCCCTCATTAGAATAACTCTGCACCACATAAGTATCAGCAATAATTCCCTCAATATTAGCAGTCACCTCCGTCTTCTTAAGCGGAAAAGAATCCACCCCGATTTCCTCACTCTCCACATAAAAATACGGCGCATAAGTCCTATCCTTATTATCCTCGTTAGTATGAGCTTCTTCCGCATACACCACCGATGCAGGCGCCCATGTAAAGATAACTAATAATGCAGTAAATAAACATAAAATTCTTCTGTGTTTTCTCATTTTACATTCTCCTTTTCTTCGTCGCTATGACCAAATGATATAACACATAAGCATCATACCTGTATCATTCTTGCATCAAAAAGGAATCTTTTTTGCATCAGAAAAGAATCTTTTTTGCATCAAAGTTGTAACATTATATAGTTCAAAATAACAATATCTGTCATATTATGGTAAAAAAGAACAATATATTGATGTGGCACTAATTTCCAAAAAATGATATACTAAATATGTTATTTATTCATAAAACTGGGAAAGTGTGTATAGTCGTAGGACATACAAACAAGAGGTTATGATGAAAAATAGTGTAAAACTAAAAGGAAGATTAAAGTCATATTTACAGTCTTCTTTATACTTAGGATTTTTATTAATAGCAATAGATTTACTGATTTACTTAATAGACTATCGTGCAGGACTGGTATTAACCTGTTTTCTTGTTTTTTATTTTGTGATAATTCTGTCCCTGATGTTCTACAATAAGCCTATTATTATTAATGAGCTGATAAGTTTTGCAACCCAGTACGGACAGATACAGAAGAGATTGCTGCGTGATTTGGATCTGCCCCATGCACTTCTGGATGAGGCCGGTAAGATTATCTGGACAAACCATGCATTTGAGAAAGCGGTTGATAAGGAAAAAGGATATAAGAAATCCATAACCTCACTTTTTCCATCAATTACTAAGGAACGATTGCCGGGCATAAGCGATGAAGAAGAAGCAGAATTTGATGTAGAGTACGGAGCGAGAAATTATACTGCAAAGCTTAAGAAGATTTCGCTTAAGGAAATGGCAGAGAACAGTGATATTATTGAAGCCCAGGGTTATGAGGGTTATTTGATCGCACTCTATCTGTTTGATGAGACCGCATTGAAAATAGCCCTGCAGGAAGTGGATGATCAGAGTCTTGCTGTGGCACTTATTTATCTGGACAATTATGAAGAGGCACTGGAGAGTGTAGAGGAAGTCAGAAGGTCGCTTTTGATTGCTTTAATAGATAGGAAAGTAAACAAATACATTGCGGCATTAGATGGTATCTGTAAGAAGTTGGAGAAAGATAAATATCTGGTAGTAATGCGGAAAAAGGCAGTTGATTTACTTAGAGAAAGCCGCTTTGATTTATTAGAGGATGTTAAGACTGTTAATATAGGTAATGAGATGGCTGTTACTATCAGTATCGGTGTGGGTCTGAGCGGACTGACCTATGCGCAGAACTATGAATTTGCCAGAAATGCAATAGATCTGGCACTTGGACGTGGCGGCGACCAGGCAGTTGTTAAGATGCCTGAGAATATAGTTTATTACGGCGGAAAGAGTCAGCAGGTAGAGAAGAGTACCCGTGTCAAGGCTAGGGTAAAAGCACATGCTCTTAGAGAGATTATTTCCGTTAAAGATAAGATTTATGTTATGGGACATAATCTGGGTGATACCGACAGTTTCGGAGCATCGGTCGGAATTTATTGTATTGCCAAGGCACTTGGAAAGCAGGCGCATATTGTATTAAATGATGTTACGGCATCCATGCAGCCTATGGTGGATATGTTCAGAAATAATGACGAATATGATGATGATATGATCATAAGTGGTACACAGGCATTGGAAATGATTAACAGTAATGCGGTTTTGGTGGTTGTGGATGTTAATAAACCCAGCATTACGGAATGTCCGGAACTGCTTAAACATTGCAGTTCGATTGTAGTTTTGGATCACCACAGGCAGGGTACGGAAGTTATTGAGAATGCAACCTTATCCTATATTGAGGCCTATGCTTCCTCCACCTGTGAAATGGTTTCCGAGATACTTCAGTATATAAGCGACGGAATGCGTCTTAAGTCGGAAGAAGCAGCCTGCCTTTATGCCGGCATTATGATTGATACCAATAACTTTATGACTAAAACAGGTGTAAGAACTTTTGAAGCGGCAGCATACCTTAGAAGGAATGGCGCTGACGTCACATGGATACGTAAGCTTTTCAGAGATGATGCGGCAGAGTATAAGGCTAAGGCTGATGCTGTCAGTCAAGCTGAGATATACAGGCACTCATATGCGATTTCAATATGTCATGGAGAACATGTACAAAGTCCTACCGTAGTAGGCGCACAGGCAGCAAACGAACTACTGAATATCAAGGGTGTCAAGGCGAGCTTTGTACTTACGATATATAACGGAATGATATATATTTCTGCACGTTCTATCGATGAGGTTAATGTGCAGGTAATTATGGAGCGTATGGGTGGCGGAGGCCATATGACTATGGCAGGATGCCAGCTTAGGGACACTACTTTGGAAGGTGGAATTATAGTGATAAAAAATACGCTGGATACTATGATTGAAGAGGGTGAACTGAATTAGTTTCAATTCTGATGAATTCAGGGAAATCCTAAAAGAAAGGTGTGAATGATAAAATGAAAATAATTTTATTGCAGGACGTTAAGTCTTTGGGTAAGCAAGGTGAGATTGTAGATGTAAGTGATGGTTATGCGAGGAATAAATTGCTTCCTCAGAAATTAGGAGTGGAAGCAAATGCTAAAAATTTAAATGATTTAAAACTTCAAAAGGCTAATGAAGAGAAAAAAGCAAAGGAAATGCTTGAAGCAGCGCAGGAGCTTGCAAAAGTATTGGAGACAAAAGAAGTTGTGGTAAAAATGAAGTCCGGTGAGGGCGGAAAAACTTTTGGATCTATTTCGTCAAAAGAAATTGCAGCAGAGGCCAAGAAACAGTGTGACCTGGAGCTGGATAAGAAGAAAATCCAGTTACCTGAACCGATTAAGGCATTAGGAGCATATGAGATTGGTGTAAAACTTCATCCTAAGGTAACAGGAAAACTTAAGGTAAAGGTTATTGAAGAATAATAAAAGGTGGGATAAAAAATGCCGCAGCCAATGGAAGAGGCATTATTGAAAAGAATACTGCCACACAGCATTGAGGCGGAGCAGTCGGTCATAGGTTCTATGATTATGGACAGGGAAGCGATCATAGTTGCGTCTGAAATTATTAGTGGCGATGACTTTTACAGCCGACAGTATGGTATCCTTTTTGAAACTATGGTAGAGTTAAATGATGAAGGTAAACCGGTGGATCTGGTGACTCTTCAGGACAGGCTCAAAGAAAAGGACGTACCTCCGGAGGTAAGCAGTCTGGAATTTGTAAGAGATTTGATTACTGCGGTGCCTACCTCTGCCAATATAAAATATTATGCTAATATAGTAGCGGAGAAATCCACGCTGCGTAAACTTATTAAACTGAATGAAGAGATTGCCAATACCTGTTATGTAGGTAAGGAAAACCTTGAAGTAATCTTAGAAGATACTGAAAAAAGAGTATTTGATTTGGTACAGCGAAGAAATACCGAAGACTTTGTGCCAATCAGGCAGATTGTCATGAATGCAATGGACAGAATAGAAAGGGCTTCGCATAACAAGGGCAATGTAACAGGGATTGCAACGGGTTTTATTGATCTGGATTACAGAACGGCCGGTATGCAGCCCTCAGACCTTATTTTGGTAGCGGCAAGACCGTCTATGGGTAAAACAGCATTTGTACTTAATATTGCTGAATATGTGGCATTTAAGCAGAATCAGACTGTAGCTATATTCAGTCTGGAAATGTCCAAGGAGCAGCTGGTAAACAGACTTTTTTCCATGGAATCCAAAGTTGATTCACAGCATTTAAGGACAGGAAATCTTACCGATGAGGAATGGGAGAAACTTATTGAAAGCGCCGGTGTGATTGGTAAATCCAATCTTATAATTGATGATACTCCGGGTATAAGTATTTCAGAGCTGCGTTCCAAATGCCGTAAATATAAACTTGAACACGGACTTGAAATGATAATCATTGACTATCTGCAGTTGATGACGGGAAGCGGTCGAACTGATTCAAGGCAGCAGGAAATCTCGGACATATCACGTTCATTAAAAGCCCTGGCAAGGGAGCTTAATGTGCCTGTCATTGCACTGTCACAGCTTAGCCGTGCCGTGGAGCAGAGACCCGATCACAGGCCGATGCTTTCCGATTTGCGTGAATCCGGAGCTATTGAGCAGGATGCCGATGTGGTAATGTTTATTTACAGAGATGATTATTACAATAAAGATACGGAGAAAAAGAATATTGCGGAAATAATCATTGCTAAACAAAGAAACGGCCCGATTGGAACAATAGAGTTGGTTTGGCTTCCGGACTTTACCAAATTTGGCAATCTACAAAAATAACGACAGTTATTTAATGGAATTGAATACTAATAATTACAAAAGAGACAAGCCTAAGCAGGTTTGTCTCTTTTATGCTTGGTGGAAAGGGGAATGAATATGAATCAAGAAACCTTATTAATTTCAGAGGCAGCTAAACGGGTACAGGTAGAGACCCATGTTCTTCGCTATTGGGAAGAGGAATTGCAGCTTCCGATTAAGAGAAACGAGATGGGGCACAGGTATTATACAATGGAGGATGTAAATCAGTTTAGAGAGATTAAACTGTTAAAAGAACAGGGATTGCAGTTAAAGGCAATCAAAAGCATCCTGCAAAAAGCTCATTTAGAAGAGCCGGGTGTAGATACTCCGGAAGTAGTGGAAGAGAAGGCTTTAGACTATATGATTGGAAAGAGACAGAAATTCATTGTTTCACTTTCAGACAATGCCAACAAGGAAGAAAAAGCCAAAAGACTGCAGTATTTAATCCAGCATATGATTACAGAAAGTGTAAAAAATGCAAATAGGGAACTTTGTACAGAGATTAAAGAAAGTGTAATTAAAGAACTGGACTATCAGTTTAGGACAATAGAAGAACGGGAGGAAGAGCACTGGAAAAAAGAAGAAGAACATTATCGTAAAGTAGATGAAATGCTCAGACAGCATTATAAAGTAAGGGAAAAACCGCCCAAAAAAGAACGCAGAGCAAAGAATAAAAGCAAAAACGGCTGGGGCGGAAATCAAGTATGAGATATTATATCAAAAAAGCATTCATCTATGTATGCGAGGATGAATGCTTTTCCGGTTGTTATCTGTTGTCGATTAACCCTGAGAAATAGCACCGGTCGGACAGGCACCTGCACAGGAACCGCAATCGATACATGTATCAGGATTAATTTCAAATTTGCCATCGCCCATGCTGATAGCTCCTACAGGGCACTGAGCTTCACAAGCTCCGCATGCTACACAAGCATCACCAATTACGTATGCCATAATCAATATCCTCCTTATATTGTAAATGCATAGAAATAAATAATTTTAATACATTTTTATTTTAATATAAAAGTATAGAATATACAAGTAAAAGTGTGAAATTAAAATTTTGCTCTTTTATAGATTATTCTTCAAGCTCTGCACGGCGTTTACGTATTCCCTCAAGGATTACTTCTTTTTTCTCAAGAAGCTGCTTTTTTTCCATAGCGGGAACACCTTTAAGCTTATATTCCATTCCTAATTTTTCATATTTGCTTTCTCCCATTGTATGGTAAGGGAGAGCGTCCAAAGCTTTCAGATTATGGAACTGACCTATAAAATAGCCCAGCTTATATAAGTACTCATCGTCATCAGTAATACCGGGCACAATAACGTGACGGATCCACATATCGACATTTTTCTCATTCAAATATGCTGCAAAAGCCAGAATACCGTCATTAGGCTGTGCAGTAAGTTCCTTATGCTTTTCAGGATCAATATGCTTAATATCCAACATAACCAAATCGGTCAACGTCATCAATTTATCCAGCTTGGTAAGCCACTCCGGATTGCCGTCAGGCTTGTAGGCAATTCCTGAAGAATCTATACAGGTGTGGATTCCCTTTTCTTTGGCAAGGGTAAAAAGGTCAATCAGAAAATCTACCTGCATAAGCGGCTCTCCGCCTGTTACGGTAATACCACCGCCCTTATAGAAGCTTATATTGCGCTCATACTGTTCTATAATATAGGCGGGTTCCATTAAAGTACCACCGTTCATTTCCCAGGTATCGGGATTGTGGCAATAGGCACATCTCATAGGGCAGCCTTGTACAAATACTACAAATCTTACTCCGGGCCCATCTACCGTGCCAAAACTTTCTAATGAGTGAATTCTTCCCTGCATAGTCGACTCCTTTTTTAAGAAAACTGCGCACCGGCTAAAAATAGCTAATGCGCAGTCTCTTAATTAATTATTAACAATTCTTAATCTTAAGATTAGATGCTCTCATGGAATGTACGAGAGATAACGTCAGCCTGCTGTTCGGGTGTTAATTTAATGAAGTTAACAGCATATCCGGAAACACGGATTGTAAGCTGAGGATAGTTCTCAGGATGTTTCTGAGCGTCTAATAAAGTATCTCTGTTAAGTACATTTACGTTAAGGTGATGTCCACCTTTTGTTGCATAGCCATCTAATAATGATACCAGGTTATCTACCTGAGCTGTGTTTGTTGCTGCCATTTTTATTATCCTCCTTTTTATCTGAAATCATCCAGCCCCTGTTCCAAAGTTGGAACACTGCATGCCAATGGTGTTCTGGAGCAGTCCGTACAGCCCATAGTCTGTACTTCTTTTGAATTTTCGGATTCAGCGTTAACGTCAACATTTACATGCCCAACGCCTTGTGCCATACCCGAATCCAACATTTTAACAAAATCATCAATCATTTGCTTATCGTCCATTTCGCCCATAACACCTGCCTTTCCTAAGAATCGCTTTCAGCGATTTATTTATTAAGGTCAATATTAAGGTCTCCTGCAAATACCTGATCTTCCTTGCCAAGTGCGCCGGGGATGATGGTAAATGTATTGGAGATACCATCCTGAGCATCCTTGAACGGAAGCTTGGATACTGAAGATAAGGAAGCTACTGCACCGTGAGTATCACGTCCGTGCATCGGGTTAGCACCGGGAGCAAAAGGCTCACCTTTCTTACGTCCGTCAGGTGTGTTACCTGTAGCCTTACCATAAGTTACGTTAGAGGTAATGGTAAGGATAGAAGTTGTAGGAACACCATTTCTATAGGTATGATGTCTTCTTACAGCTGTCATAAATCTGTGAACGATATCCTGTGCAATAAGGTCTACACGGTCATCATCGTTACCATATTTCGGGAATTCGCCTGTGGTCTTGAAGTCAACGATAATACCGTCTTCATCCCTGATAGGCTCAACCTTTGCATATTTGATTGCTGATAAAGAGTCAGCTACGATAGACAGACCTGCAACACCTGTTGCGAAATAACGTTTAACGTCTCTGTCATGAAGAGCCATTTCTGCTCTTTCATAGCAGTACTTATCATGCATATAGTGAATGATATTCAGAGTATTAACATATACGTCTGCCTGCCATTCCATCATATCCATGAATTTATCGAATACATCATCATAGTCAAGAACATCGCCTTCGACTTTACGATACTTAGGACCAACCTGTTTCTTGGTAACTTCGTCTACACCGCCGTTTAATGCGTAAAGCAGACACTTAGCAAGGTTAGCACGAGCTCCGAAGAACTGCATTTCTTTACCAACAACCATTGAAGATACGCAGCATGCGATTGCGTAGTCATCACCGTGGGTTACTCTCATAAGATCATCGTTCTCATACTGGATAGAAGAGGTCTGGATAGACATCTTAGCACAGTATTTCTTCCAGTTATCAGGAAGCCTTGTAGACCAGAGAACTGTAAGGTTCGGCTCCGGAGAAGGTCCAAGGTTTGTAAGTGTGTGTAAATAACGGAAGCTCATCTTGCTAACCAGAGGACGACCGTCAACACCAACGCCACCGAGGGATTCTGTTACCCATACCGGATCGCCTGCGAAAATCTGATTGTATTCAGGTGTACGTGCAAATTTGATTAAACGTAATTTCATAATGAAATGATCAACAAATTCCTGAATCTCCTGCTCTGTGAAAGTTCCGTTTGCAAGGTCTCTTTCTGCATAGCAGTCAAGGAATGTAGATGTACGTCCAAGAGACATAGCTGCACCGTTCTGCTCTTTAACTGCACAGAGGTAACCAAAGTAAGTAGCCTGAATAGCTTCCTGTACGTTAGTAGCAGGTTTGGAAATATCGCAGCCATAGGAAGCAGCCATTTCTTTCATAAGTTTAAGAGCTACCATCTGCTCTGAAAGCTCTTCACGAAGACGGATAACATCATCTGTCATAACACGTCCTGTGGAATCTTTCTGAGCCTGTTTGTCTTCGATAAGATAATCGATACCATACAGAGCAACACGTCTGTAGTCACCGATGATACGTCCACGTCCATAAGCATCCGGAAGACCTG
>JAFLTG010000080.1 GCA_022510545.1 Lachnospiraceae bacterium | reverse complement strand
GGAAGTATTAACATTTTAATTAAAGGGACTGAAAGGAGAAAATTAAAATGGCTAAATCGGCAAAAGCAGCAGTAAAATATTATGGAACAGGTAGAAGAAAAAAATCTATTGCCAGAGTATATTTAGTACCGGGTAAAGGCAATGTTACAATTAATAAGAGAACCATTGATGATTATTTTGGAATGGAGACACTTAAAGTTATTGTTCGTCAGCCTCTGGTAGCTACAGATAATGTAGAAAAATTTGATGTAATCGTAACCGTAAAGGGCGGTGGATATACAGGACAGGCAGGAGCTGTAAGGCATGGTATCGCAAGAGCGTTGCTGCAGGCAGATCCGGAATACAGACCTGTGCTTAAGAAAGCAGGCTATCTGACAAGAGATCCTCGTATGAAAGAGCGTAAGAAATACGGTCTCAAGGCAGCTCGTCGTGCACCGCAGTTCAGTAAACGTTAATAATTGCATATTTTATGTTTTAAACCCACAAGCATCAAGTTTGTGGGTTTTTAATTACATTTTTAAACATTTTAATGTCTACTGTTCTTGAAGAACCCCTATCAATGTGTTACAATTTGATATATTGATATTTTATGCGGTATTTTGTTAACCGTATAAGAGTAGACTGTGATTTGATTATAAACTGCGTATATGAGGCGCTGCAAGGTGGAGAAAAATGAAAAAGAGAATTTTAGCTTTAATACTTTCAGGATGTATGATTCTGCAAAACTCGGTGATTTCAGTTCAGGCTGCCGATATTCCGTTAAGCACATATGCGGAAACGGAAAATGAGGAGACTGTTGATGAATCGGAGAACTTAAAAAGCGATTCAGAGGATATTATAGATGGATCAGACGATGTATTGACCGGAGAGAATGTGACAAATGTGTCAGAAAATACAGAGGATTCAGATGAGGAATCAAATTCTAAAAATACATCAGATTCGGAGAATGTATCAGAACCGGATAATATGTCAAATTCAGAGGATGCATCAGACCAAGGTAATACGTTAGATTCAGAAGATGCATCAGACCCAGATAATACCTCAGACTCAGGGAATGTATCAGATCCGGATAATGCAACAGATTCTGATAATATTTCAGACCTGGCGGATGAATCAGACTCCGTAGATGAGTCAGTTTCCGAAAATGCTTCAGATACGGAAGATCCAAGTGAAGGCCTTGCAGATGCCATATCGGCAGACTATGGTTCGGACGCAGATGAGGAAGCTTCACAATCTGAACATAGCATCCGTTATGCCTATGTGGAGACTGAAGCCGATACTGATTCTGATTCCGATGCAGATACGGATATACAATCTGCCAATGCAACTCAGAAGCTTGGAACTTCCAAAGGACTCTATTTTGGATATGTTGTAACAGATGCGGATAAGCATCTGGGAACTTTGCAGGAATATGTTTCCGATTCCGGAAGCATAACGCTTCCGCATAAGCTGGATAATACATATATGGTCGAAATCGGAGACAGTGCTTTTGCGGGAATGGCTTCTAAAGACCCATCTGATACGTCTAAGCTTCCAGATCAGTCTACAGCTGATAAGACTCTTCTTAGCAGCGGTGAAAGTAAGATTCTTGAGTTGATCAACGCTGCAAGAATAAAGAAGGGCGTAGCACCGCTTATTATGGACAAGACCCTTCGTGAAACAGCACGGCGTAAAACTCTGGATATGTTCAATAGAAATTATTTTACGCATGAGGACCCTGATACAGGTGCTAATGCAGCCTTCACTTGGTTGGGTAATTGTGGTTATCCGCGAGAAAAGCTGGGAGAAAACCTGGCATTTAACTATGAAAGTGCAGAGCAGCTTTACAACCAATGGCATACTCATACAGCTCATAATAATGAAATGATGAGCGAAAATTACCGTACCATCGGTATTGGCGTTTATAAGGACAAAGACGGCAAATATATGGGAACGCAGATTTTCTCCAGCGTAGTATTCCAGAATATCACTAATGTAACGATAGAATTTGGATATGAGAAAATCAATAATAAAGCCTTTGAAAACTGCAGCAACTTAAAAACCATTACAATTCCCTCAACTGTAACTACAATTGCATCCAATGCATTTGACGGATGCAGTGATGATCTGACTATTCGCGGAAAAGAGGGTTCCTATGCACAGACATATGCCCAAAGCCGTGGGATTACATTTAAAGCTATAAAAGAAAAATCTCCAATTGAGAAGTTTGGTTTTGTTGAAAACGAGATTTATATGGAGGTAAATGACTGGGATTATGTAGGTGTCGGCATCAGTCCTGCTGATTACGAGCATCTGCTCAAAGTTCAATGGCAGGAAGTTCCTGAAAAAGGCAATTCAAAGGTTTTGGACCGCCAGGATGACGGAACAATAAAGGCCCTTGCCAAGGGAACTGTCACAGTAAAAGCGAACGCAGGAGATTTGGAAGACACCTGTACCATTACGGTTGGAGATGCGATTACTCTCAATGTCGAGAAGATAGGCTTTTTTGAAGATGAGATAGCTCTGTATGAGGGAGAGAGCATCAGACCGGCCTACAAAATAGAACCGGTTAATACTACAGATACAATACGACTTACTTCTTCTAATCAGGCAGTATTTAGGGTTGATGACTCAGATGCTTCGATGATTACGGCCGTGAAGGCGGGAAATGCGACCCTGACCGTATCCGGAATAAAAAGTGACAATAGTGTCAGTTATACTGCATCGATAGATGTTAAGGTCCTGACCTCGGATAATAATCTTAAGATACCTGAAAATATTACGGCGATTACAAATATCAGTCCTACATTAAATGGTGTTGAGCTTCCGGATGGCTTTTCCTGGAAGGAGCCTCAGACAAAGTTAAAAGCAAACAACAACACACCGGTACAGTATTTTGCAGCCCAATATGAAAATGTAAATAAAAATATCCTGCAGGATTGTATTATACCTGTAGCGGTCAGCACTGTATCCGGAATTCAAGCCGATATGGAAGGGATAAGCCTGCCATCCTCTAAGAAGCTATCCAACTTGGAAATCTATGAACTTATGCCGGTTGTAAAATATACGGGAGCAGATATCGACCCCGCTTATCTGGAGATAAGCGCAGGTTCTGACCACCCGGGAATAGTGAGTATAGGTAATGTAATAAGCGGAGGAAAAACACCACTGTTTTTAACACCCCAAAACAGTGGAAAGTGCGGTGTAACGCTAGAACTTAAACTAAAGGACAGAAAAGGAAGTTTAGGACCGTCAAATAAACCTTATGGTACATTTAAGAAGAAATATACATTCCAGGTGGAGGATGCAGCATATGTAAGTGATTTTCAAGTAAGCCTTGCATCCGAAAATCAGCCGGAAGTAAGTATTCTGGAAAATGGAACGATACAGGCGGAAGAAAATGCGACGAAATTCCGAATCAAAGTTAATGCTTTGGATGTAAACGGTGATACTAAAAATACCGCGCTTACCTTTAAAGCCGACAAGAACAAGGTGGTAACGGTTAAGGCAGTAAAGGGACAAAGAGGCGTAGCCGAGATTACCGTGAAAAAGACCGGAATTGCGGTTGTGACTGTAACTGCTAAAGATAACGGAAAACGCAGTAAGGATATTGTAGTATATGTAAAACAATTTTCACCGCAGTTAAATGTCAAATCGGTTACATTAAATAAATATAAACCTGAAATACCGGCCTATGTTGATTTGACTGAGGCGGAAGATAATCCAATCAGTGGTTATGGATTGTATAACGACAAGCGCGCAGAAAACGTCGCAAATTTATTTAGCATTCAATATAATGATAAAAGTTATTCCTATGAAATAGGGTTTAAAGGCAATAATTCATCGAATGTGACCAAGGGTTCATATAAGCTTTATCTTAAAGTCGCAACGACTGCAGACGAATATGTATATCCGATTACGGTTAAGCTCAAGAATACCAAACCTACACTTAAATTTAAACAGTCTGCCAAGATTAATCTGTTCTATAAGGATGCCAGTGCACGGCTTGAAATAAATTCTGGAACGGCGGTTCCAACTGAGATAGTTCAGGTAGACATCGTAGAAGGCATGCCGCACTTTGAAGCCGATTTTGAACAGGATGAAAACAAAACATGGAGTGCAATCGTTAAACCCATAGGTGTAACCGAAAACAATTATAAAAAGATAGTAAAAACAATAGACTTGCGCTTTTATTACGAGGACTATGGCGATGACTTTTCTATAATAAAGAAAATCAATATAAGCAGCCATTATAAGAAATTGTCATTAACTCCGGCAGGTTCACAGCCCGTAATTTACTCCAAAACAGGAATTGACCAGACTGTGTTCAGGATAAAGGAGAAGGATACCGGTAATATCCTGACTATTGGAGGAGAGAACAATGTAAGCGCATGGCTTGACGCCAGTATGAGCAGCAGGGTTTTGCTTACGGCGGAAGACGGGGAACAGGAAATACATTTACAATTGATAGATGGAACTAAAAAAGGGTTGACTGTAAATGTTAGGGTTTCCCATGATAACTGGCGGGAAGATTTAATTTGTCCTGTCAAGCTTACGATAAATAATAAGGTTCCGTCACTTGCGCTGGATCAAACCAAGGTTACCTTAAATACCAATGAAATTGGAAAAGAAGTTTGGGATATTAAGGCATATGTCAACAAGAATGATGATGTGGACATAGTACGTTTTAGACAGGCTGATATAGTTGGAGTCAATTCTGCTTCAAAGAAATTGCTGAGTGAGAATAAGATTGCCGTTTATCCGTATAGAGATGGCAGCCAGAGGCGTTTGAAAGTCGCTTTAAACACCAATAATGTAAAAAGCGGCACATATAAATATAAAGTATCTGCGTGGTGCCTGATTGAAAACGGTGAAACAAAGAAGATATCCACTATGAGTCCTGTGACCTTGAGTATTAAGATAACTAATAAAAAACCGACTGCATCAGTTAAGGCGAAAGGTAAAATCAATATCTTAAGTCCCGGAAGTACCGGAATAACCTACACCCCGAAACTGGCTAATGTAACGGGAGATATCAGAACTGCCACATTGACGGGAGAATATGCATCTCAGTTTATATTGACACAAAACAGCAATGGAACTTACGATGTAAAACTCCGCAAGGATTCTAAGATTGGTGAAGGAAAGTATAAGCTTTATTTTAAATTCGTATTAGAAAATGGCGTAAAGGTTGAATCCAAGGCGTTTACGATCAAGCTTTGATTATATCCAGCCGCCGTCCAACGTAATAACTTGTCCTGTCATATATGACGGAGCATTGAGAATACTTAATACAAGTTGTGCAACTTCATCCGGTTGACCGATTCGGTCAGCCGGAATTTCTTCTCGCAGAGTTTCCATATCCTGCGCAGAAAAGCAACGGTTCATATCGGTATCAATTACACCGCAGGCGATTGCATTTACTTGAATATTGCTTGGAGCAAGTTCTTTGGCAAGAGCCTTGGTAAAGCTGTTTATCGCACCTTTTGAGGCTGAATAGGCCACTTCCATAGAGGCACCTACATTACCCCATACGGACGAAATGTTGATGATCTTTCCACTGTGTTTTTTTAACATAATCGGAATGGAAAGCTTGCCGGTATAAAACAATGAATCTACATTTACTGCAATGAGCCTGTGCCAGTCTTCGGGAGGCATTTCACTAAGCAGTCCTACATAAGAGACACCGGCATTATTGATAAGCACATCTAAATCCGTTATTTCATCAAAAAGGGTCCGGACATCATCCCAGTTTCCCATATCACAGACATAAGGAGTGCAGGATATTCCGTATTGTGCGGCAAGTTCTTTGGAATATGAATTGAGGATATCACCTGAGTTTAGGCAGGTGAGGTACAGATTATATCCGGACCGGGCAAGCTGCTTGGCAATTGCATAGCCGATTCCGCGGGATGCGCCGGTTATAAGGGCATATTTTGACATGAGACGGGGATACTCCTTTCTCGAAATTTCTTAATAATTAATAATAAGATAAATAATATAAGTAAAATTTTTAAATAATTATACTACAATTATTATTAGAATTAAAGGAGTGGAATATTATGTACGATTTGATTATTATCGGTTCGGGCCCGGCGGGGTTGTCGGCGGCGGTTTACGGAAAGAGAGCCGGGTTTGATATAGTTGTGATTGAAATGAATCCTATGAGCGGCGGTCAGGTGCTTAATACGTATGAGGTAGACAATTATCTTGGCTTGCCCGGAATAAACGGGTTTGATATGGGGATGGAGTTTAAAAAGCATGCTGAAGGCATGGGAGTGAAATTTGCAAATGCTAAGGTGAGCAGGATTGAAAACATTGACAATGATCATTTTAATGTTGTAACGGATGATGATTCGATTTTCGAAACCAAGTCCATAATAATCGCCACCGGTGCAGCGCATGCTTTGTTAAATGTTCCCGGAGAGGAGAAGCTGACGGGGAAAGGAGTTTCTTACTGTGCAACCTGTGACGGAGCTTTTTTTAGGAATAAGTCGGTTGCGGTAGTGGGAGGCGGAGATGTAGCGGTAGAGGATGCCGTTTTTCTCTCAAGGCTCTGTGAAAAGGTCTATCTTATTCATAGAAGAGATAGTCTGCGTGCCGCGAAGATGCTGCAGGATAGGCTTTTTGCCTGTGGTAATGTGGAAGTGCTCTGGGACAGTGTTGTGGAGGAAATAGAGGGAAATGAACAGGTGGAATCGGTTAAGATTCATAATGTGAAGGAAGATAAGCATGAAACTAAGGCTGTAGATGGTATTTTTATTGCAATAGGACTTAACCCGAATAGCGGTTTTGTGCGGGATATAGTGGAATGTGACGATGGCGGTTATATTATAGCCGGGGAGGATTGTGTTACAAAGACTCCGGGGATTTTTGCGGCAGGAGATGTAAGAACTAAGGGACTGAGGCAGATTGTTACGGCTGTTGCTGACGGTGCCAATGCAGTGGCAAGTGTAGAGAGGTATATTTTGGATAAACAACAGAAATGATATAAAGAAAATTGTAGTTTTTGTATTTTTTTTAATACAATTTTGTAATAATTTGTAAATTTTATCGAGTTTATGCATATTTTACAAGAAATAGTATTTTTTAAGGATTTTTTGTGCAGATGATGTAGTTGACAAATACTATTACCGGTGTTATATTATTTCAAAGATGTAACAATTTTGTAACAAATGAAAAATGATTTTAACCAATGGAGGTTTTTATGAAAAAAAACAGTGTGAGAATTGCGGCAGGTGTGATGGCAGCAGTTATTACGCTTTCAGGTATGGAACTCACAGTAAACGCATCAGGAGGTTTGAATTCCGTATTGCCTTCGGCAGGAATTGACTATTCGATGTCACCTTCAGAGACAACTTCCCTTTCAGATATGAAAGATGAAGTGGAGAGAGAGAACAGCAGTGATCTGACTGCATCTACTGCAGAAGTAGTTGTAAAAGGTACAGGAGAGATTCCTATAGGTGGTATGCTTGGCAGCAACGAGCAGACAACCATATCAGATAAGAAGATTGAGAAGACACTTGTTGTTGTCAGCGAAGGATATACCAATGATTTACGAGAAGCATCCAATGCATCCAAAATCAGTGAAGAAGAAGAGTTCTTTAAGACTCTTGTTATAGCCAAGGTAAATAATTATGTGAATGTAAGAGACATTCCGAGTGAAGAAGGTAATATAGTCGGTAAGCTTTATGATAAGTCCGTAGGTACTTTTATCGAAGAAGTGGACGGCTGGTATAAAATCAGCTCCGGTTCAGTAGAGGGTTATGTCAAAGGTGAATTCTGTGTGACAGGCGACGATGCGGTTGAGCTTGCCAAAGAAGTCGGAACCAGAATCGCAACCGTTACCACAACTACACTTAAGGTTCGCGAAGAGCCCAGTACCGATGCGGTTGTACTTGGTCTGGTACCTATTGAGGATGAACTTATAGTTGCAGAAGAGCTGGACGGCTGGGTTAAAGTTAATATCGAGGAAGGTGATGGTTACGTTTCCAACGAATTTGTAACCTTATCTACCGAGTTTGTTAAAGCGGAATCAATTGAAGAAGAGAAAGCAAGGCTGGCAAAGGAGAAGGCAGCAATAGAAGCGGCACAGAAGGCAGCTGCAAAGAAAGCAGCAGCACAGGCTCCGTCAGGAAGCAGTTCTTCAGAGGCTCCGGTTACATATGCAGCATCAGGCGGAAGCGCACAAGGTCAGGCTGTTGTTAATTATGCTATGCAGTTTGTCGGCAATCCTTATGTATACGGCGGAAGCAGCCTTACAAACGGAACAGACTGTTCAGGCTTTGTAATGAGCGTTTATAAGAACTTCGGTGTGAGCCTGCCTCACTCCTCATCAGCTGACAGAAGCGTAGGCGCTACCGTAAGCGGACTGGAAAATGCACAGCCCGGAGATATAATCTGTTACTCCGGTCACGTAGGAATCTATGCAGGTAACGGCCAGATAGTCCATGCATCCACTTCCAGAACCGGTATTATAGTTTCAAGTGCTACTTATCGTTCTATCCTTTCTATAAGGAGAATCTTCTAGGCTGCTGATAGAAAGAAAATCGTGCATAAAAATCAAAAATAAAGACTAAGCGGGCAGAATGTTTGATAACATATCTGCCCCTTTTTTATGATAACGATAGTTGTCTTATATATGGTTTTTATATAAAATGCACAATAGAAAAAATAAAACACCGGTTATCTAATTCTGGTCGTCAATTTGTTCTCAATATTATCCACTATCCAAAATACATAATCAAGCCTAAAAGAGACTTTTTCACAGAGTTATACACATTATCCACATAAATTTTTGATTTTTCCCCGTAATTTTATGGTAACCTAAAGAACTGATGTTTTGGTAAATTTAAATAATTTTGTATATAATTTACTGCAAATTTCCTTTTTTCCTTTAGTGATTGCTAAAAGATGGAAAAGCGTGTTATAATAAATAAACGGCTTAAGAAACATCCGTTTTGTTATATAAAAATCCATATAGAAGGGATGGGTGCTATGAAATTTATAATTCTTGGAAAGAACATTGAAGTAACAGAGGGGTTAAAGACTGCAGTACAGGATAAAATCGGTAAGCTTGAGAAATATTTTGCCGAAGATACGGAAGTGCATGTTACGTTAAGTGTTGAGAAGGACAGGCAGAAGATTGAAGTGACGATTCCAATGAAAGGTAATATCATCCGTTCTGAGCAGGTCAGCAGTGATATGTATGTGTCCATTGATTTGGTAGAGGAGATCATAGAAAGACAGCTTAAGAAATATAAAACCAAAATTACGGACAGGCAGCAGGCGGCAGGCTATTTCAAGCAGGAATACCTGGATAAGGATTTTATGGACGAGGAAGAGGTTCAGATCATCCGTACCAAGAAATTTGATATTAAACCAATGTATCCGGAAGATGCCTGTGTACAGATGGAACTTTTAGGACACAATTTCTTCGTATTCAACAATGCCGAAACCGATCAGGTCAATGTAGTATATAAGAGAAAAGGAAATACTTACGGTTTGATTGAACCGGAGGTTTAATCCAAATGACAAAGCTGTGGGCTGACATAACCCGCAGCTTTTTTTCATATATATTTTCTAAGTGTGAATTGGTGTTCCGGGTGAACTTAAACGGCGGTATATATGAAAAAAATCAAATGGGGAATCAAGCTTGAATTGCTTCTGCTCGTTGCGACAGCCTGCGTATTTTTAGTAAGGGAAATGCGCGCAAACAGGCAGGAGAATACAATATCCATGCAAGAAGAAAATAGTGAGGCTTCGGGTGATGATAAAAAGGCCGGGGATGAAAATAGAGAGGCAATAGAAGTATCATCAGACGGTGATTTTATCAAATGGGTGGATTTCAATGTCACCAGCGAAGTGATGGGAAAGGCCTACGAGCTGGATGTAGAGTCATATAAGGATGAAATCCATGTGGACTGGATAGAACTCATAGCATATGTGGGAGCCAGACATGGCGGCAGGTTTGACAAAAAAAGCGTGTCCGAAATTGAGGAAACCGCTAGGAAATTGCGGGCCGGTGAAACCACTATGGAAGAACTGACTAAGGATATGGAATATTACGATTACTATAAAGAAGCTTACGGAGCCGTTCTGGGTGGAATGGTAGGAGAGTTCTCCATAGAAGTCAAAGCCGATGATGACGGGGGTAAGGAATGGAAGGATTACTATGGACTTAAGGCTTTTTCCCCGATTGCAAAAGGGTTTGAATACAGCCACTATGATGACTTTGGTTCATCCAGAAGTTACGGCTATAAAAGGCTGCACCTTGGACATGACATGATGGGCCAGATAGGAACCCCTATAATAGCAATCGAATCCGGCTATGTCGAAGCACTGGGCTGGAACCAGTATGGCGGCTGGCGCATAGGCATCCGAAGCTTTGACGGCAAGAGATACTACTACTATGCCCATATGAGGCAGAATTTTCCATACAATAAGGAGCTTAAAGAAGGCAGTATAGTTACTGCCGGAGACGTTATCGGCTATATGGGACATACGGGATACAGTACCACTGAAAACGTGAATAATATAGAGACCGTTCACCTCCATTGGGGGCTTGAGCTGATTTTTGACGAGTCCCAAAAGGAAAGTAATAACGAAATCTGGATAGACTGCTATGAGCTGACCAAGTTCTTGTACAGAAACCGCAGCGAGACCTCTAAGAACCAGGAAACCAAAGAGTGGAGCCGGATTTATGATATGGTGGACCCGGCGGTGGAGGAGTTTGAAAATTAAATCAGTACCCTCTTTATCATTGCCAAATCAATTTTCCTGTGATACAATAGGTGCGGTGAACAATGATAAAATGGCAATCATTGGAATGCATCAAAACAATTTGTTTATTCGATTGGAGGAGAAAAATTATGGCAAAAAAAGTAGTTTTGGC
Source organism: Lachnospiraceae bacterium (assembly GCA_022510545.1). Lineage (GTDB taxonomy): Bacteria > Bacillota > Clostridia > Lachnospirales > Lachnospiraceae > UBA3282. The sequence goes on along the minus strand of JAFLTG010000080.1, from coordinate 1,062 downwards.
AGGCGCATGTCGTACTGCAATCGGAACAATGGGTGGTGGACTCAGTACAACTCCGGCTCCGGTTCTTGGTTCTATTGTTATTAAGGAAGCTTTGAGCAGAGCAGGCGTTCCGGCAGATGCAGTAGACCACGTTTATATGGGCTGTGTCATTCAGGCAGGTTTAGGACAGAACGTGGCACGCCAGGCATCCATTAATGCAGGCTTACCGATCACAACACCTGCAGTTACGGTTAATGTAGTTTGTGGTTCGGGTCTTAACTGTGTCAATATGGCTGCACAGATGATTATCGCAGGTGATGCGGACGTTGTTGTTGCCGGCGGTATGGAAAATATGTCTATGGCTCCTTATGCGGCTATGCAGGGCCGTTACGGTTACAGAATGAACAATGCTACTTTGGTTGATACCATGGTAAATGATGCATTATGGGATGCTTTTAATAACTATCATATGGGTATTACGGCAGAGAATGTTGCTGAAAAATATGGCTTGACCAGACAGGACTTAGATGAATTTGCAGCATGGTCACAGCAGAAATGTGAAAAAGCCATAGCTGATGGCAAGTTCAAAGATGAGATTGTGCCCGTAGAAGTAAAGAAGAAAAAAGAAACAGTTGTTTTCGATACAGATGAAGGACCGCGTCCGGGAGTTACTCCGGAGAGTATTTCCAAATTACGTCCCGCTTTCAAACCCGATGGCGGCATAGTGACGGCAGCTAACTCTTCAGGAATCAACGACGGTGCGGCAGCAATCGTTGTTATGAGCGAAGAAAAAGCGAAGGAACTCGGCGTAAAACCTATGGCAACCTTCGTTGCAGGCGCACTCGGCGGTGTTGAACCTTCAATCATGGGCGTAGGTCCCGTGCCTGCTACCCAGAAAGCAATGGCTAAAGCAGGAATGAAAATAGATGATTTTGACTTGATTGAAGCAAATGAAGCTTTCGCAGCACAGTCACTTGCAGTGCAGAAAGACTTAGGTTTTAGCAATGACGTACTGAACGTAAACGGCGGTGCAATCGCCCTCGGACATCCGGTAGGAGCTTCCGGCTGCCGTATCCTTGTAAC
>JAFLTG010000008.1 GCA_022510545.1 Lachnospiraceae bacterium | reverse complement strand
TCTCTTTGATCATGACAGCAGTTTCATGTTTCACTTCATCTTCAACAATTTTCAATAAATAATCTTTTGCCTGTTCGGAGGTAAGACCTGAGATTCGTTCCAGTTCCTGTAATCTTTGCTCGTTTAGTTTTGCAATTTCTTCATGCTGCCTTGCAAGGGATTCTTCTTTCGCTGCAAGACTTGCTTCTTTTTTCTCAATAGCCTCTGATTTCTTATCAATGTTCTCTTCCTTTTGCTGAACCCTGCGCTCATATCTCTGAGCTTCGGCGCGACGTTCCTTGATTTCCTTGTCCAATTCGCTCTTAGTACGAATTGTTTCCTCTTTTGCTTCAAGTAACGCTTCACGCTTCTTGGTCTCAGCCGTCTTTAGAGCCTCATCAATAATCTCCCTGGCTTTCTCATCTGCATTCCCAAGCTTAGCTTCAACAACTTTTTTACGGTAGCTGGTTGCCACAAATGCGGTAACAGGAATTGAAATTACCAGAGTGATGACTATTGCGATCACAATACTAGGCATTTACAGGAGCACCTCCTTATTTAGTTTTCATTGTACATATCTATAATACTATAATAGAATGCAAAAACACCCTAATTAGCAAAATACAACATACTAATTTTAACTCAAAAATCATGTTATGTCAAGCAGAAGTGCTCTGCGTATTATGTCGGAATGAAAGCCTTTTCTATAAAGGAAAGCAAACATTTTACGCTTTTCGTCAGTAGTCGCGGTCTCTGTATGATAATTTTTTTTCAATAAAAGTTTATGTATAATTTCCTCCTCATCAACTTCTATTCCGTCATCTTCCAGTTTATCAAATGCCTTGTTTATATCGGCCTTACTAATCCCTTTCTGCAAAAGGTCATTTGTTATTCTTGTTCTGCTCTTGGTCTTAATATTGTATTCTATAAAATTCCTCGCATACCGTTCATCATCAATGTACCCGAAGCTTTCCACATAATCTACTGCCTGTGCTATAATCTCTGCCGGATATCCGCCCTGTCGCAATTTATCTTCAAGCTGTTTTCGCGTATAATCCCTGGTTTTTAGCAGATTCATGCAACGCAATTTGGCTCTCTTTGGGAGTATTTCATTAATAATGCTCTGATATGCCGTCTCCTGAAGTTCTTCACCCTGTTTTATATGATAACTGTTAAGTTCACCCTTATATAATACAAACTCAATATTACCTTCAAGAACAATTTTATACCGTGACTTCGTAATAGTTGTAATATTCGTTACTATCATACTGTTACCATTTTACTATAATATCTTACCTTTATATATTAATTGTAACATTTTATTCTTACTATTTTAATACTAATACCTTACTCTTACCGCTATATACTTTTAGTTATCCCCCGATGGTTCTTTCTCCTTGGCAGACTTTTTTTCGGATGCAGTATCTTTGCTTTCCGTTCCCGTTTCTTCTACCTCCAGATTAAAGAGCTCTCTGACTTTCCTTTCAACTTCATCACAGACTGCCGGATTATCTTTCAGATACTGCTTGGCATTCTCTCTGCCCTGCCCTATCTTGTTGCCCTCATATGCATACCAGGCACCGCTTTTGTTAATGATTCCATTCTCGGCTGCCAGATCCAGAATATCTCCGATAACAGAAATTCCCTCTCCAAACATAATATCAAATTCTGCCTCTTTAAACGGAGGCGCTATCTTGTTTTTAACAACCTTTACCCTGGTTCTGTTACCTATTACTTCACCACCCTGCTTAAGCGACTCTATCCTCCTGACATCAAGTCTTACGGAAGAATAGAATTTAAGTGCACGACCGCCTGTGGTAGTCTCGGGATTACCGAACATAATACCGACCTTCTCACGAAGCTGATTGATAAATACAACCGTACAATTGGATTTACTGATAACAGCGGTAAGCTTACGAAGCGCCTGTGACATCAGTCTTGCCTGAAGACCCACATGGGAATCTCCCATATCTCCGTCAATTTCAGCCTTCGGTACAAGAGCTGCAACAGAGTCCACAACAACAATATCAATAGCGCCGGAGCGTACCATAGTCTCTGTTATTTCCAGTGCCTGTTCTCCGTTATCCGGCTGTGAAATATATAAATTATCTACATCAACACCTATGTTCCTGGCATAAACAGGGTCCAGCGCGTGTTCTGCATCGATAAAGCCGGCAATTCCGCCACGCTTCTGTACTTCCGCAATCATATGTAGTGTAACGGTTGTCTTACCACTTGATTCAGGACCGTAGATTTCAACTATTCTTCCTTTGGGAATCCCGCCAAGACCGAGAGCCAGATCCAGACTGATTGAGCCTGTCGGAATGGTCTCAACATTCATCTGAACCGACGGATCCCCCAGTTTCATAACCGCGCCTTTACCGAACTGTCTTTCTATCTGCCCAATGGCAGCATCCAATGCTTTTAATTTTTCTTCTCTTTCCATAATCCAAATCTCCTTTTGCGTTAGAACATTTGTTCTAGATTTTATAATAAAACAAATGTTCGATTTTGTCAACATTTACTTTTGGTCTGATTTTGGCTGCTTTTTGTCATTAAGACAGCCAAATACTGACTGCTTATTGCTATAATATCATTTTCATAGTCCAATAAACGTCTCTTTATACATCTCTTTTATAACAATTTTTACAAATTAATATAAATCACTTTTGCAAATATTTTATAACTTATATTTGATTTTAAGGCGAAATGCCGGATCAGTTTATCAGAATAGCCGCGAATATCCCTTTTGATATGCTTAATTTACCATATATTACTTTCACAGGCAAGTATTTTAGTTGAAAGATTTGTGAAAAAGTGATATGATTTAGCCCTAAACAGATATTGCACAAAACATCAAGGAGCAACATTATGAACCAAAAAGAAAGAATGCTTGCAGGACTTCCTTATAAAGCATGGCTGGACGGACTTGAAGAGGAACGTGAGCTCTGCAAGAAAAAAATATATGATTTTAATCTTCTTAAACCTGAAGAGAGAATAAAAATTCCGGAGCTTTTGAAAGATTTATTGGGAAAAACCGGCGAAAATGCATGGATTGAACCGCCTTTTCACTGTGATTACGGCTGGAATATAGAAGTCGGAGATAATTTTTTTGCAAATTATAATCTTACAATACTCGATGTAGGCAAGGTTACAATAGGGGACAATGCCCAGATTGCCCCTAATGTGTCTATTTACACGGCATCCCACCCTGTCCATCCGGATAGCCGCAACTCCGGCTATGAGTACGGACTTCCCATAACTATAGGAGATAATGTGTGGATTGGCGGTAATTCTATCATCCTCCCGGGAATTACAATAGGTAATAACGCGGTAATCGGTGCAGGCAGTGTTGTTACCTCCGATATACCCGATAATGTAATTGCCGTCGGGAACCCTTGCAGAGTCATACGTAAAATTACCGATGATGACAAAATTTTTTACCACAAGAATCTCAAATTCGATTCAGAATCCTGGAATGAGATTCAAAATATCTTTAGGAACTCCTCATAATCCTTGTAGGTAACCGTTACCCAGCCATCACCGTCACCGTAATTAAGTCCGACCTCTAACCCCTGGGGTGTATAGAAAATAATAAGGCTGTCTTCCGATTTAAGATATTTGGTAATCTGCTGGTCGGTCATCATAGTCAGCGCATTGATTGCACCGTTTTGCGTATCGCTTCGTTTTCTGAAATCTACGGAAAAATCATCATTCACATCAATAATTCCGGTATTGTCCATAATAACTCCGTCTTTCATATCAATATTAATGCAATTTAATTTGACCTTACCATAATATCCTGATGTAACTATAGTTTCTTCAAATGCAATGCTCAAAATATCTTCTGACATATATGCTACATAACCCTTTGAGGCTGCATAAAAATAATCATCATCACCTATAGATTCGGCAAAGTTTTCTTCATAATAATCAGTAATTACTGAAATTTCATCTGCAATAGCCTCATTGAGTTTATCAAGATTAGCAACATTTTCGCCTACAATTACCGGATATTCCACTTGAATTACCACAACATCTTCTTTATCAGTATCGTATTTATAATCTTCCATTTCAATTTTATAAGAAAGATCTTCCTTGATATCATCATGAAACGTATAATACTCATCCGCATCGTAATCATGATAATCATCGTAACCATTGCCGAAATCATTACCATATCCGTAATCGTCATATGGATCATAATCATAAAAATAGTCGTCATCATAGTTATAAAAGTAATCATCAAAGTAATCGTCATAATAATCATCATAATAATCATCATAGTAGTCATCATAATAATCGTCATAATAATCATCATAGTAATCATAACGGTTGTTATGTTTATCTCTTTCATTGAGAGTGTCAAATGCATGATAAAAAAGTGCAAAAAGTGCTATAAGAAAGAGCACAAACACTCCAATGATAACACCTATTATTAATCCGGTATTTTTCTTTTTCTGCGGTATGGCATACGGACTGTATGGATTATTGTATCCATAATCCGGTCCGGAATATCCGCCGTATTGATACTGATTACCGCCATTTTGATATTGATTGCTGCCATATTGATATTGATTACTGCTATATTGATACTGATTACTGCCATATTGATTGGCATTACCTTGATATTGGTTTTTGCCATAATCATTACCGTAAGCGTTTCCGGAGTTATTGCTGCCATAATAATTATTTCCGTAAACATTACTGTTTCCGCTCTGATATGGACTGTTTCCGTAAACATTATCGTTCCCGCTCTGATATGGGCTGTTTCCGTAAACATTATCATTTCCGCTCTGGTACGGATTACCGCCATAAACACTGCCTTCATTACGGTATGAATCGGAATAATATGTATTATAATTATTCCGAGTATTATCATAACCATCGGATACAGACTGCATTCCGGAAAATCTACCGCCCGTGTTATATGGCGCAGACTCTGCCGGAGGCGCCTGATATATGTTCTGCTCAGGCTCAGCCGGTGCAGGCTGATATACGTTCTGCTCAGACTCAACCGGTGCAGGCTGATATACGTTCTGCTCAGGCTCAACCGGTGCAGGCTGATATACGTTCTGCTCAGGCTCAACCGCAGGCTGATATATGTTATGTTCAGGCTCAGCCGGTGCTGACTGATATACGTCATGCTCTACCTGTGTCTGATACACGTCCGGCGCATTATAAATCATATCATTTTCATTCTGCATAACCTGTTCGGTCTGCTCTGTGGCCTTATATCCGCATATATGACACACCCCATCCTGAAGATACGCCCCACATCTTGGACATACGTTTAATTGTTCCTGCTCGTTCATTTTAATAACCACACCTTTCTCCCGGTCTGAGATATTTATTTTGCACCAAAAGTTACTTCACTATAATAAGCAAGAATAGATTCCCGCATAAGCGACAAAGCGGCTGAAACACTACTCTCACGAATTTTCATTCTATTACCTGAAAAATGGTATTCTTTAACATCAATCCGTCCACACACGCTGCAGGCAATATAAACCAATCCCACCGGTTTTTCGTCCGAGCCGCCGTCAGGTCCTGCCACACCGGTTATGCCTACAGCTACATCAGCCTTAGCATAAAGTGCCGCTCCTTTGGCCATTTCCCTAGCAACTTCCGGACTCACCGCACCATGTTTCTCAATCAAAGGCTTCTTGATTCCAAGAATCTTTCGTTTTGACTTATTTGAGTATGTTATATACCCGGTCTTAAAGACTTCGGAAACTCCGGGTACATTTATAAGCCTTGCCGCCAGCATACCTCCGGTACAGGATTCCACCGTGCTGACCGTAAGATGATTGGCCGTCAAAAGGTCTATTACAGCCTTTTCCAGAGTAACGTCTTCATGCGTTGTATAAACACTGTTTCCAAAACGTGTTTTTAACTCTTTGACTATAGGTTTAACCAGTTTCTTTGCATCTTTTTCATCCTCTGCCCTTGCAGTTACCCTAAGATGCACCTCTCCGGTCTTGGCATAGGTTGCAATTGTAGGATTGCTCTGGGCATTAATCAAATCTTCCACCATTGATTCAGCTTTACTTTCACCAACACCGCAGATTTTAACGGTCTGTGAGTAAATAATACCCGGCTCCAGCTCGTTCAAATACGGCATAATCGCATCTTCAAACATTGGAATAAGCTCATTGGGTGGTCCCGGCATAAGTATGATATGCTTACCGTTATCCTCTATAATGACTCCCGGTGCCGTACCGTTGGGATTCTCAACTACAATGGCACCCTCCGGCATCATTGCCTGTTTCCAGTTATTTTCCGTAATCTCAATGCCCCTGCTGTGGAAAAAGGAAGCAATCATCTCTTTGCTGGTCTCATGCATATAGAGGTTTCTGCCAAGCGCTTTGGACGCCACTTCCTTGGTAAGATCGTCCTGAGTAGGTCCAAGGCCGCCGGAAATAAGCAGAATATCAGCTCTGGAGAGAGCCGTCTTAATAACGCTCATCAGTCGTTCCTCATTATCACCCACTACATCCTGATAATAGCAGGACAGACCCAGTGCCGCACATTTTTCGGCAAGATAGGCTGCATTTGTATTAACTATATTCCCCAAAAGAATCTCTGTTCCAACTGAAATAATCTCTACTATCATATTAATCCCTATTTTGTCTCTTTCATAACGTCTTTATTTTTAACAAGATAATCAATCAGTGAAATAACTGTAAGTATAACCGCTATCCACATGACTACTTCGGTCAATATACTGATGGTTTCTATATCTGCAATCATAAGACATATCATAACCATCTGGAAGGTAGTCTTAAATTTGCCAAAATAGCTGGCTGCAATTACCACTCCGTTATCGGAGGCAATCAATCTAAAACCGCTGATGATGAATTCCCTTGAAATAATAACGATAACCACCCATGCGGGTATCTTGGCCAGCGCAACCAGACACACCAGTGCCGAACATACCAAAAGTTTATCTGCCAGCGGGTCCATAAATTTTCCGAAATTGGTTACCAGATTGTATTTCCTTGCAATCTTACCGTCCAGCAAATCCGTAAGGCTTGCTATTATAAAAATTGCAAGAGAAATCCATTTATCAAAATCAGTTATGTCAACCAACATAAACACTACAAAAAAAGGAATAAGAATCACACGAAATAGTGTCAATTTATTAGGCAGATTCATCTTCTAATTCTCCAATCAAATCATATTCATAGGCTCCGGTAATCCTGACTTTTACAAAATCACCGGTCATAAGTTCCCTGCTTGTATTTACAAAAAGGAATCCGTCTACATTAGGAGCATCTTTATATGTTCTTGCAATATAGGCATCCTCATCTGCTACCTTGCCCTCTATCATAGCATCCACAATCCTGCCTTCCATGGAAAGTGCCGCATCAAACGCAATCTCCTGCTGCAGCTCCATAAGCTGCGCCTGTCTTTCTTCCTTAACTTCATCGGAAATCTGCCCGGGCATCAGTGCCGCCGGTGTATCTTCCTCCTGAGAATAAGTAAATACTCCCAAACGGTCAAATTCCATCCTGTCTACAAAACTTAAGAGTTCCTCATGTTCTTCATTAGTTTCTCCCGGAAAACCTGTAATAAGAGTAGTTCTTATACAAATATCCGGTATTTCCCTTCTTAACTTTTCAATTATTTCTATAAGCTCACTGCTGTCAGTCTTTCTTCCCATACGCTTTAGAACGCTGTCACAGCCATGTTGTATGGGTAAATCCAGATAATGACAGATTTTAGGTTCTGTTTTTATTACCTGTATCAGTTCATCATCAATTTCCTCAGGATAACAATATAAAATGCGTATCCAGACAAGCCCTTCTATGCCACAGAGCCTGCGAAGCAGCTCAGACAGCATCTTTTTACCATATAAATCAATGCCGTAGATTGTGGTCTCCTGTGCCACCAGAATCAATTCTTTCACACCGCCATCTGCAAGTCTTCGCGCTTCTTCAACCAGACTGTCCATCGGAACGCTTCTGTAATTGCCGCGCACCTTAGGTATGATGCAGTAGGTACAGTGTTTATTGCAGCCTTCCGCAATCTTGAGATAGGCATAGTGCCCGCCTGTGGTAACAATGCGCTTGGTATCCGTAAGCGGCGCTGAATCAAGCTCTTTATAATGATTTTTAAGTTCAGAAAGTGCAGCAGTAATTTCATCAATCGCCGCTGTACCGATAATAATATCCACTTCCGGAATTTCTTCCTGTATTTCTTCTTTGTATCGCTGCGCAAGACAGCCTGCAACGACAAGAGTCTTCAATTTTCCGCTTTTTTTAAGCTCCGCCATTTCAAGAATGGTGTCAATACTCTCCTGCTTGGCATCACCTATAAAACAGCAGGTATTTATGACTATAATATCCGCCTCTGCCTCATCATCGGTAAATTCATAGCCTTTCTCAGACAAAAGACCAAGCATCATCTCGGAATCAACCAGATTTTTGTCGCAGCCTAAAGAAATAAATAGTATTTTATTACTGTTCATCGTCCTGTTCTTCATCATTCTGCTCTTCGGAGTCCTGACTTTCAAGTTCTTGATTTTCAAACTCCTGATTTTCAAACTCCTGTTCTTCAGGATAATCTTCATCTTCATTCAAAATCTTAATCTTGGCCTGATCAAGCTCCTCTACCGCAACCGAGAGAGGCTTCTTTCCCTCATAGCCTTCAATAAGCGCCTCATCACCTGAAATAAGCTGTCTTGCACGTTTAGACGTGGCCATAACTATGGAATAGCGACTGCTTACTACCGGCTCATTGCCTTCTTCAACCTCACTGTTAACTACTTTCATTAAATCTGTGTAAGATGGATGTAACATTATTTTTCTCCTTTCGCAATAGCTTCAAGCTCTTCTCTGATATTTTCAATAAACTCCTCATTCCTGTATGGTGTGCTTCGTGCTGCCTCAACAATCTCATGCATATTTTTCACACAGGTTTCCAAATCATCATTGATCAGGATATAATCATATTCCTCAATTCCCTTAGCTTCTTCAACTGCCCGGTTAAGTCGTTTCGCCACAACTTCCGGTGACTCGGTTCCTCTTCCTGTAAGCCTGCGTTTAAGTTCGGCTACGTCAGGCGGCATCACAAACAACAGCAAGGCCGTCGGGAACTGTTGTCTTATCTTCATAGCACCCTGTATTTCGATTTCCAATACTACGTTTTTTCCGGCTTTAAGCTGCTTCTCCACGTAATCTCTGGGTGTTCCATAATAATTATCGCAGTAACAGGCATATTCTATAAAGCCTCCGGCTTCAATCCTTTTCTCGAATTCATCTTTTTTCAAAAAAAAGTATTCCCGCCCATCTTCTTCCCCGGGTCTGGGAGCTCTGGTCGTTGCCGATATTGACAGCGCATAATTATTGTATTCATCTATAAGTCTGTTCATTAAAGTACCCTTGCCGGCTCCCGAAAACCCGGAAACTACAATCAAAACACCTTTATCTTTCATCTGTATCTCCATCCTCTGACTGTGCCTTAGAATCAGCCCAATCCGCCTGTGCCCTGCCTGCAATAGTTTCAGGCAATAATGCAGACAGCACAATCTGACTATCCTCCATGACCAAAACAGCTTTTGTTTTTCTGCCCTGGGTGGCATCAATTGCCATTCCAGTCTCCTTTGCCTTCTGCACCAGACGTTTGATCGGCGCCGAATCCGGATTAACAATGGCTATTATTTTTCCTGTATTGACCACATTACCAAAGCCTATATTAATAAGTTTTCCCAATATTCATTCCTCTTATAGCCGCGCTCTAATAACATCTGTTATTCTATGTTCTGAATCTGCTCACGAACCTTTTCTATCTCGGTTTTTAATTCTATGGCACGATTGGATATTTCCAAGTCCGTAGTCTTTGAAAGAATCGTATTAGCCTCCCGATTCATCTCCTGTGCAATAAAATCCAGCTTACGTCCGATACTTCCGCCCTGCCTTAAATTTTCTCTGGTCGTCTCAATATGACTTCTTAAACGTACCAGTTCCTCATCTACGCATACTTTATCTGCAAAAATAGTTACTTCCATAAGCAGCCTGCTCTCATCCACCTGCGCATCTTCAAGCAGTTCAGACACTTTATCTTTTAACTTTTTCTTATATTCATCAATTATCTCCGGAGAGCGCTCGGTGATATAATCCACATTTATGAGCATCCCGTCAAGTTTGGCCATGAGGTCATCTTTTAAGTTCTCGCCCTCTTTAATCCTGGTCTCCACAAAGCCTTCTGCCGCGCCTTTTAAAGCTTTAGAGAGCAGCGCCCACAGTTCCTCTTCATCAATTGTCTGCTCTTCCATACTAAGAACTTCCGGATATCTGGAGAGATTGGATACCCTGACATCATTATCAAGTGAAAAATCCTCTGCCATCTGTCCTAAATATTTCATATATTCGGAAGCAAGCTCCTTATTGTACTTTACGCAGATATTTGATTCGGTAAAGTCCTCATAACTGATGAAAATGTCTACCTTACCCCTCTGAATATAATTTTTCAGCTCATTTCTTATCGCTGACTCAAAAAAATTGAGCTTCTTGGGCATCTTAATATTTACATCCATATATCTGTGGTTTACAGACTTCATCTCCACCGTAATTTTACGGTCCCCCTCGGTGATTTCACATCTGCCAAAACCGGTCATACTCTTTATCATCGGAATACCTTCTTCTTATGCAGTATTTTTCATACGTAATCTATATTATTATAGAATAATCAAAGAAGCTAGTCAAGCATACGAAGATTGAAAAATAGAGTGATTTATTGTAAAATCTATATCACGGTACAATAAATGATAAAAATTAGAATAACATTGGTTATTATATAAAACAAATAAACAGAAAGGTTCGGTATCTGAGAAATGGCATTCGACGGAATCACGGTTGCAAACATTGTAAAAGAATTAAATGACAATTTAACAGGCGGGCGTATATATAAAATTGCACAGCCGGAGTCTGACGAGCTACTTATTACAATTAAAAATAACAGCTCACAGTACAGGCTGTTAATATCCGCCGATGCCTCACTTCCGCTTATTTATCTAACCGATAAAAACAAGCAAAGCCCTATGACTGCTCCCGGCTTTTGCATGCTTCTTAGAAAACATCTCCAGAATGCAAGAATCCTGAACATTACCCAGCCGGGACTTGAACGGATCATCAGAATTCGTATGGAACACCTCAATGAAATGGGTGACATATGTCAAAAAACACTTGTTATTGAAATAATGGGCAAACACAGCAATATCATCTTCTGTAACGAAGATAATATGATAATAGACAGTATCAAACATATTTCCGGTATGGTCAGCTCCGTCCGCGAAGTGCTTCCGGGCAGAGAATACTTTATACCGCAGACACAGGACAAGTCAGATCCGTTGGAACTTCTTGGGGTACCCGAAGGTGATTTTTTTACAAAACTATCTTCCATGCCAATGCCTGCTTACAAAGCATTATACAACGCATATACCGGTCTCTCACCCATCATTGCCCAAGAGATATGTTTCCGTGCCGGAATAGATGGAGATATGCCTGCCAATGTTCTTGATGAGTCCGCTCTTAGGCAGATTTATGTAAACCTAATCTCTGTCCTTGAAAAAATTAAAAGCGGTTCATTTGAACCCAATATAATATATGATAAAAATACTCCCATTGAGTTTGCTTCAATTCCGCTTACTATTTATGCCGATAAAAATAACACCTGCTTTCATTCAATAAGCGAGGTGTTGGAACATTATTATGAGGAAAAAAATACTATCACAAGAATACGTCAAAAATCAGCGGATTTGCGCAAAATCGTTCAGACAGCATTAGAGCGTAATGTCAAAAAATACGACCTTCAGCTCAAGCAGATACGCGATACCGAAAAACGTGATAAATATCGGATTTACGGGGAGCTCCTTAATACCTACGGCTACAATGTGGAACCCGGAGCCAAATCTATGGAAGCCCTAAATTACTATACCAACGAAAATATCACCATACCCTTGGATGAAACACTGACACCTTCAGAGAATGCCAAGAAATACTTCGATAAATATGGAAAACTGAAGCGTACTTTTGAAGCGCTTTCAGAGCTTACCATTGAAGTAAAGGAAGAAATCGAGCACCTTGAGTCAATATCCACCGCTCTGGATATTGCCCTGCAGGAAGAAGATCTGGTGCAGATTAAGGAAGAGCTTATCGAAAGCGGCTACATCCGCAGAAAAGGCGGCGGCAAAAAGGCAAAGGTCACAAGTAAGCCCTTCCACTATATCAGTTCCGACGGATTCCATATGTATGTCGGCAAAAACAACTACCAGAACGATGAACTCACATTTAAGTTTGCAACCGGCAACGACTGGTGGTTCCATGCAAAGAAAAAGCCGGGTTCGCATGTAATTGTCAAATCGGAAGGAAAAGAGCTTCCCGACACTACTTTTGAAGAGGCCGCAAGGCTTGCCGCCTATTACTCCAAGGGCCGGGCGCAGGAAAAGGTGGAAATTGATTACCTGAAGAAAAAAGATGTTAAAAAACCCAACGGGGCAAAACCCGGATTTGTTGTATATTATACAAATTATTCTATGGTGATCGATTCGGATATCTCTAATATAGAACAGGTGTTATAGATTCAGATATCTTGAATGCAGAACATATGTTATGTATTTGGACCTAATAGGTAGATATGTAAAATCTCCCGTTTTTATTAGCTTTTTCCAAAAGTTAACGGGAGATTTAATATTTATTATAAGGTTTTTTCGGTAAATAATGACTTTACATGATTAATCTCTTCCTGTGTGGCCTTCTGTGCCGGAACATAGTAGGATTTCTCCCTTGCTATCTGATAAAGTTCTTCCTGTGACTGTTCGCAGGCATTTCTGAACTGTTTTAAAGTCTGCTTTAATTCTTTGTTTTCTGTCTGAGGTATCATTTCACCAAAACGCATAAGCTCTCCGTTGATTCCCGTTAAGGTATCTGCTACCATTGTTTTTTCCTGCAACTGCATATTATTACCTCCATTTTGTTTAGTTTAAGAATTGCATTAACTGTTGTTTGTTCTGCATTGCGGATTGTGCGCCTTTTTCAAAGAACTGTTTTACCTGGCTGTCTGTTGCATTTTCCGCGTATTCTTTCATTTTGCAGTGTGTTACGTCGTAACCGCCCATGAGGTGGCGGAGGTTCTGTAATTCTAATTCTGATAAGTTTGCCAATTTGGTTACCTCCTGATTTAATTTTTTGGTCAAGAGATATTATGGCTGAATTATGTGGGAAATATGCACAAAATTTCTAAAAATAACATTTGTTATAAAAATCGTTCCAAACGGACGAGGGGGAGGTACATATATTACTATGAAAGGCACGCTTGCGCTCCGACTCCGACGCAACGGTACTAAGCTCGAAAATACCTCGCTAAGTACCGGCGTCTGCATAGGGCCTTTCTTAGTAATATATGTCCCTCCCCCTCTGGGTATTGGAAAATTATAATTATAATTAAATTTTTATTTTAATAGATGTACTTTCTTTGCTATTCTGACTAATAATTCTCCCTTAGGGAGCGTTTTCAATTCAGCTTCGTTTACTACTCCGAGTTCTATTATAAGAACGAAATAAATAACACCTGATATTCCCATTGCTGCCAACAATGAAATTCTGTTCATTTGAATAAAATAATAAATCGCATTATAGGATGCAAATGCGGCAACGCCCATAAATACGGCGGCAAGTAATGGTTTCAGGTAGGTTTTCATGATGTCTTCTTTGTATTGTAAGTATTTTTTGACTGAAACGTGATTTAGTATGCACATCATAAAGGAATAGGCAATATTGGCGCCTGCCAGGGCGTATAGGTCCAGTTTGGTGTACAACAGAAGGAGGACAAGGATGATTATCTGTACTATTAATGCAATTACTGAGTGTATTACCGGAATATTGACTTTTCCGATACCTTGCAGTACTGCGTTGGAGAGGGTGGAAAGGCCGTAAAGGATGACGGTGACGGCCAGGACCATCAGAATGCTGGCGGCGGTATCGAGGGCTTCTTTCTGTGGATATATGAACTGTACTATCGGTTTGGAGAGTACGAGTAGTCCTACTGCTGAGGGAATTGCGATCAACATGGTCATCCAGGTTGCCTGGCGCACTTTGTGGCGGGTTTCATCTTCATTGTGGACTGCAAAAGTTGCGGATATCGAGGGTATGGAGGCTGAAGACATGGCGGAGGCAATCGCTATGGGGATATTTACTATGGAAATCGCCTGTGTGGCAAAAATGCCGTATTGTATTACTACCAATGACTCGTCCATCCCTGCGGCATCTATCATAATGTGCTGATAAATGTACATATTTACTACAGTTGAACAGTTATATACGAAGGTACTCAGAATAAATGGAGTAACAGTTGTTATTATTACCTTGAAAATTTCTCCATAGCTTTCGGTATGAGGTGTCTTGTCTCTTTTTATCCTTTTATCTATTATGTCTTTATTGAGGCGGTACATTCCAAACATAAATAAAAGCGCTATAAGCACACCGGCGCCTGTACCAATTGCACTGCCGGAGGCTCCGTATACTGCTTTAGTTGTTTCGTCTGCGTCTGAGACCAGCCCTATCAGCAGATATGCCGCAAGTATGCTGACTCCTGCATTGAGAATCTGTTCAAGAATCTGTGAAATAGAGGTATGAACCATGGTTCTATGCGCCTGAAAATACCCTCTGAGAACCCCAAGCAGTCCCGAAAAGAATATAGTTGGGGCAAATACGCGCAGTACAGGCGTAGCATTATCCACTTTTACAAGATAAGGAGCTCCGAAAAATGTGATCAAAGAGGCTATACCGCCTACCACAATTACATAAATCAGAGCGCACTGAAATACCCTCTGGGCATTTCGATATTCCTTATAAGCCAAGCGCTGCGCAATGACTTTTGAAATGGCAGAGGGTATGCTATACGAAGAGACCAATAAAATTATGGTATAAATATTGATTGCACTGCTATAATAGCCGTTTCCTTCAAGACCGATAATACTGGTCAGCGGACTGCGGTATAACAGGCCTATTATTTTTACAATAATGCCGGCTGCCGCAAGGATTCCGGCCTGAAGCACAAAGCTATCTTTCTTCTTCTGTTGTGCCATGTTTAAACCATCCTATCCGATTAGCCAGTCATACATTTCCTGATATTTTTTAGCGGATACGTGCCATGAGAAATCTGCTGACATAGCACGGTCAACTATCTTATTCCATTCTCTCTTTTTATCATAATATATTGATTCAGCATAACGAATCGTACTTAGCATCTCATGTGCATTATAATTCACAAAGCTAAAGCCTGTACCGGTACTTTCATACTCATTATAAGGCTGAACGGTATCTTTGAGACCGCCTGTTTCACGCACAATCGGCACCGTTCCGTAACGAAGTGACATCAACTGGCTTAAACCGCAGGGTTCAAACAATGACGGCATCAGGAATGCATCACTTGCTGCATATATCTTATGGGACAACGCATCGGAATAATAAATGTTGGCTGATACTTTGCCATGATATTTCCAATCAAAATGTCGGAACATATTTTCATACTGTTCCTCACCTGTTCCAAGTGCAACAATTTGTACATTATCATTACAAAGTTCATCCATAACATATGCTATTAAATCAAAACCTTTTTGGCCGGTCAGTCTTGAAACAATACCTATCATCATTGTCTTGTCATCCTGTGTAAGACCAAGCTCAGCCTGCAGTGCACGCTTATTTTTAATTTTTTCCTTGCGGAAGTTCACTGCATTATAATTGAATTCTATGTTTGAATCTGTTTCAGGATTGAACTCATCATAATCAATTCCGTTAACTATACCGCGCAGGTCATTTGCTCTCGCACAAAGTAAGCCATTTAAACCTTCACCGTAAAATGCTGTCTTGATTTCTTCAGCGTATGTATCACTTACCGTTGTAATTGCGTCCGAATAAACCAGACCGCCTTTTAACAGGTTGGCATCCTTGTAAGCCTCTAATTTGTCGGCAGTAAAGAAATAGTTCGGAAGTCCGGTAATCTCCTGTACCTCTTTCACTCCCCACTTACCCTGGAATTTCAGGTTATGTATAGTCATAACGGTCTTGATACCGCGGTAAAACTCTCCGCCCTGGAATCTTTCCTTTAAATATACCGGAATAAGTCCTGTCTGCCAGTCGTGGCAGTGGATTAAGTCGGGCTTGAAATCAATTACCGGAAGTATGGATAACGCCGCCTTACAGAAGTAAGCATATTTTTCAATCTCAAAGAGCGCATTATCGCCATATGGCTTAAAGCCGTTAAAAAAGGATTCATTATCAACGAAATAGTATTTAATTCCGTCTACCTCTGCCTCAAGAATACCCACATACTCATTTCTCCAATGAAAGTCCATATAAAAATGTGTCTTATATTGCAACAGATCTTTCATCTTCTGTGACATACAGGTATATTTGGGAAGAATTACTCTTACATCAAAAAACTTTTTATCAATACATTTGGGCAGCGAGCCGACAACATCAGCCAGTCCTCCGGTCTTGATAAACGGAACACCCTCAGATGCAACAAATAAAATCTTCTTCATATGAAATAACCCTCCAAAATACTCTTCTTAAATAAAAGCCATAAGGCTTGCATTTATTATAACTCATTTTGAGATGTAATAAAAGGATTATTTTCCAATATATCAATATAAATTGCGGTACTGGAGACGTATTTTATCGGCAATGAGGGCAATAAACTCTGAATTTGTCGGCTTTCCTTTGCCGGTATTGATTGTGTATCCGAACAATGCATCCAGCGTTTCCATTTTACCTCTTGACCATGCTACTTCAATGGCGTGTCTTATGGCACGCTCCACTCTGCTGGGAGTAGTCTGGTATTTGCCTGCAATCGTAGGGTACAGGATTTTGGTGATTGAACCTAACATTTCGACATCCTCTACCGACATCATAATTGCTTCGCGCAGATATTGATAGCCTTTGATATGTGCAGGTACTCCTATTTCATGTATCATATTAGTGACGTCTCTTTCCAGATCATGTGTTGTACCAGGCCTGGAAGCGGCCTTTATTTCCTCTACATCAGTCTCATTCCTGCTTGATGGTACCGTTATCATAATCTGAAATTCTTTGTCTCCATTCATCAGATTATTTAGTATCTGATACACATTTTCGTTATCTCTGGTTACAGTTAAATTCAATTGCTCCATAAATATCCTCCAATCAATTTCACAGTTTCCCACCATTATCCTGCAGATTTCCCACAGATTTTTTAGGAAATAACAAGTTTCCTTCTATTTCCATTTTATGCTAGTAATATTATAAACAATGCTAGGGTTCTATGGAATATTTAGGCATCGCATTAAATTTTTTGTTACTGTACCAGCATATTCTCGATAAATATGCCATATCCGCTGGCAGCATCCTGCACAAGTACATGAGTAACCGCCCCAACCAGCTTACCGTTCTGGATGATGGGAGAACCGCTCATTCCTTGGATTATTCCGCCTGTGAGTGTCAAAAGTTCCTCATCCGTAATTTTTATGACCAGGCCTCTGTTTACATTGTCATTTTCAAGGTGGAGTTCCTCAATTTCAATGTCATAGAACTTCGGTTCACCTGTGACGGAACAGATAATTTTGGCCGGTCCGGTTTCCACTTCCTGTTTTAAGGCAATAGGAATTGGTTCATAGACCTTATTTGCTACTATTTCCTCCCCGCATATACCAAAGATTCCTTCCGGGGTGTTTTTGGTTATCTCTCCAATAATGTTATCGTTCTCATATTCAATATATCCGGTCAATTCTCCGGGAGAACCGTCTTTTCCTCTTGTAATTCCAATAATCTCTGTTTTATATAAGGTTCCTTCCTCAAGCTGCATAAGCGTTGAAGTGTCTATATCATTAATTCCATGTCCAAGTGCCCCAAATGTGTTATCTTCATCAATATATGTCAAAGTACCGATGCCCTGAGCATTGTCCCTGATCCATATACCAAGTTTCCATTCACCGTTTTGATTACTCTCAGGCTTCACTTTTACTTCGGTAACTTCTTCATTACGGTTGATGCTCATTATCAATTCTTTGCCTTCGGAATTTTCCACCATTGAAATGAACTGCTTTTTATTTTCAACTTTTTCCCCATTTACATTAAGAATATAGTCTCCCGCCTGAAGAATGTAATTGGCAGGAGAAACCGTATCGCCGTTTTGATTTTTAAATTCGCCTATTCCGACAACCAAAACACCCTCCGTCTTTACATATATTCCTATAGGAAGGCCTGATGGCGTCAGCATTTTATCCTGAATAACCTGAATATCTACGCTTTTATACGGAAAAATCCCAAAAAGCTTCAAATTCATTATATAGTGATCGATTTGATTTGCCTTGAGCGTGACCCCTTTTGTAAAGTCTACATGCAGGCTTTGTACCTGGGTGGAAATACTCTCCACTGCCTCACCTTGATAGATTTCCCCGGATGCCGGTACATGAAAATCTAACTGCTGTTCCACCCCTGCACGGATTTTGATTGTAGAGGGTACTTTTTTCCAGTAGTCCATGTACACTGCCGTTATAAGCGTCACAATGGTGGCAGCAAGAAATATATACAGAAATCTGCGATAATTTTTTATTTTATATTCACTCATTACGATTAATTCCCTTCTGACTAATTACATACAAAAAAAGAACATACATCATAAGTATGTCCTTTTTATTATGTGATAAATCTAAAATTTTAATTTAATATTGCTTCGATTTTGCTGCCAAATCTTTCATCTCTTTTGCATTATTAATGACATTCTCAGTAATTTCAGCACCTCCAAGCATTCTTGCAAGTTCTTCTATACTCTTATTTTCGTCCAGTTCATATATTTGCGTTATAGTCCGCTCATCTTTTAACGTTTTTTCGATAAGAAGGTGAGTGTCGGCCATTGCCGCAATCTGAGGAAGATGAGTAATGCAGATGAGTTGATGCTTCTGCCCGAGAATTCCCATTTTTTCGGAAACCTTCCATGCGGTTTTACCGCTTATTCCTGTATCAATTTCATCAAAAATCAAAGTTTCGATTTCATCTTTATCCGCAAGTACCGTCTTGAGGGCAAGCATTATTCTGGACAATTCACCTCCGCTTGCCACCTGTGACAACGCACGCAGTTCTTCGCCGGGATTGGTAGATATCATAAAATCTGTCCTATCATAACCGTCAGCTCCGATTCTATCCTCCGAAGAATCCAGCCTTATTTCAAATTCAACATCTATAAAATTCAAGTCCACCAATGCCTTTTTCATAGAATCGGCAAGGCTGGCGGCGCTGCTTTTGCGTATTGACGATACCTCGTCACATAATTTAAGAAGTTCTGTTTTTAATTCATTTTCTTTTTGCTGCAATTTCTGCCTGTACTCATCATAATTTTGGTACATTTCCAGTTTTTCCTGCAGTTTTTCATAGTATTCAAGGATATCTTCAATTGAATTTCCATATTTTGATTTAAGATGATTGATGACATCCAGTCTTTTTTCAACTTGATTTAGGAGCTTGGCATCAAAGCCTGCCTCGGAAAGATAGTCTGCCGCAGCCCTATTATAATCATTAAGTAAGCTGTCAATATCAAGCAGCTGCTTCTCAAATTCCTGCAATGCCTCGTCAAAAGAAACGATAGAGCGTATTTCTTTTATCGCCCTTCCGATAGCATCTCCGGCGCCTCCGTTGTCGTATCCGCTCATCTGGTGGGATATAGACATTGCTTCCTGTATTTTTTGTCCGTTTATAAGCTTTTGATAAGATTTCTGTAAGTCTTCGTCCTCTCCCGGTATGAGCTTAGCTTCCTCTATTTCGGCAGCCTCGAATTCGGCAAGGGATACTTCCCGTTTTCTGGTTTCCTCGTCCATGTCATTTGATAACAGCTGTTTTTCAACCTCTTTATACTGCTCATAACAGTCTTTTAGAAGCTTCTTTTTTTCAAATAAGGATTCTCCGGAATAATCGTCTAAGATTTCCAGTTGCTTTGCAGAAGAAAGCAGAGACTGGTGTTCATGCTGACCATGTATATCTATCAGGATTTCAGCCAATGCTTTAACCTGTTTGGCGCTGACTGTCTCTCCACCTACTTTGCATATAGATTTACCGGCCATTATCCTCCTTTGAAGGATTATGGTGCCGTCATCTTCTATCGGAAGCTCCATCTGCCGTATCCTAGCCAACTGTTCTTCTTTTTCCACCTGAAAAACCAGTTCCACCAAAGCATAATCTGCTCCGGTACGTATCATTTCTCTGTCAGCTTTAGCTCCAAGGGCAAGGTTTACAGAACCTATTATGATGGATTTACCGGCTCCGGTCTCTCCCGTCATTATGTTTAGACCGTTTCCAAAATACACTTCGGTTTCATCAATTAATGCAAGATTTTTCACATGTAAACTAACTAACATAATACTCTCCATCTTTGCGATGTTTGAGCGTAAGCTCAAACTCGCGGGTGAAATTTTAATTTCACCCTTTATTCCGCCATTTTCTTACGCAGTATTTCCAAAAAACTATCGGAATTGAGCTTTAGTATACCGGTTGTACTGTCAGCTCTTTTTATAACAATTTTATCCCCTGTCTTTAACGGCATATTGTGTGTTCCGTCGAAATTGACCTCTAAGGTCTGTACAAGCCCGCCTCTTACTGTCGGAATATCGATAACAATTTCATCTTCGGGCGATAATATTATACTCCTGGTGTTTAACGTATGCGGACAGATTGGTGTAAGCATGATAAGGTTGGCGGCAGGTTCAACTATAGGACCGCCTGCTGACATATTGTAGCCGGTCGAACCTGTGGGAGTCGCTATTATTACACCGTCTGCGCTGTATCCGTTTAAGAAACGTCCATTTACGTAAATATCGAATTTAAGCATTTGCAACGTACCGCATCTGGCAATTACAATATCATTAAGGGCAACATCCTGAATTACGGAAGGCGCACTGTATACGGTGCCGTCAAGCATCATACGCTCTTCTCTGGTGAAATTGCCTGCCATAAGCTGACTCAGCGCCATCTCGATATTACTGCTCTCAATTTCTGCCAGATATCCAAGGGTTCCCAGATTTATACCAAGTAAGGGAATACCGTAATTAACCATATCTCTAGCCGCTCTAAGAAGAGTACCGTCGCCGCCAAGTACAATTGCACAGTCTGTGTTATCCGGTATGGACGCGGTTGAAACTTCATTGTAAAAATCGCATACAACATTAACTCCATGCGAGCTAAGATAGGATTTGATTCTTTCGGTATAGCTGCCTAACGGGTCTTTTTGTTTATTTGTAATAAGAAATATATTATTCATAATATCTTAACCCCCTCTGCATAACAAGCGGCGTCATGCTTTCTAACTTTATTTTTTATCTAAGTTCTGATGAGCTTTGACTACAACATTGAGTACAAGTTCATTTGTAGTCTCTTCCATGCCTTTTTTGGTTCCGCTTTCTATAAGCATTTGCAGCTGTGCCTCAGCTTCAGCCTCTGTAAGAGACATAACAGTTTGCTCAATATTCTCTCTTTTTTCCAGAAAGACCAGATACTCAATATTTCCTTCAGGTCCCTTAATCGGGGAAAATGAAAGCCCTTTTACTTCAAATCCGATCATATCCGAAAAAACAAGCACTTTTTTTATAACTTCTTCATGAATTTCCGGCTCCCTGACTACACCTTTTTTCCCGACTTTCTCTTTTCCCGCCTCAAACTGGGGTTTTATAAGGCAAACCATATGTGCCTTTTCTTTTAACAGGTTTCTTGCCGGAATGAGAATTTTGGTCAGGGAAATAAAAGAAACGTCCACTGAAGCAAAATCCAGCTTATCTTCAATATCGTCAGGCTGCATGTAACGAAAATTGGTCTTCTCCATACAGACTACCCTCTCGTCATTACGCAGCTTCCATGCCAGCTGACCATGCCCCACATCCACGGAATAGACCTTTAGGGCCCCGTTTTGCAGCATACAGTCCGTAAATCCGCCGGTGGAAGCACCTATATCCATGCAGACTGCTCCGGTAAGCTCAACTTGGAACTCCTGCATAGCCTTTTCGAGCTTCAGACCGCCTCTGCTCACATATCTGGGTGTTTCACCCCTTACTTCAATATGAACTTTGTCCTCTTCAAATGTGGTTCCGGCCTTGTCTTCCCGCTGCCCGTTCACAAAAACGCTGCCTGCCATTATGATTGCCTTGGCTTTTTCCCTTGAAGGTGCAAGTCCCTGCTTTACAAGCAGCATGTCCAATCTTTCTTTCATTGAATAATACCTGTTATTGTATTAACAATTGATTCTGCGTCAATTCCGGTCTCCTGCTTTAACATTTCCACGTTGCCATGCTCTACGTATTCATCCGGAAGCGTAATACACAGTACTTTGGCATTAGTATTCAAAGAATCCACATATCCTCTGACACTTTCACCAAAGCCGCCGTTTGCAACGTTTTCTTCCATTGTTACTATTAATTTATGCCCATTGCAAGCTTCTCTGATTGCCTCTTCATCAATGGGTTTCACAAATCTTGCGTTGGTCAATGAGCAGGAATAGCCCATTTCTTTAAGCCTGTCACGCACGTCCAGGGCTACTTTTACCATACTTCCGACTGCAAGGAGCATTATATCCTTTTCTTTATAGATACTCTCGCTCTTACCCATAGCCATTGGTTCCCTGTATTCCACAAGTCCATCGAAGGCCTCACCGCGCGGATAGCGTATCGCAAAGGGTGCGGAATAAGCAACCGCGAATTTAATCATATCTGAAAGTTCCCATTTATTCTTGGGCGCCATAATATGCATATTCGGAATCGAGGAAAGGTAGGATAGGTCAAATATCCCCTGATGGGTCTCTCCATCACTTCCCACCAAACCTGCCCTGTCAATTGCAAATATGACCGGAAGGTCCTGAAGGCAGACATCGTGCAATATCTGGTCATAAGCCCTTTGTAAAAAAGAAGAATAGACTGCCACAATCGGTTTCAGTCCGCCCGCAGCAAGCCCTGCCGCAAAGGTAACTGCATGCTCCTCAGCTATTCCCACATCAAAAAAGCGGTCGGGATACATATTCCTGAATCTTTTAAGACCTGTTCCATCGGGCATCGCCGCAGTAATTGCAACAACATTTTCATCTCGCTGACCAAGTTTGCACATAACCGTTGAAAAAATATCGGTATAATTAGCCTTATTCCTTGGTTTGCTGGGTATTCCGGTCTCGATATCAAAGGGCTCCGCACCATGGAATCTTGCAGGATGGCGCTCCGCAGGTGCATAGCCCCTGCCCTTCTGGGTGATGGCATGAATAAGCACCGCACCTCTTACTTTTCTGGCCTCTTTTAACATACGAAGCATAGCCGGAATATCATGACCATCCACCGGCCCTAAATATGTAATACCCATATCCTCAAAAAACATTCCGGGTACTATTAAGTGCTTGAAACTGCTCTTGGCACGTCTTATCTGGGATACTACTTTATCACCGTATTTGGATTTACCATGCAGGGAATTGTAAACGCCTTCTTTCAAATCCAGATACATATCAGCGGTTCTGATACTGTTTAAATATCGGGAAACTCCGCCTACATTTTCAGAAATTGACATATTGTTATCATTTAATACGATTATAAAATTAGTTTCTAAACGTGAGGCGTTATTTAAGGCTTCATAAGCCATACCGCCTGTTAACGAACCGTCGCCGATTACCGAGATTATAGTGTTTTTTTCACCTTTTATATCTCTTGCCTTGACCATTCCAAGCCCTGCCGAAATCGAAGTTGAGCTGTGTCCCGTATCAAAGCAGTCGCAATCGCTTTCCTTGCGCTTGGGAAATCCGCTTATTCCGCCGTATTTGCGCAAGTTTATAAAACCCTCCCTTCTTCCGGTAAGAATCTTGTGAGTATAGGACTGGTGTCCCACATCCCAGATTATCTTATCCTCCGGAAGGTTCAAAAATAAGTGCAGCGCCATTGTCAGCTCCACGGCTCCCAGATTAGAGCCCAGATGTCCGCCTGTTATGCTTATCGTTTCAATCAGAAACTGCCTTATTTCCTGTGCAAGCGCATTATAATTCTCAGCTCCGATATCCTTTATGTCATTGGTTTTTTCTATTTTTTCCAAAAACATTGGTATTCCTCTTTTATTTTTCTCTGTAAATTAACTGCTCCACTAATTTTTCCAAAAAAAGATTCCTTCCGGAAAAAGACCGCAAAATGTCAATTGCCTCATTTGACAGCTGTTCTACCCGCTCTTTGGACTTTTCCAGTCCATATATAGTAACATATGTTATTTTATTATTTTTTTCATCACTGCCTATGGGCTTTCCCAGAATCTCCGCACTGCCTGTAACATCCAGGATATCGTCCTGTATCTGAAACGCAACACCTATGTTATAAGCACATTTTTCAAGTGCTTCTATCTGTTCTTTATCCGCTCCCGCAAGTATGGCTCCTATCATCATTGAACTCTGTATGAGTGCTGCCGTCTTATGCTCATGGATAAAAAGTAAAAGCTCTCCGGTTACGCTTTCTTTTTCTTCTGCGGACTCCGCCTCAATATCCGCGCACTGTCCTCCGATCATTCCGTAGATTCCGGCTTTTTTACTTAATATAGCAAGTGCAGAGGCTGTTTTGCGGTATTCCTCATAATTTTCTGCATATTCAAATGCCTTACAGGCTGTCTCAAAAGCGTAATTCAGCAGACCGTCTCCGGCAAGTACCGCCATACCCTCACCATATACCACGTGCGTTGTCTTCCTGCCACGTCTGTATTCGTCATTATCCATAGCCGGAAGGTCATCATGGACCAGCGAATAATTGTGTATCATTTCAATCGCTGCCATGAACGGCTCTATAAGTGAGTTATTACCGCCAAACATTGCATAAGTCTCGGCCATAAGCATGGGACGCAGTCTTTTCCCACCCGCCATTACCGAATAATTCATTGCTTCAATAACGGTCTTCTGGCAGCCCCCTTCCTTAGGCAGATAAGCCTTAAGTACCTCTTCCATATGAAGTGTTTTTGTTTTTAATTCTTCGTCAAAATTCATCCAGTTCACCGTCTTCATTTATTTTCAGAACCTGTTTTTCAACCTTGTCTATTTTGCCGTTACAGTAGTTTATAAGTTTCATCCCTTCCTGATAGGCGCGAAATGACTCTTCTAAGGTAATGTCCTCTTCCTCCAACTGATCTATGACAGTCTCTATCTGCTCAAAAGCCTCTTCTAATGAAAGATCGGGCTCTTCATTTTTCTTACTCATGCGACTCCTCCAATGAAATCTTTTGCCGGTTTATGACTTTTGCATTGATTATGCCGTCTTTTACATAAACGTTAAGCTCGTCTTCCGGTTTAATCTGTTCTATGCTGTAAACCGTTCTTCCCTGAACATCCGATACATAGGAATAACCCTGACTCAACTTTTCAAGCGGGGATAAGCCTTTCATCTGCTCAACATAGAGCGCAAGCCTGTGACGTCTGTCTGAAATCTTACGCATCATTGCATCCTGAAGGGCTTCTTCAAGTTTAAGCGCATAGGTACGTTTCTCACGGATCTGATTGACGGGACTTAAATATTTAATCTGCATCCGGTAATGCTCTAACCGGCTCCGGCACTGTCCTATACGGTTTCTGAACATATGCTGCATTGTGTATGCATATTCTTTTATTCTATCATTCAATTGTTCTATGGGATAGACTGCTAACTCGGCAGCCGCAGAAGGTGTTGGAGCCCTAAGATCAGCCACAAAGTCCGCAATTGTTGTATCCGTTTCATGTCCGACTGCGGAAATAATCGGAATAGGACAGTCGAAAATTGCCTGAGCAACCGCCTCCTCATTAAAGGCCCACAGGTCTTCTATTGAACCTCCGCCTCTTCCTACGATTATAGCATCGACATTAAAGCGTTCCATTGCCCGTATTCCGTTAACTATGCTTTGAACAGCCATATCACCCTGAACTATTGCAGGATATAAAATAAGCTGCACATATGGGTTTCTACGTGTTGCTATCTGAATTATGTCCCGGACTGCTGCTCCGGTTTCCGCCGTAACAATTCCAAGTCGGTTTATATATTGCGGTATTGGCTGCTTGTACTCTTTTGCAAACATCCCGCGTTCTTCAAGCTCTGCTTTCAAACGTTCAAAACGCTCGTATAATGCTCCCGCTCCGTCCTGTTTGATTTCCCTTGCATAAAGCTGATACTTGCCGTCACGCTCATATACGTCAACCGACCCGGTTACAACTACCTGTTGCCCATCTATCATTCTAAAAGCAAGTCCACTGCGGTTTCCAGCAAACATAACACAGGCTATAGCACCTTTTAAGTCTTTTAATGTAAAATAAATATGTCCGGATGAATGGTACTTACAATTACTGACTTCTCCCTTTACAGAAATGGAGTTCAGCATAAAATCCTGTGTGAACATATTTTTGATATAAGAATTAACTTGTGCAACCGTATATATGTTCTGCATAATAACACCTGTTATTTATTTGTGGTTTACTTGTTGTTAACATTTTGCAAATTTTGCTAAAATGCCATTTATAAAGCCCGGCGAAGCATCCTGACCGAACTTCTTTGCAAGCTCTACCGCTTCATTTATAGCCACTCCTGTGGGAACATCCTCATCATAGTTAATTTCATAAACTGCAAGTCTTAATATAGTCAGATCCACCTTCCCCATTCGGGCAGTGTCCCAGTTTTCAGCCTTTTCATTCAGCATACTGTCTATATTTTCGAGTTTATCCACAATTTTCTGATATTTTGAAGAAATATATTCCGTATCCCCGGCATCCGCTGCACAATCATCCTCAAAAAACAGCTTCTGCTGCTGGGTCATTTCTTCTAATGTATTAAATTCTATACGAAACAACAGTTTAAAAATCTGTTCCCTCAATTCTCTTCTGCTCATGTAAGCTCCTAATCAGTCCTATTTGTCTTTTGACACTTTAACACCCGCTATACGAATATTAACATCTGTCACATCTAAACCGGTCATATTTTCAACTGAATTTTTAACTCTGCTCTGTACACGCTGGCAGGTTGCAGGGATATTATAGCCATACTCAATCATAATAGCCAAATCTATTTTTACCTTTCTGGATAATACTTCCACCCTTACACCTTTAGCAACATTCTTTACGCCTACCATACTAAGGAGTTCATTGGTTACATTTCCGGACATAGCCGCAACGCCTTCTACTTCTGTTGCTGCAAGTGCTGCAATCATTGCAACTACATCATCGGCTATTTTCACCGACCCAAGTTTATCAGCTTCCTGTAATTCGAGTGTATTCTTACCTGTTTCCTGATCCATATAGATAACCTTTCCTTTCCCTAAACCTGAAATATTTGTACTTATATGATATCAATTTGGAATAAGTATACCAAAATTTGTATTTCTTTACAACCAGAAACTCATACTGTACTGCTCCAGGTTCTCTGTATATGAAACCACTCCATCCGGGCAATCAAGATAGTGAAAAATTTCTTGTTCCTGGATAAGCAGTTTATGCAGTTCATTATAAATTTCCTCAGAAGCACATTTAAGTGTAATATAGGTTCTGCCCTTATCATATCCCTCTTTAAAGATATTTGACAGTTGCTCTTCATCAACTGAGAGCAGATAAAGCCCTTCTTTTACATAATAATTGGCATCCATTGATGTACAATAAGGAAGCTCCACCACATTATCTATCGTATGGGTTTTGTTAAGCTGCTCCGTAGTCACGCATAAGTAGTCATAGTTAATCGTCGGTATTTTATCATCAGAATGATTCTGCCCCTTACCAACAGTCTGATAAGAAGCATCTCCCCAGGTTGTGTCTACATAGTACCAATTCCCGTCTATTTCCACCAGATTCCAGGCATGACCTTCACCTGTCGATACCTCTCCCAATACCAGTGTTGCTTTTAAGCCGGCTCTTTGTAACAGATATTGTGTCGCCTTGGCATAACCCTGGCAAACCGATTTTCCATCTATAAACACCGAGCATATATTTTGATCGTTATCTGAAGAATCACTATACTCAGTATGATTTATCAAATATTCATAAATATATTTTACAGTTTCATATTCATCTGCTTCGGAAGGCAGTCCTCTAAGGCATTGGTTTACATAACTATCTATCTGTTTCCGGCACACTTCCACAGCCTCAGCATCCATATTATAGGTACCTGTAAAAGTGATTTTCTTAATCATATCCCCCAGCGTATACTGTGTATAGTTATAACCGTCCACATAAAATATTTCAGGATGATCATTTAACACACACTGAAATATGCGTGAAACCTCATCTTTATCTATACTTGACAGCTTCACGTCATCATTAAAGCCCTGCAATGCCCACAGAATTTCTATATATAGTTCCTGTTCGTTTTCGCTTAGGACACTATATGCATAGCAATCTTCCTGTTGTTCTTTAATGACTTTCCTGTTATCATCCGTCAGCTCGCCGATTTCATTTAAGAAATCTTCCTTTTTTGATACAACAATATCCGAGCCTTCCTGCATATGGATTGTTTGTTCAGATGCGGAATAAGATGCCGCTTTTTTATTTTCAACACTTGATTCAGTAACACTTGTTATTTCATTGTCTGCTATATTGGTTTCCGGCATATTACTATCCGACACAGGACGCAGGCCAAACTCCCCTGTCTCCCGCAAATAGGCAAGTCCCACCGTCAAAACTACCATGGTCATAAATAAGCAAAGTACTCTTTTCATGAAATCACCTTCTATCTTTGGGTGTCTGGAGACTGCCGTTCTGTACTAAAAGCATACTAATTTCTGCCAAACTCAGAAAGTATCAGCCCTTCATTCCGTTCTACCGTCATTCCTATACTCCACTGATTAATAAATAACAGCAGCGGATCACCCTTTAAATCTTTAATTTTCTTCATATCCGAGGTGCCTGTAAGCCTGTCCAGATCAATATCCTTATTTTCAATCCAGCGTATATGCTCATAAGGCAGGTTTTCCAGACGAATTTCCACATTATATTCATTCTCCAGCCGGTATTTTAAGACATCAAACTGCAGTACACCTACAACACCTACAATAATTTCTTCCATACCTGTATTGAATTCCTGGAAAATCTGAATCGCACCTTCCTGTGCAATCTGCGTAATACCTTTGACAAACTGCTTACGTTTCATTGTGTCAAGCTGTCTCACTCTTGCAAAATGTTCCGGTGCAAAGGTCGGTATGCCCTCATACCTGAACTCTTCCTTAGGCATACAGAGCGTATCACCGATTGAAAAGATTCCGGGATCGAAAACCCCTATGATATCTCCGGCATAGGCCTCCGTTAATATCTTTCGCTCATCAGCCATTATCTGCTGTGGCTGTGAGAGCCTCATAACCTTGCCACCCTGTACATGCTTAACCTCCATGCTGGACTCATACTTGCCCGAACATATGCGCATAAACGCAATCCTGTCCCTGTGCGCCTTGTTCATATTGGCCTGAATCTTAAACACAAAGGCGGAAAATTCATTTTCCACCGGACTTACAAGTCCTACATCCGACTTACGCGGCAGAGGCGTCGTTGTCATCTTTAAAAAATGCTGTAGAAATATTTCCACACCAAAGTTAGTGAGGGCAGAGCCAAAGAATACCGGAGTCAGCTCTCCTGCACGTATATTGTCCAAATCATACTCTGCACTGGCTCCATCAAGCAGCTCTATCTCATCCGTAAGTTTGTCCTTAGCCTCATCTCCTATATATGATAAAAGCTTGTCTTCTTCTTCAAGAGGAATAATCGTGGTCTGTCCTTCTTTGGTACCCTTTTCGGTATCGGAATAAGTGATTACGCTTCTTGTTTCTCTGTCATATACACCTTTAAAGCCTTTACCGGAACCGATAGGCCAGTTGATAGGACAGGTGGCGATTCCAAGTTCTTTCTCAATATCGTCTAACAGCTCAAATGTATCATTGGCATCTCTGTCCATTTTATTTATAAAAGTAAAAATCGGGATCTTTCGCATAACACAGACCTTGAACAGTTTTCTGGTCTGTGCCTCTACTCCTTTGGAGGCATCAATGACCATGACTGCTGAATCCGCCGCCATAAGCGTTCGATAAGTATCCTCTGAGAAATCCTGATGTCCCGGTGTATCCAATATATTAATGCAGAATCCGTCATACTGAAACTGCAGTACAGAAGAGGTTACCGA
Source organism: Lachnospiraceae bacterium (assembly GCA_022510545.1). Lineage (GTDB taxonomy): Bacteria > Bacillota > Clostridia > Lachnospirales > Lachnospiraceae > UBA3282. The sequence goes on along the minus strand of JAFLTG010000008.1, from coordinate 28,862 downwards.
AATACCTCTCTCTTTCTCAATTTCCATCCAGTCGGATACCGCATGCCTTGCAGTTGCTTTTCCCTTGACGCTTCCTGCAAGATTAATTGCACCTCCGTACAATAGAAACTTCTCTGTCAGGGTTGTCTTACCTGCATCCGGATGTGATATAATTGCAAAAGTCCTTCTTCTGTTGATTTCGTCTGCATGATTGCCCACGTTTTTATCCTCCATTATTATATCCGTAATTAAAATGTAATAATCGATTTACCTTCAAACTCCGGTTTTATTCCAAAGTAGTCGAGAATTGTGACACCAATGTCAGAAAATTCATCCCTGGTGCCCACATTGCCCGGTTCTACATTATCACCATACATAATAAGCGGCGTATGCTCTCTGGAATGGTCGGTTGATACCGTATAACCCGGATCGCAGCCATGGTCTGCGGTTAACATAAGTATATCATCTTTACGAAGTTTAGCACAGATTTCAGGAAGTTTGGCATCAAAGTAACTCAAGGCTTTAGCATAACCGTCAATATCATTACGATGCCCGTAAAGCATATCATAATCCACCAGATTTACAAAGCATAAGCCTTCAAAATCCTTGTCCATATATTCAAGAGTCTTTTCTATTCCCTCTTCATTTCCCTTGGTATAAGTATATTCAGTGATTCCGGCTCCTGCGAAAATATCATAAATCTTGCCAACCGAAATAACACTCTTACCTGCTGCGGATAACTGATCCAGCATAGTCACCGCCGGTGGCTTAAGCGAAAAGTCATGCCTCCTTGGTGTTCTTGTATAATTGCCGCTTTCGCCGATAAAAGGCCTGGCGATCACTCTTCCGACCCCATGCTCTCCCTGTAATAATTCCCTTGCCATACGACAATATTCATACAAAGTTTCAACCGGAACCACATCCTCATGTGCCGCAATCTGAAAAACACTGTCCGCAGAAGTATATACGATTAGCTTTCCGGTCTGTACATGCTCATCACCGTAATCCTTAATGACCTCGGTTCCCGAATACGGTTTATTGCACAAAACTCCCCTGCCGGTCATTTCACTGAAACGCTCAAGCAAATCCTCCGGGAAACCATTAGGATATACCGGCAGCGGTTTCTTGGAAATTATTCCCGCAATTTCCCAATGTCCTATGGTTGTATCCTTCCCTTTTGAAGCCTCCTTCATTCGTGCAATCTTAGCGGTGGGATTTGCTGCCTTTTCCCCACACTCAACGCCGTCTATATTAAATAATCCCATTTTTGCCATATTAGGCATTGAAAAATAGGAACTGGAAGATACGGACTTAAGAGTATTGGTGCCTTTATCACCATAGTCCGCCGCATCTTCCATTTCCCCTATTCCAAAGCTATCTAATACAATCAGAAAAACTCTTTTCATCTTTTGCCTCCTTATATTCAGTAATCAACTTCGCAAGAATTGCCATGCGATTCTTGCAACTTAGGGCTTCTGCCCTAAGTTTAGTATATCACGAATCTTACAAATATGCACCAAAGTCTGACTAACAAACTTATTTGTACTGTTCCCTAATTAGAATTTACTGTACTTATAACGATTGCATCTGCACTGACGCCTGTCTTACGTATTACAATATCCTCAATCTGCGCACGTTGTGCTTCAGTCAGTTCTTTAGTATTTACCACAACATCTACGGTATCTCCGTCGATGCTTACAACCGCATCATCAAAACCTTTCGCTTCAAGCAGGATTTCAGCAGCAGTTTCTTTCTCGGCAATATCAGTCATTGAAATCATATTGTTTACTGCTTCCTGCTTCTGGGTTTCGCTGATATTGGCATTGTTAATGATTTCTAAAAGGGTCTCCTTATTTTGAGCTCTTGTCTGCTCCTTCTGCAGCTTGGCCCCGGACAATGTGGACATTCCTGCTGACGCTGTAAATACCGCTTCTCCCGGAGTTTCTGTCTCTGCAAGCATCTGAGTACCTTCATCTGATGTATCCGAACTTATTACTTCCACATCACTGTCCAGACTTAAAATATCGCCTGAAGCCTGTTCAATATCCTCATCCGACAAATCCAGGAGGACACTGTAATCGGTTTCTTCATCCGACAATGCCAGATTGCCCATATCATCTGTTGCAATCACGCCGTTTACTGTCAGAATTTCCTCATCTGTTACCTTCGTGCCTGCGAAATTCAGGTATCCCGCTACCGCAATCATAATTGCAAGCGCTGTTATCATCACCTGATTCTTCTTAATCATATTTTTCAAGCTATTCTCCCCTTTAATTAATATTTGGATTTCCCTTTTACTACTCTTATCTTATTCGCATCAATTCCAAATAATACCTGTATTGTCTCAATAATATTTTCTTTTACAACTGCGGAATCTCCGCCTTGTGCAATTACCACAACTCCCTCCACCACAGGTTGTATAATTTTACTGACATAAGGGACATTCTGCCCCTCTTCATTTACAGTATATACGGTGACGCTTTCCTGCTGCACTTCTCTGACCGTCCGCTTACCGCCTTCTGCATCCTCTTCAGCGGTTTCATTTACCTCTATGGGTATATCCTTTTCCAGAATCCGTGTTTCAGACTCCTTCAATGTAATAAGTACATCCACATCTCCCGCCCCTTCAATACAGGCTAAGGACTGCTCCAGCTTCTCCTCCCAGTACCCCGTATAGGAAAGGTCATAATCTCCGTCCGGATATGATGTAGTGCTAAGCGTATCCTGTCTTTTGGCGCTTTTTTCAACTATATCATAATCATTGTCCGTTATATCGGACTTTTTAGAGGAAGTTTTCTGTTTTGAATCATTATTAACAGGCAGGGCAATAATGCACAGCAATATACCGGATAATACCATTATAAGAAGCTGGTCCTTACGCAATTTCCTACCACCTGTTATTTTATTTATCAGCTTATTCAACTGTTCCATATATATTCACCTCCATATACTCTTCCTCAATTCCAAGCACTGTACAAAACCTTTCCTTTAATCTGTGGTTTAACTCCTGTTGGCCGCTAAATTCTTGTTGACCATTAGTTTGCATATCTTCATTATCTGTAGTAATCTTCTGAATTGATACTTTATCTACTTTGATAATATTACTGCTATCTGAATTATTGTCATCTAATTCAGTGTCACTCCAATTATCAGAATACTCATATGAGCCATTCGCATTTTCATAACCTTCCAATATCCTTACTGCGACTCGTATCATTGAGAGGTTATACGTTTCATAACTACTGTTATTATTACTGGCATAACTGTTAAGATAACCTTTAGTAGAAATATCTGATTTATCGGATGTACTAACATCCACCGTAACCTTTATAACCGAGTATCCCTCACCGGAAATCTCATTATTTAATTTGGATTTAATTTCCTTTTCCAGGCCCAATATTATGCCTGCATTCAAGGAATTGCTTCCCAATCCTTGACCATTGATTAATTCCCCATATGAAGCACCTGCTATCATATCATCCGTAAACAAACCCGCATTTAATTCCTCCGCTATTCCGGACAACCTCGCATTCCATTCCTCTTCACTTCCTCCTATAAGCTTATATATCGGTGATAAAAACTGAATCAATATTACGAGGCCGACTATGAGCTTCATATATTTTGCATACTTCTGCTCCGGAGCAAAGTGAATCACAGCCTGACCCGCAATCATAAAAATACCTATTTTGCTGATCAGTTTTACAAATTCATTCATTACATCCCCCTATTTGTCGAATATGCCGCTATGGCTATACTTATTATAAAAAGAGCAATAGCCGAAAGCGCCAACTTCAAAAGCATTAAACTTCCGTCCCCCACACGGTTTGCGCAGTTGGTCATTCTTCTGTCACTGACAATTCCTATCAGCGCTGCACCCAGTTTCAACACTCCGGCCAGGAGCAAAATTTTCAGAACCGGCAAAGCGCAGACAATTATCATAACAACTGTTATGTAGACTCCTATACTGTTTTTGATAAGTACGGCAGAGCCTATTACCATTTCAAACATTCCTTCTGTCAGGTTACCTATTCCCGGAATGACCGAAACAGCCTTTTTTAATGCCGAAGCTTCCAGAGCATCCACTATCGGAGAAATCATGGACTGCAAAATACTGAAACCGGTTATAATACCAAGTGTTATTTTAATGCAGCCTCCTATGAATTTATCAGCAAGATCCAGCATCATATTCAGCTTTTCTTCCATCCATACACCATTTATAATACTTAACAGGACAAAGCTGTTAATCAGTGGAATCAATATTGACAAATAACATTGTTGTATCATGTAAACTACTATAAAAAATAGTTGGTTATAAGCCACTGCCGATGCTGCACCCGAGGCTGTTCCTACTGCCAGAAGATACGTTGGAATAAGCACTTGTATAAAAGTTATAACTTGATTTAACATTCCTTTTACAATAGATGCCGCATTTCCAAATACCTTAATCAGTACGGCAATCAGCAGCAGATATATAAAGTAAAAAGCAATATCGGATACCTGCCGGCTTTGAAAAACGTCTGCAAAGTTTGAAAACAAGGCGGCCGTTATACCAAGAATAAGTATCATCACAAACAATGCCCTGATTTCCCCTATCTGTGACATAAAAGTGTCTCCAATCCCTGATACCAGCGCTCCCACAGCCTTTAATATCTTTCCTTGCATTATTAAAGATAACACTTGTTTCCCATCAAAATGATACTCCGGAAACATGTCCTGCAAAGTTTTTTCGGCAACATCCAGATCCATTTCCCGCCAGATACCGTCTGTTGTCGATGCCTCCACTGTAAACGGGGGCATAGTTATATTAATTATTAGAAAAAATAATATAATAACATATGTTTTGTTTTTCATAACAGCCCTACTATCCCGCCAGTTCCTGAATACTTTCCATCAGAGCAAACAGTACCGGCATACCAATCAACAGGATGTACATCTTACCCATTGTCTCAACTTGTCCCGCAACACCTCCATAACCGGCATCTTTGCAGATTCCCGAACAGAACTCGCATATGTAGGCGGCACCGACAGCCTTAAACAATAACGATAGATATTGAAAGCTGTCTCCGAGAAATCCCTGAAGTCTCTCCATTCCGGTAAGTATGGCGGTAAAATAATTTATGGAATATGTAAGTATGAGCAAGCATACGGCTAGTCCAATATAAACTCCATATTCTGCTTTCTGGCTCTTGATTGGAATGGCAATCAGCACTCCGGCCAGTCCAATTAACGCGATTTTAACAATGTCCATGCACAGTCTGCCTCCTGCTAAATTGTAAATAGATCTTGTATCATTATGAATAGGTCGTATATGTATGGTACAAGCCAGGTAAGTACCAGGATTAAACCTGCAAGACTTACTAAGAATGCCTGTTCGTCTCTTCCGCTGTGTTTTAGTACCTGACATAGCATTGTAACCAATATACCGACTGCTGCGATTCTAAAAATTAGACTTATGCCCATTTCTTCCCCCTCATGTGTGTCATAATAATATAATAGTTAAAAATAAGCCTGCCATGACGCTTATGCTCATAATTACTTTACTCTTACTTTCATATTCCAACTCAGTGCGATGTATGCGCTCTTCTATCATATCCAGAGATTGTCCTATGTTTTGCGCCTGAGTAGTCTCGTCCAATATTCCAAGCTGCCTCGGAATGTCAATCAACACCGCCTTTTCCTCTTCCTTAAGCGGCATAGACCTCATACACTCGTCAAGTCTTTCTTTCCAGATATTATCAAGCATACTTCCGTCGTTTTCTTCAAGTCGGCCAAAAATATCATTAAAAGCTTCTTTAAACGGCTCTTCCATACACTGTCCCATTATCAGGCAGATTTCAGGCAAAGTCCGCTTTCCGTATCGCATTTCATTCTGCATTCTGAGTATCATTCTCCGTATCTGCCGAAGTTCAATAATACGCTTTTTCTCATCGGACACCCTGTTGATACCGAGACCGATGCACCCCATCATAAGTAAGACGATTCCTGCCAGTTTGAGCATAATATCCTCTCTTTATCATAAATACCAATAATATTACATGTGTTATTTTTCTTTCCAAGCAGCATATATCGCTCAAAAAGCTGCTCTTTTATCACATTTTTCATATAGTCTTTGCCGCTTACCTCTTCGATGGAAAAACCGTGAATTGTAGCCAGCAGCTTACAGCCGCACCGTATAGCATTATGCATTGCCTCAATATCCTGAATGCTCCCAAGCTCGTCGACCGCAAGCACCTCAGGCGCCATCGAACGGATAAGCATCATCATACCCTCGCACTTTGGACAGGCATCCAACACATCGGTCCGTATTCCGATATCATTCTGCGGCACCCCCAGATAACTGCCCGCAATCTCCGACCTTTCATCCACCACTCCCACATTACGGCCTTTGCCATAGGAATTCCCTTCGGAAAAGTTACGTACCAGATCACGCAGCATAGTTGTCTTGCCGCAGCCCGGAGGTGAAATTATAAGTGTATTTAGAATTTCCCCGTTATCATACAGGAAGGGAAGCGCCTTATCGGATACTCCTTTGACCTCATGGGCAATGCGGATATTTAAATAACGTATGTATTTTATATTTCTTATCCGATTGTGTTCTTCCAAAATAACCTGCCCGCACAGCCCGATTCTGTGTCCGCCCGGAATTGTCATAAATCCCTGTCTGATTTCATCCGCAAAAGCATAAATTGAATAATGACACACATGCGTAAGTACCGCTTCCAGTTCCTTTTCGCTGCTTATCATCGCTTCCGCCACTTCTTCGCTCACATCTCCGCTCTCTTTAAGAAACCATTCTCTGTTATTCATAAGTACTGTAACAGGCTGGTTGACCCGCAGGCGGATTTCCTGCAAGTCGTCTGCCCGCTTGGCCACTTTTTCCCAGGCGGAGCGCATGAAGTCCGGAAAAATATGTAGGATTTCTTCTTTCTGCATCTCCCTCGCCCCCTTATCTCAATATATGAAATGTTGTCCAAGTTATGACTGAATTATTTTAAAATAAAATATTGCATCAAACCTCTTCCATATGATATATTATGAACAACACTTCGTTATCCTACGGAACACATCCGCTTAGGATTCTAATTATTCTATTCAGGAACTAGGATTCCTGTCTTATTAAGAAAGGAAAACACATCTATGAACAAAAACAAAAATACTCAACGGGTCTCAAAACCTGTCAATCCACCAGACTTAAAAACATCTTTTAAAACCGCCCACGGTGAAATCCAATATGGAATGACCAATGACTATATGTTTCGTGCAGTCCTACAATCCAACAACAAAGTCCTACGCGGTCTTATCTGTTCCCTCCTTCACCTTAAAGAATCTGAAGTCCGTTCAGTCGAAATTACCAATCCCATCCCTTTAGGTAAGTCCATTACAAACAAAGAAATCCGTCTCGACATCAATGTAACCCTTAACAACAATACCTTTATCAATCTGGAAATGCAGGTTTCAAATGAGCTCAACTGGCCGGAACGTTCAATCACCTATTTATGCCGTTCCGTTGACCAACTTAATCACGGTGAAGATTATATTAACCTAAAACCCGTCATACATATAGGCTTTTTAGACTATACTCTTTTCAAAGAATATCCGGAATTTTATGCAACTTATAAACTAATTAATGTTAATAATCATCATGTTTATAGTGACAAGATGACCCTTAGTGTGGTAAACTTATCTCGAATAGACTTGGCTACAGAAGAAGACAAAGCGCACAATATAGACAAATGGGCTAGTCTTTTCAAAGCTAAAACGTGGGAGGAACTGAAGATGATTTCTGCTAATAACGAGTATTTAAATGAGGCATCTGAGACTATTTATAATATGAATTCCGACTATTGGGTTCGTAAAATCAGTCAGGATAGTATAGAACACCAGCAAGATATCCGCAACTACCAGCGCAGCAATGAGGAGAAGGATAGAATTATTGCGGAAAAGGATGAGGTTATCGCTGAAATGGATGGGGTTATTGCCCAAAAAGATGAAGCTCTCACTGAAAAAGATTTCACCATAAAGCAACTTACTGCAGAACTTGAACGTTTAAAAAATCATAAGTAAATACATAGGAGGGGAGATTAAAGATGAGCAAAATTAATTTAGATTTTGTGCCCGAACCAACTGAACCATATCAGTGGACAAAAGAAGATTGGCGTAAAAAAATTCTCTTGGATTGCAAGCTTATGATAATGCGCCACATTTTTCACTCTTCTCGTTCTCCCCTCTTCCATTCCAAAATCTCATCCAGCCTATCCCGAACCTCAGCCTCATCCCCCTGCCCGGTCGGGAAATAATATCTTGTTCCACGCATCGACTCCGGAAAACACTCCATATCAGTAATCTTCTCTTCCGTATTATGTGCATACTGATACCCGGCACCATAATCCAACTCCTTCATCAGCTTGGTAGGTGCATTCCTTAGCTGCAGCGGCACCGGTTCCGCAACCTTATTCATAACATCATCCTTACATCTCTCGCACGCCATATAAAGTGCATTGGACTTAGGCGCCATTGCAAGATAAGTCACTGCATGCGTCAAATGCACGTCACATTCCGGCATCCCTAGAAAATGACAGGCCTGATATGCATTGACCGCAACAGTCAACGCATTGCTGTCCGCCATGCCTATATCCTCACTGGCAAAACGTATGAGTCTTCTTGCGATATAAAGCGGATTTTCGCCGCCTTCCAGCATACGGCACATCCAGTATATTGCGGCATCAGGGTCGCTGTTGCGCATAGATTTGTGCAGGGCTGAGATAATGTTATAATGCTCTTCTCCCGCCTTATCATACATAAGCGATTTGCGGTTAATACACTGGGAAAGTCCCTCATCTGTGACGACAATACTGCCTTCCGGCGTAATTTCGCCGTTTAGAACCGCCATTTCCAGAGTATTTAACGCCATTCTGGCATCACCGTTTGCAAAAACGGCGATTGCCTTTAGCTGTTCCTCTTTTATCTCTATCCTTTGACCTGCAAAACCTGCCGGATTCTGCAGTGCGTTGTGTAGAAGGTGTATAAGGTCATTTTCCTCCAATGCTTTGAGTACGAATACTTTGCACCTTGAAAGAAGTGCCGCATTAATCTCAAATGAAGGATTTTCCGTGGTTGCTCCGATAAGGAGAATGCTGCCCTTTTCCACAAAAGGCAAAAAGGCGTCCTGCTGTGCCTTATTAAAGCGATGTATTTCGTCTACAAAAAGCACAGTCCTGACACCCATCCTGCGGCTTAAATCAGCCTGATTCATAACTTCCTTTATTTCCTTGATTCCGCTTGTTACTGCGCTGAAGTTTATAAAATCTGCCTTAGTTCTTTCAGCGATAATCCCTGCCAGCGTTGTCTTGCCGACTCCCGGAGGTCCCCAGAATATCATTGAGGAAATCTGATCCTTCTCTATAAGCTGCCTTAGCATCTTTCCCTGCCCGAGCAAATGCTCCTGTCCAATGAAGTCTTCAAGTTTCTGCGGGCGAAGGCGACTTGCCAGTGGAATCATTTTTCCTGAATTGTCCGGCATAGAATCAAATATTGTAATCTGTTCCATACGAATTTCTCTCCTAAAAAAACCTTGATACCAAATATTAATGCTCATCGTTTACTTCTTTAAATTAAACATTTCCCATTAAATCAAGATTCTCCACTTGAGCTTTCTCTGATTTTTTCCCGAATCTCTAGAAGTACACCTGGCGATACGCTAAGCTCATCAATTCCCATTTTTATCAGTCTTTCCGTAACCTCGGTATCCGCACCAAGCTCTCCACAGACGCCTATCCACTTACCTTCCTTATGGATAGCTTCCGCAGACATCTCTATAAGTTTAAATATTGCATCATGATGAGGATTAAAAAAAGGCTGAACATTTCGGTTCTGTCTGTCTATCGCCAGTGTATACTGACTCAAATCGTTAGTTCCGATGCTGAAAAAATCCGCTTCCTTAGCCAGTTTATCGCTTATAAGCGCTGCTGCCGGGGTTTCTATCATAACACCTATCTCTACCTCTTCTTTATAGGCTATTCCTTCCTGCTTAAGCTCACTTTTAACCTGTCCCGCTATTTCCCTGACCATCAGGATTTCTTCCGGTGCAATTATCATCGGTATCAATATTGACAGATTTCCGTATATTCCTGCTCTGTATAACGCTCTAAGCTGTGTTTTAAGAATTTCCGGTCTGCTTATACATATTCTGACAGCCCTATACCCAAGCGCCGGGTTTTCTTCATCTTCCAGCCTGAAATAATCGGCTTTCTTATCCGCTCCTATATCCAGTGTCCTGATAATAACCTTTTTATCACCCATTTTTTCAAGAACCTGTCTGTATACATTAAATTGATGTTCTTCTGTGGGAAAATCGTTATTCTCAAGATATAAGAACTCGCTTCTGAAAAGTCCTATGCCCTCTGCATCATTCATAATAGCGGCTTCAACATCCCGCAAATTTCCGACATTTGCATACAGACGTATCTTTTTTCCATCGAGAGTTATGCTTTCTTTACCTTTTAAAGTATTCAGTTCCTTCTTTCGTTTTTGTATTTTATTAATTTTTTCACGGTATTCCGAATACATTTCTTCATCAGGATCTATATAAGCCACTCCGTTTTCACCATCCAGAATAGCCGTATGTCCATCATACGGTTTAAGCCCTTCAATGCTTTCAATTGAAACAATTGCAGGAATTGCCATACTTTTTGCCAGAATAGATGTGTGAGAATCCGGTGAACCCTGTTCCAGCATAAACCCAAGAAGCTTGTCTCCGGGAAAACGAATCGTATCGGACGGAGTAAGGTTTCTGGCCGCCAATATGGCGGGTTCGTCCAGCTTTATTAATTTATCTGCATCGTTTATATCCTGACCGGCTTTATCTTTATCAGAAATCAGCCTTATTACTCTCCCTGATACGTCCTCTATATCCGAGGCACGCTCTTTCATATAGCTGCTGTCCATTTCCTGAAACATCCCGGCAAACTTTTTCCCGGTCTGCCATACCGCATATGCGGCATTAATCTTTTCATCAGCTATCATTTTCTCTACAGACTTTATGAACTCACCATCCTCAAGTATCATCCGGTGTGCGTCAAAAATAGCGGCGTTTTCTGCACCGATATCCGCTAAAGCCTTGTCATACAATGATTTTAGCTGTGAAACCGCCTTTTTATTTGCCTCTCTATAAAGTTCTATTTCTTTTTCGGGATTATCTGTATTGTACCGCTCTATCCTTGGCTCATCCTGGTCATAATAATGAATCTTTCCTATGCAGATATCCTTAAATACGCTCTTTCCATACAGAGTAACCATAGTAAAACCCCTCGTTCAACTCTATCTAGACAACAATATCCTGTCATTATCAAGCTGTCTGCCCGCACATATCTGAAACTGCTTAAGCAGGTCATCTATCGTCAGCTGCTCTCTTTCTTCTCCTTTGACATCCAGCACTATATTTCCGCCATCCATCATAAGAGTCCTGTTTCCCATCTCAAGCGCCTGATGCATATTGTGTGTAACCATCAGACAGGTAATCTTCCTCTTGGCAATAATCTCTTTAGTCAGCTCCAACACCTTGGCCGCCGTTGCCGGGTCAAGTGCCGCAGTATGCTCGTCAAGCAGAAGTATTTTAGGCGTCACCATAGTTGCCATAAGCAGTGTAAGCGCCTGTCTCTGACCGCCGGAAAGCAGTCCCACCGGCTGTTTCATCCTATTCTCCAGCCCCATATTCAATAAGGACAGCTGTTCCCTGAACTTCTGCTTTTCCTTACTGTTTATCCGACTGAAATATGCATGCCTTGCAGTAGATGCCCTAAGATACGCAAGCGCCATATTTTCCTCAATTGTCATATGCGGTGCGGTACCTTTAAGCGGGTCCTGAAAAAGATGTCCTATTACCTTACTTCTTAGATATTCTTTCTTGTAGGTAATATTTTCACCATCTAATATAATCTGTCCTTCATCCACATAAAAATTACCCGTAATCGCATTAAAAAGGGTGGATTTCCCTGCTCCGTTGCTGCCTACAATCGTTGCAAAATCACCATCTTCAAGTTTAAGGTTCACCTTATCAAGCGCCTTTTTTTCATTTACCGTACCCGGATTAAATGTTTTGGAGACATTCTTAATTGTCAGCATCAACTTCACCCCCTTTTTTGTTTGCACGGATTATCGTATTTTTTTGTTTGTAAAAATAAGCTTTATCCTTTAAGTAGGGGAAGGCTATCGCTACTGCAACGATAATTGCGGAAACCAGTTTCAGTGCCTCCGCCGGTACATTCATTCTAAGTGCCAATGCCACTATAAAGCGGTAAAGACAGCTTCCAAGCACGACACCAATTACTTTTCTAAGCACACTGCCTTTTCCGATGAGAGTTTCACCTATGATCAGGCTTGCAAGCGCGATTGTCACCATACCGGTTCCCAGATTAATATCGCAGGATTTCTGATACTGTCCAAGAATCGCTCCTGAAAGCGCTGTCAGTGCATTTGCCACACAAAGTCCTACCGTAATCATAAAAAGGGGATTAATACTTGATGCGCGCACCATATATTCATTATCGCCTGTGGCACGAATGGATAAACCAAGCCTTGTATTTAAAAACCAGGCCAGCAGTATCCCTATAATAAGTACGATTACAAACACGATCAAAAATTTATACCAGCTATTGTACCATGATGCCGATATCTTTTCTTTTGCCAAGCTGAAAATCGTGTCACAGGCAAAAAGATTGACATTGGATGAAAAGCCCATAACCGCTATATTGACCGTATACAGTCCTGTATTGACTATTATACCGGCCAGAATGGAAGGTACTCCCATTCTGGTCTGTAAAAATGCCGTAACAAAGCCTGAACATATCCCCGCTCCCATAGCCGCAAAAAGCGCAAAAAACGGATGTCCTGATATCGTGACCATTGCACCAACCGCACACCCCAAGGTGAAGCAGCCGTCGGTGGATAAGTCCGCAATATTTAATATGCTAAAAGATATAAACAATGCCAGCGCAACCAGCGAATAAATACAGCCAAGTTCCAGTGCGCTTTGTAAAATTGACAGTGTAAATATAGAACTCATTTAATCCCTCACTCTTATTGAAACTCCTCAGCAGTCTGAATTTCAACTAATTTTGAACACATATCCGCAAACATACTGTAATCCAAGCCAATAGCTTCAGCGGTCTCGGTATTTACCGTTGCAATACCGTTATCCTGAGTTACAACTGCCGTAGAAGCCGGGTCTGCACCGTTTACCAGTATTTCCACTACCATATCTGCAGTGGCAGTTCCAAGTTCTTCATAGTTTACGCCATAGCCCATAAAAGCTCCGTTAAGTGCAAAGGAATCGGCTCCGGCATAGTGGGGAACTTTTGCATCTATGAATTTTTCATAGATTGCAAGCTCTGCTGTCATTACATTATTATCGGTGGGTGTAAAAATTGCATCAACTCCTGCGGCAACCAGTGCATCTGCAGCAAGTGAGATTTCACCGTTGTTGGTACCAGTCTTTTCAACTACCTCTATTCCTTTGTCCTCACAGTAATCCTTTGCATCCGCAATGGCTGCAGTTGAGGAATCCTGACTTTTATCATAAAGAAGTCCTACTTTTGAAATATCCGGATTAGCTGCAAGCATTAAATCAAAAATTGCATTGGTATCAAGCATATCTGATGTTCCTGTTATGTTAGACCCGGGTGCGGCCATGTTATCCACAAGACCTGCTCCTACAGGGTCAGATACAGCCGAGAATACTACCGGAATCAAACTTCCGTCATCCCTTGGGTTCTCCGCCGTTGCATTCTGCATTACCATAGCAGTTGGTGTTGCCACCGGAACAATAATATCAACATCGGAAGCAATAAGATCTGTAGCAATCTGGTTCATAACTGTGGAATCAGCCTGACCGTTATAGGTATAATCCGCATAATCAAACTCTATTCCAAGCTCAGCGCCCTTTGCATCCAGCTGCGCCTGAACTGCAGCCACAATCTGGTTCAAGGAAGCATCATCTACATACTGTACGATACCAACTTTGTAGCTTGCACTATCATGGTCTCCGCCTACCGGCTGCTCTTCGCCTCCTGTAGAAGCAGTATCCTGATTATCCGCCTGTGAGCCTGCATCAGCCTGTGTGCTGTTGTCTGCTGTGTTAGCCTCTGTCTGTGTATTATTTGACGAATTTCCGTCTGCTGCATTAGATCCGCAGCCTGCAAGTGTCGCAGCCATAGTTGCTGCCGTTAATAAAAGTGCTAAAGTTTTCTTTTTCATAATATTTCCTCCTGTTTTTAAATAATCAAAAAACCGTCCCAAGCCAATGCCTGAGACGGTAATAAACTAAATTATTATCGCGGTACCACTCAAATTGACAAGACAATATCTGCCTTAAGTCCACCTTTTACCATATACTCACCATATATGCCGCCTTGATAACGGGTACGGTTCCCGCCGGTACCTACTGATGTTTCAGCCCGGCCTCAAAAGTCCATTCGGTATAAGCACCATACTGCCTTCCACCCCCGGCAGCTCTCTGTGACGGCTCACCTATACTTACTACTCTTTCTCACAGGTTTAATTTTATTAAATTCTTACATTATAACTTATTCTAACATAATCTATCTGTTACAAATTGTCAATACTATTTTTTTAGAAAATATGGTATCATAAACATAAGTCTAAGAAAGGCAGGATTCTTTTGATGAAAATAGACATGCACTGTCACACCAAAGAGGGGTCACCTGACGGAAAAGTTGCTCTCCTTAATAATATTGAATTACTTAAGGAACGTGGTTTTAACGGAATGCTGATTACAGATCATAATTCCTATAAGGCTTGCCGTTATTATAAAAATCTGGAAAATAAACCGGAGGATTTTACCGTACTTTGCGGAATTGAGTACGATACGTTAAATGCCGGACATATCATTGTGATTCTTCCAACCGACGTCCTCCCAAAGATTATGGAGCTGCGTGGTCTTCCTGTGGGACTTTTGATTGAGATAGTGCATCACTATGGCGGAATACTGGGGCCTGCCCATCCATGCGGAGAAAAATTCTTAAGCACTTTTAACACACGAATTGGGAAAAAACTAAAAGAAGATTTGATTAAAAGATTTGATTTCATAGAGACCTACAATGCCTGCGAAGACGATTACTCCAATTCCGACGCAAAAGAACTCGCCAAAAAATATAACCTTCCCGAATTTGGCGGCAGCGATTCGCATAAAGAAGATTGTATAGGCTGTGGTTACACAATACTGGAGAAAAACGTCGCAAATGAGAGTGAGCTCATACAATATGTAAAAGAAGGACAACCAACTAAGGCTGACGGAACTCACTATTTCTTTACAACCAAACAAAAACTTGGAAAAGTAAATAATGTTTTGGTATATTCCTTCTGGTTCTATAATAGATTCCTTGCATTTGTAAGGAGTAATGCAAGAGCGTTTGAACTTAAGAATAACAAACAGCTTCAGCCTGTAAGATACCGCAAGGTAAAATATATAGATTTATCGAAAGATGAGTAAAACAGTGCTATCTACTTATCTTTTCCCTTACTACATTTTTTAATTCCTCAAATGTAACCTTGAATCTGTTTGACACCATGTCAGGGTTGTTGATTATCATGTCACGCTTATAAAAGTCAAGCATTTCCTTGTAGTTCTTCCGGTTCTCCATATAAAGATTATAACGTGCCCGCAGCTCCGCTATTTCATCCCGGAGCCCTTCATTATTTATAGCAATAATTACATCCAGCCTTCTCTGCATCCTTTCCATTTCCTCCTTAACTCTCTGCATCTTGGCAAGAACATCTCTAAGATCCAGAGCAGCCTTAAAGGACAGTGCGAAATCCCCCGCAATATATACTGTCAGTATAAATGTAATATAACCCAATATATTGGGCGGTATTGACAGCATAAAAGCTTCTATCGGTTGATGTATGACTTTGGTCATAAATATTGTAAGAAAGCCCCAGACGATTGTTGAGCGGAGACAGATATGTCCCTTATAATTAAATTTTCTTTTGGAGTAATCCCAGTATCTTACATCAAACAGAGTATCCATAATAACTCCGACCACAAATTCAAGCGCCGTTGCGCCTATGCAGCCTGCAATATAGGTCAAAATAACATGGTCTTGAAACGGAAGGGAAACTATATACATCATAGTGGCTCCGCTTCCGTATAAAGGCAGAAAGGGCCCTCTTATAAAGCCACGGTTGATAAACTGTCTGCTCCTGATAGAAACATTGGCAGATTCAAAACACCAACCTAAGAAGCAGTATGTGTAAAATATAAAAAGCCATTGAATCATACTATAAATGTGCATCTTGCTATCCTTCTCTATCGTATATTATGCTCAAACAGTCCCCTATATTATTTACTGTTTAAGCAGTTATCCAAATATGCCTGCCTCTACCCTGTCTTTTCCCTTTTTACTGACACCGCTTGGCCCATAGTACAAAAACTTTCCATATCCTCTTACCGTTACGGCATCATCTTTCTTTAGCTGATAGCTGGTATTTTCTACAAGGATTCCGTTTACAAAAATTTTACCGGCACGAAACAGATCCTGACTGCTGTTTCTTGACATATTATATAGCTTAGCGACAACTGCGTCAATTCGCTCTGAAGCCACTGTCACTGAAACAGTTCTCGGTTCCGGCATTTCAAGCACAGCCTCTCCTTTCGGAATATCGCATTTTATGTTAGTGTGCTTAACCTGATTCAGATTATCGATAATGTATTCAGCTATATTTTCATGGCAAAACAGGAGGGCTCCCTGTTCTTTGTTCCTAACAAAAATATCTCCTATTGTACTGCGCTCAATCCCAAGGTTCATTAATGCACCAAGAAAATCCCTGTGGGTAAGATGTTCGGCAAATTTGGGAGTTGCAGGGCGTAGTTCTATGTGTGTGATTGGAAACGGCTCGTCATAGCCAAGATTATCCGGGCTGCCAAAGCGTATGATTTTACGTTCGCATATAGGCGAACCACCGTTCATTTCATAGCCGGCATATGAGACTTCCCTTTCAACCGCGTGGAAAACCTGCTGCTCTGATAAGCCTAAAAAGGGAGTGTAGGTGTAGACGCTACGGGTGTAGGATTTATCGGCAAGCTCCAGTATGCGGTTTTTTAGCTGTTGCAGGTCTTTTTCACTGGTTAAGGGCATATTTGCCTCCGTAATAGCATTGTTTTACTATGCTTTGCTTATAAGCGAAATATTTACTTATATAAAATAGCATCAATGTGGTAATTATATCAGATATACAAAAATATTGAAATATTTTAAGATATTTTAATATTTATGCTCTTATAAATTTTACAACACTATTTTTTATATTTATTTAAGAATTTAATTTTATAAAATGATTGCATAATTACGTTATGATGTATATACTATAGATTATAGATAGGCTATATGCTTGTCATGTGGACTGACACAATAATCCGAAATTCTTTCCGGACTTCGGGTGCCGGACAGTTGGCTGGCAACAGAAAAACCAGAATTTCTTATCGGACTTCGGGTGCCGATCAGTTGGCGGACAACAGAAAAATCAGTCAATAAAGGAAGGTGTCATCGGCTACGGCGGTTGGACCTTCCTTTTAAATCATTTCAACGCTCTTAAGCATTTTCTTATATACTTTCTTATTACAAAGGAATCAAATCTTATGACAAAACATCAAGTAATTCATATCATCAGTAAATGTTCCAAACTATATCATAAAAATCTGGAAAATTACAACATTGCCTTTGTGTATCGCGATGTCAATAATTTTTCAGACTATATGGAAGTACAATTTCGTTCCTACAATTTTTTACATTTTACAGGTGTTACTCCCCGCAGTGGTTTAAGTGCAAACGACTTTTATCGTCGCGCATTAAATAATAAACTTAGTGAGCACGATTTTTCATTCAAAAACTCCCACACTACAGAGTTGAAACTTCAAATACTGGACGTCATTATGAATATCGACTCCAAGGCCAGAATGATTGGCAATTATACAGGCTCTAATATAGAACTTTATACCGAAAAAGTAACCGGAACAACGACTGCATGTCTTGGTCTAATACAAAAAGATAATTATTATATACCAAACAGCGTATTAAAAGAGGATATCCGCACCCTCATTCCCAAACCACCGGGAAAAATATATGCAATTTTTAAAAAGCGCACAAGCAGTACCTTATATACAAAACTTACATACAAGCGCAAGGGACTTTGCATTACCAAAAGATGTATTCCAAAAAATCTATTAATCAGTATTGATCCATCTCTTTTCGAAAAAGAAGTACACAGCCAATACCCATGAATATACATCCAACTACTACAAGCAATACTACCTCCAAACCAGACGCACTCTCCTTATACAACACCGGAAACATCTTTTCAATCCTCTCAGGATAAAGTGATACCGCCACACTGACCGCATTATTTATAAAATGCATCATCATAGACGGATAAATGCTCCCGCTCTTATATGCCACATAACACAGCACCAGTCCCAAAAGCCCTGTCGGAATAAACTTCACCAGACTCATGTGATAGATTCCAAATAACACCGCTACAATTGCAATAGCCGTAGATACGCGGTATCTTGCTTTCATAGAATTGTATATAAGTCCACGAAACAGCATTTCCTCACAGATGGCAGGTGCCAGAGCTATAACAAATAATACGCTAAACGCATTACCGTCCATTATTGTCGAAAAAGTCAGCTCTACATTTTCAGCACTCTGCGGGAACAAAGAAACCAGAATCAATGATAATACTATATTTATAGGATACATTCCGAGTATAACGAAAAACGCTCCCAGAAAGCTCCTGATTCCGGTCTTATGAAAGCCATATGTCAGACAGATGTCCTTTTTTGTATAAAGTACAACCGCAAGGGGCACAAGCAGCAAAATAAGCTGGGTTCCAAACACACCCCAAAGCCCGAATTTAAGCTGGAGCATGCTTCCTGCATAAAGCACCAGTACGATAGTAAGAGCAACCACGAACCAGACATCGGATACGGCAGGCACACCGCCTTTTTTCAGATTTTCACGTTTTTCAAAAAGCTGCAGTCCACCTTTTCCATCGTTAAACAGTATTGATTCGCTATCATAAATCTTACTTAAGAATAATATCGCAAATACGGCATAGGCAATATTGCTTATAAGCACAACCGCAATTATTGCATAGTCGATTTTAAAAATCAATATATTTTTAATGAGCAAACATATGTTTGCCACCGGTATCATTGCCATCGTCTGTGTCAGCTCTATATTCGGAATGAAGCCGATATAGCCTGTAAACATAACTACTAAAGTCAGTGGGGTTATATAATTATTAGCTTCCTTATAGCTTTTTGCAAATGATGTCACACACATAGTAACCGCGCTTATAAAAAGAGAGAATGCAAAAATTGCCAGAATTCCTACCAAAATTGCCGGATAAAATTTGGCCATATCAAAGCCTGCCGTATCTGTCTGCATATCCATAATCTTATACATATAAAAGGCAATCCCGCCCATTGAAATAATATTTAGCAGTGCGGATATCATACCGATTACCGCAACCGTTATAAACTTAGAAACTATGAGCTGTCTGTTGGTCACCGGAAGTGTCAGAATCGTTTCCAGTGTTCCCCTTTCGCGCTCTCCCGCCGTTGTGTCAATTGCAGGATACATAGTCCCCATAAGCAGGCTTATTATCAGCATAAACGGCAGGACAGAGCCCATTATGCTTCCCAATGACTGCTCACTGCTTGCAGTATCCTTATTTTTATAAAGTACAGGCTCCAGAATTTCATGTATGTCCAGTCCGGCATCTTTAATTTTGGCCTGAGTAAGTTCTTCAAGATACTCATCAAACACATCCATAACTATGTTCATTGCATAAGCGGAATTGGTAACGGAAGAAATATAGTAAACATCATAATTAGGCTTTCCGTCCTGCATTGTACCGCGGATGTATACATCAAGTTCTTCGGCTTCGAGTGCAGCCTCATAATCATCTATGCTTGCCGCGTCTACTATTGTAATTGTATAAGCGTTCCCGTTATCATTGTCATCCGACTTATCTTCCGTATCGACTTCGGTCCGGCTTCCTTTATCTCTCCACTTATCATCATTTTCAGTCAGCTTGTGCAAAAAAGCACCGTTATCCTCCGCCTCTATGGCAATTCTGTAGTTCTGCGTTGCCATACCGGATGAAACCATTGCCATTACCTGCATTGCTCCTATGAAAATAAGAGGATAAAGAATTACAGGTACGACCAGCATCATAACAACTGTTTTTTTATCTCGAAGGACATCCAGCATTTCTTTTTTAACCAAGGTTTGTATAATCTTAGTGTTCATCTGCCATGCCCTCCTTTACAATCAATTCTGCAAAAACTTCCCGCAGATTATCTTTGCCAATCTCCTGTTTCAACTCCTCAGGTGTTCCCTCACTTATGATTTTGCCCTGATGTATCATAATGATCCTGTCACAAAGATACTCCGCCTCCTCCATATAGTGGGTTGAATACAGTATGGTCTTTCCGGCCTCACGCTCTTTTTTCATAAAATCAATAATCGCGGCGCTGCTAAGTATATCCAGCCCAAGCGTCGGCTCGTCAAAAATATAGACCTCGGGGTCGTGTATAAGGCACCTGGCAATGGACGCACGCTGAGTCTGACCGGTAGAGAGTTTTTCAATCCGGTTATCTATAAAATCATTCATTGAAAGTATCTCACTGATTTCATCTATCTTCTTTTCCACAACATCCTTCTCCATGCCATACATCACACCCAGCATCCTTAGGAATTCCCCTGTGGAAAATCTGCCGTAGAGCTTTGTATTATTGGAAAGGTAGCCAATATGCTTTTTTATCTCTATATCATCCGTAATCTCTTTATTACCTATCCGTATATTGACCATTCCGCTTGTCGGCTTCATAAGTTTGGACATCATGCGCAAAAGTGTGGTCTTTCCGGCCCCGTTTGGCCCAAGGATTCCAACTATTTCTCCCCGTCCAATTGTTAACGAAATTCCGTCCACTGCATTGATATCGATTTTTTTATTTTTCTTTTCATTTCTGGTAAAGGTTTTTACCAGATTGTCAGCCATGATTCTATTTTCATTCATAAGGTTAAGTCTCCTTATCATCTTCTTTTTCCAGACTTTTCACACGCTTTTTATATATGGATACACAAAATGTAAGCGCCATAAAGCAAAATCCAAAGCCGCACAGGCCTAGGACTATTCCTACGATTGCTGCGTCATATAGCTCATTATACATTAAATAAGATAATGCAAAATTGAAAACTCCGAGCACAACTCCGGCCAGGAGACTTGCAATTAAATTTACAGCGGGTGTGGGTGAAAATCTTCTATCCCATAGTCCGTTTCTTATACAATCAATGCCAATATAAAGTGCCAGACACATAAAAACAATCCATTCACCGGCAAGATACTTCCAATCCAGCCTTCCATATGCTAATGACTGTATTATCATTGACGCAAACAACCCCCAGAATGCCAGCCAGCATCCGTTATGTTCAATCTTAAGCATTTTTTGTTCCTGCATTTCATCTAAATTATTCTTTAATTTATGTAGTGCTTTAGTATGCACTGTTTTACTATTCACTGACTTCTTCATCATTATCATCCTCCCAGAATAATTCGTCAAGAGTTCTGTTAAGTACGCGGCATATGGCTCTGCAGAGCTTGATTGTCGGATTATATTCTCCCTTTTCAATCGCATTTATTGTCTGTCTGGATACTCCGACAGCTTCCGCTAAATCTTTCTGTGTCATATCCTTATGCGCCCTTGCCGCTTTTATTGCAAGATTTTTAGACATTACATCACCTCTATGCTTAAATTAACACCAATATTACATTTTGTCAAGTATATTTTACTTTAATTGCAATATATTTTACTTATCGGCCCAAATCTACAATCTCAGATACGGAATTTCGGATTACGATTGAGTCTGAAATCTCAGTTACGGAATTTCAGATTACAATTAAGGAACTCAAAAGAGTAAAATTCAAAAACCCGGATATATCCTAAAACAGGATGCTCTATCCGGGTTTTATAATTTATAATAGCACTATTGATTTTCTATACGACTTACAATTCCGATCTATAATACCGTCTCACACAAAACTAATAACCTCTTCCTTAGGCTTCTTAGTCTGTTCAACGCTGATTGCATGCAGCACCGGCCCCTCGCCGTTATAATCCGCAAAGTACTCCTTGGATACCTTAGCCGTCACTTTTACCCACTGCCTGTCAGTCAATGTATCCGTTTTGTCATATTCACATGCGAATCCCAAAAATGCCATATCATCTGCGCAGCAGGTCATCGCCATCCTGCCGGGTACAAAATATCCTTTTGGAAAAGTCTTAGGCACAAGTACCATAGCCGTAAACTGCACGGTTTTACCCTCATATCTTCCAATATGATCCAGCGAATCCAGATACCAGATTCCATAACCCTCGTTATTTAATTCCAGGATTGGCGCGGACAAATCATAAGGCAGATCGTCTTCCATAATCTCATTGACCTCACCGTTGGAATCCTCAAAAACTATCTCCGCTTTCTGGTTAATGGCTTTGACATTTCTCTTATAGCTGCTTAAGTCCTCTACACCGTCGCAGCGGTTAAAAATAATCAGCTCCGACTTACGCAGCATCTCTGCAAGCAGTGATTTCATATTGGTGAAATACATAGGAAAGGTAGAAGCATCAATCGTAGTAACCTGCTGCTCTACCGTCCAGTGCCAGGGAAGTTTCATATTTTTGTAGTTCCACATCCCGTTATATTCAATGATAATGCGTTCCGGTTTATGCTTTTTCTCAATCTCAATCAGATGCTGTGAGTTAAAATCTTCTTCATTTTCTATGAGCTCCAATACAGTTCTGCTCTTTTTAAGCAGCTCCTCATCATATTCAATTTCACCCTCTTCACACAGAATAAGCAAGGTCGTGCCTCGAATCTGAAAGTAGGGCTGCGCCAGTGTGTAAGTAATAAACTCGGTTTTACCACTCTCAAGAAAACCATTAATAACATATACCGGTTTCATAACACTCACTCCTTATTTTTTAAATAAAGCTTCCAGCTTATCTTCTTTTAATTCCGAACCGATAACACAGATTTTTCCTGTAACATCAGGTTTTCCGTCTCTGATATCGGATTCCTCCGGAACGTAATCAAAATAAACCCAGTTTCCGTCTCCCGACGAAACCATACCCTTGGCACGAAGCACAATTCCGTATTCCTCTTCATGTTCAAGTGCTTGCAGTTTATCAGCGATTTCACTCTTGGTATATGTTGCGGGAGTCTCAATACCCCAGCTTGTGAAAACTTCATCTGCGTGGTGGTGATGGTGGTCATGGTCGTGGTGATGATCATGGTCATGATGATGGTCGTGCTCGTCATCGTGGTCATGATGGTGATGCTCGTGCTCATCATCGTGGTCATGATGATGGTCGTGTTCGTCATGGTGGTGATGATGGCCGTGCTCGTGTTCATCATCGTGATCATGGTGATGATGGCCATGTTCATCATCGTGGTCGTGATGATCGTGTTCATCGTCGTGATCATGGTGGTGATGATCATGCTCATGGTCGTGGTGGTGATGATGATCATCCTCATCATGAAGCTCCATCACTTCTTTCATTAACTCAGCCTCCAAATCCTTAGCCCCCTCGATAGTCTGAAGAATATCCACACCATCAAGCTCATCCCAAGGAGTCGTAATAATAGTAGCCTTGGCATTATGCTCTCTTATCATATCAACACAGGCTGACAACTTTTCCTCGTTCAGCTTATCGGTCCTGCTGAGGATAATCGTTCCAGCATGCTCTATCTGATTAATAAAGAACTCGCCGAAGTTCTTAATATACATTTTGCACTTACAAGCATCTACCACGGCAACTGCACTGTTCAGCTCAACACTCTCGTCCTTCATAGCTCCTTGAACCGCCTTCATAACATCCGAAAGCTTACCTACTCCCGAAGGTTCGATCACAATCCTTTCCGGTGTATAGGTTGACAAAACTTCCTTCAGTGAGGTTGCAAAATCGCCTACCAGCGAACAGCAGATACAGCCGGAATTCATCTCTTTAATCTCTATTCCGGCCTCCTTTAAAAAGCCTCCGTCAATGCCGATTTCGCCAAACTCATTTTCAATCAGAACTACCTTTGTATCTGAAAGTGCCTCTTTTAACAGTTTTTTAATCAATGTAGTCTTGCCGGCTCCAAGAAAACCGGACACAATATCAATTTTTGTCATTTTAACGCCTTACCTTTCTAAATTTAATCCAGATTTAACTTTTTATCCATAACATACCATGTTAGGAAATAGAAAATAACACTGTATATTAATCCGGAAATCAAAGCAAACTCCCACCCCATTCCGAAAAGTGATGATGTCAATGATCTGTTGTCATTTGCTCTGTTTACGATAGAAATTGTCATTATATAAATTATGGTAAATATCCGTTGAACAACATAAATACCATAATAGAAACCAAATGACACAAGTACTTTGTGGTTGGAAGATAACTGCCCCAGTGATATACAGGCGGTAACCTTAAGTATTCTGGCAATTACTGTGATAAGTGATGCCACAATTGTCATAAATATCGAAAAACCGGTTACCCTGCTGTAACTGTTTATAAAATCCACATAAAATTCCATTGCCTCCTTGAAGCCTCTCATAGCTTCTTCACTGCTGGTAAAAAGAAATGCAACAGAGAGATATATCAATATGGAATTGCCGACAATCCATATTACGGCGGCAAACACCTTTGCAATAATGATATGGTGCTTATCCACCGGAAGAGTATGCAGCAGATATCCCTCATCTCCGTATACCGATACATAGAATCTATATATAAGGTATATTACGGTCACAATCATGATAATAAACATACTTATTATATATGCTGCAAGAACCAGTGTTCCCGTCATTTCTATAAGTTCGTTCTCCGAGGAAAACAAGGTCATATGAACCGTCATATATGCAAGTATTGACATAAGAATAAGAAAAATATCCATGGGAACGAGTAATTTCCATGTTGCCTTAAACTCGTATTTCATTAATTTACCTAACATGCAAACACCTCCCTGAAGAAACGGTCTATGGTCTTGCCCTCCCGCCGTCTGATCTCATTAGCCGGTGCATGCAGAATAATATTACCGTATTTTATAAAAATAACCTCATCCAGAATACTCTCCACATCGGAAATCAGATGTGTAGAAAGCAGTATTGTCGCATTTCTGTTATAATTACTTACTATTGTATGGAGAATATAATCTCTGGATGCCGGATCCACACCTGCAATCGGTTCATCCAGAATATAAAGCTGCGCATCTCTGCTCATAACCAGAATAAGCTGTACTTTTTCCTTGGTGCCTTTGGAAAGATTCTTAAGTCTCTCATTGGGTGGAATCTGAAGCCTGTGAAGCATATCAAACGCCCTGTCCACTCTGAAATCCGGATAAAAATCTTCGAAATACCGCACCATTTCAATTACCTTCATACCTGAATGAAGATAGGTACGCTCAGGAAGATATGAGATTCTGTATTTTGTATCGATTCCGGGTTTTTCTCCGGCAATCAGTATCTCTCCGGCTGTTGGCTCCAGCAAGTCATTCATAATCTTTATCAATGTAGTCTTGCCGCTACCGTTAGGTCCAAGCAGACCAATAATCCTACCGGGCTCCAGATTCAGATTTATCTGATTCAATGCAAGTTTACCGCCATATGTCTTGGTAAGTCCCATACATTGTACTATAGGTATCATTTAATCACCCTGTCCTTTCTATCATATTTCAATACTGTAAGATGTTTCAAAACTCTCTCCTGCCGGCAGCTGCTGTCCCCATTTACGTTCTTCCCAGGTACCTGCATAATCTACATCATCACATCTGCCATACCATGGCTCAATACACACAAACGGCGCATTTTTACCCGGCGGAGACCATACTCCAAAAAGCGGTGCATTAAACCTGACCGTAAGATAGTGACTGCCGTCCGGTTTTACCAATGCCACTTCATGCGCCTGGTCATCCTCTATCACAAGTGCATCATTATCAAATAAGTTTTTATCAATCCACATATATCCGTTTTCAAGTTCATAATCAACTTTACGGTTACTCATAAGGCCATCTTCAAGTATTCCCGCCGTAATCTTTTCTTTAGCATCAAACCGGAGTCTGTAATCTCCCTGTTTCGCATCCTCCGCTATCGGACAGCGGAATGCGGGATGACCACCTATGGAGAAGTGCAACACCTTATCTGAGGGATTTTTCACTTTCCATTTTACTATGAGAGTGCTTTCATCAAGCTCATAGCCTATTTCCAAAAGAAATTCATACGGATACTTCTCCAATGTTTCCTTATTAGATTTCAAAGAAAACCAGATTTCCTTATTGGTCTGGCTCTTTAATGTAAACTCCATATCCCTTGCAAAACCATGCTGTCCCATACTAAAAGTTTTGCCTTCACACTTATATTCACCATTATGTAAAGCTCCCACCAAAGGAAACAACACCGGAGAAGTTCTTTTCCAGAATCTTGGATCGGCATTCCACATATACTCTGTTTCCATGCCGGTCTTTTTCATAGATTTTAATTCGGCGCCCATACTATCCACCTGTATGGTAATCTGCCCATTACCAATCTGAAATAAAGCCATTGACTCCTCCGTTCCGCAATACAGCTTGTACTATTTTTGACTTACCTTTTATTATATATCATAATTTTTACTTTTCCAAGTATCTTTCTTTCAGCTCATGATCTAAAGTCAGTTCATCCATATGATAACGATTCTTCGGTAAAATATTCTCATAATATGAAAGATAGTCAGACAGCTTTTCCAATGCCCCGGTATGAAAACATACTTTTAACTCATTATCTTTACGTAGAGCCTTGTCCACAAAAAGCAGTTCAGTTGATATTGCAACCGGCCTGTTCTTATTATCAAATACAAATCTGCCGTCTTTTTGCAGATAGGCTTCCAGCATAATAAAAAATCCCGCCTGTAGATTATCCGATTCATTATAAGTTGCAATGCCAAGCTTCCATTCCGCACCGAAGTTCTTATTTTTTTCAGACCATTCCCTAACCATTTTCACTGCATCATTATAAACAGAGTTTACCTTATCCGCTATCTCCTCCGGAGAGATTTCCACAATACTTATTACTTCCTTTAATAATATATCCGATGTTTCGCTGCACTCAATCTTTACATGATTATCCAGTAGATATTGCATGAATAAAAAAATATGCATCATATTGAAATCAAGTTTACATAACAATACATCTTGTGAATCATATAACTTAAGATAATTCTTACTTCCCCGTTTTATTTCAAGTGCCGCCTGACAACGTGCTATTTCATTCAACGCAAAATCCTTTTTCCTGCCAAGCCAGTCAGTATAACACAACGACTCATCTTCCACCGACAATTTCCAATTTCTGCCAACCAGACACATACGTATGCCCGATACAATAATTAAAAAAAACACAAAATATGAAAATTTCATGACAGTTTCGGAACCACCCGGATACATCATCGACAAGATGATCAGTAATATACCGAACAAAACAGTTCCGGTACCGACTATCCATGGAAGCTTTCCTTCACTTACTTCTACCTTAATCATATTATCTCACGTTTCGCCTTATTTTCCTATATTCTTCATTTATAACGGGAAGCGGTATGCTTGCGGTTTCCCCGTTTGAAGTTCCACCCGATATCATACCTATAAAATTGCCGCTTGCATCAAAGGTTCCGCCACCTGACATTCCCGGTTTGGCATATCCCAGCCCATATATCATATATTCCCCGAATTCATCAATATAGCGTTCCATCTCCCCTATACTGCCCTTATAATAATTCGATGCATCTTCCGCAGTATGACTTACCGTTATATCATTTGATTGTGAATCTGTTTCCGTCCCAAGACAAAATATCTCGTCTCCGCTTTTCATCGCATTATAGACATCCTTATCTTTTCTGACATATCTTAAATTTTCCAGCTCACTATAATCGAATTTAGTATTATCTACAGTCAAAAATCCCACATCATGTTCTTCCGATATTCCAAGAATTCCCGCATCAATATAATATCCCTGCGGAAAATGTATATAACTTTCATATTCACTCCAGTACTCAAGTACATGTTTATTGGTTACTATCACTATCTGCGTAGGCGTCATCTCCCATATTACACCGCTTCCATAAGCTTTCCCCATATTGACGCTCACAACACAGTCTCTCACGTTCTCATATGCCATATCGCAGTCAGGTGTTTCAAGTACTTTGCATTCCAGAAGACCAAGCTTAAGCATACCCTCGTAAATGTCCTGTTCCGTCACTGTCTGTATCAGATGCGGCGGTTTTTCATCAGTTGGTGGAGGCGACTCTACATCGTTATGAATATTAATGTCAACTGCCGGCTCACTCGCACTGACCTGCA
Organism: Lachnospiraceae bacterium; assembly: GCA_022510545.1. Lineage (GTDB taxonomy): Bacteria > Bacillota > Clostridia > Lachnospirales > Lachnospiraceae > UBA3282. The sequence goes on along the minus strand of JAFLTG010000008.1, from coordinate 435 downwards.
TAGGAACTGCTGCCACTATAAGCATTATATAGCAAAAAATATACAGTCTGATACCAGACCATATACCGTTTTTCATACTATCCCTCCAGTAATGAATTTAAGGATTTTTAAGCAAATAACTCTCCCCATATGGGAGAGTTATTGTCAACACCAAGCAGAACGATAAGCCGGGTTATGTCGTGAATGATCATCTATCTGGAACTGCCGTCGCCGGCAGTCTCTAGCGACCCACCTGAGAGCAGGCCGGGCAAGCCTGTAGCTCTCTGTCTGGTCTTGCTTCGGATGGGGTTTACACAGCCCTCTTTGTTGCCAAAGAAGCGGTAGTCTCTTACACTGCCATTCCACCCTTACCGCAGAAAACTGCGGCGGTATAATTTCTGTTGCACTATCCTTGGAGTCACCTCCACCGGACGTTATCCGGCATCCTGCCCTGCG
>JAFLTG010000079.1 GCA_022510545.1 Lachnospiraceae bacterium | reverse complement strand
CCATTTCCCTTCTTATAGTAACATTTATTCCATTTTTTTCAAGCTTATTTTTAAACGACTCCGCTGCCGCCCGTTCAGGCTGCCTGAAATCACGCTCTTTTATAGGATTTACCGGAATCAGATTTATATGACAATTTAAGCCGTCTGCAAGAGAAATTAATTCCCGTGCATCCTCATCCGTATCATTAACCCCTTTTATGAGACTATATTCAAAAGTAATCCGACGTCCTGTCTGCTCAAAATAGTATGCGCAGGCCTCCATAAGTTCATCCAAAGAATATTTACGGGCAATCGGCATTAATTTGCGACGTTTTTCGTCTGTGGTGGCATGCAGTGAAAGTGCAAGGGTTATCTGTAGTTTTTCTTCTGCAAGCCGGCGCATTACCGGTACTATGCCGCAGGTCGATACCGTAACATTTCTCTGACTTATATGTAAGCCGTTTTCATCCGTAACAAGTTCCAGAAAACGTCGCAAATTGTTATAATTATCAAGCGGCTCCCCTGTTCCCATTATCACAATATTGGAAACTCTCTCTCCTGTCAAAAGTGTGATGGCATATATCTGCTCAAGCATCTCGGAAGGTGAGAGATTTCTCTCCCAGCCATTTAAAGCAGATGCACAGAAACTGCAACCCATCCGGCATCCTACCTGAGAGGAAATGCAAACCGAATTCCCATGTTTATAACGCATCCATACGCTTTCCACCAGATTTCCATCCGGCAGCTCAAACAAAAATTTTTTGGTTCCATCTATTTGAGATTCCTGGACTTTTAAGGCCCTGAGAGTAATATAATCAAAATTTTTGCGACATTTTTCTTTTAATATTTTAGGAATATTCCCCATTTCATCATAGTCCCTGGCCAGCTTCACATGAATCCAGTCATACAGCTGTTTGGCCCTGTAAGACTTCTCACCTTCTGAAACCACCCATTCCTGCAATTCAGGCAGTGTAAGGGATTTTATGTCTGTTTTTATATCCATTTTGCTTTCTTGTTTTGTTTCTGCATCTAAATTGTTATTTTCTATATTTCCCATTTTATATATTGTTATTTTCTATGCTTTCTATTTCTATTCTTCTTGTAATTTATTCGAACATTACAAAATTATAATCAATTATTATTTATACAGGACTATTATCTAATCCTGCGAAGTTTTGCAAAGAAGAAGCCATCCGTATCGTGAATCCCCGGAAGCAGCTGCACCATACCATTGTTCCCTATGATACTATTTTCATTGCTGCTATTTCCTATGCTGCTATTTTCAATACCTCTAAGTTGTTTAGGAAGATAAGCATCTATACTTTCAAGCTCAAACGGAAAAACGTCGCAAAACCATTCAACCATTTCTTCATTTTCCAATGGACTTATTGTGCAAGTACTGTAAATCAGCGTTCCATCAAGCTTCACATAATTTGCGACGTTTTTCAATATATCCTTTTGCAACACTGTTAACTCTTCTATCGATTCCGGTGTGACGTGATATTTAATATCCTGTTTCTTACTTATTACGCCAAGCCCTGAACAGGGCACATCTGCCAACACCACATCCGCAAGTCCATACAATCCTTCATCTGCTGCTCTTGCGTCCCGGACTGCCGTCACCATATTATCTTTTTTCATCCGCCTGCGGTTCTCTTCAAGTCTCTCAACCTTAGCCTCCGTCAGGTCAAAAGAAAGTACCTTACCTGTATCGCCCAGTTTGGTTGCCGCATGAAGCGATTTACCACCCGGAGCGGCACAGACATCTATTACGGTCTGGCCCGGCTTAATATCCGCGGCCTCGACCACCAGCATAGAACTTACATCCTGAACGGTAAAAAGCCCTTCCTCATAGCCATTCAAATGTTTGATTCCGTCAATTTTTTCTACCTTCACTGCATAAGACAGATAAGGATGCCTGCTTACCAGCACACCTTTTTCTTCCCAGGATTTAATAAGGCTATCCTGCTCTCTCCCTGACAAGCCTTCCTCAAGTCGCAGGGTGACAGGCTTTTGTTCCAGAAATGCTCTGAGGATTATCTCAGCGTCATCCCTTCCATAAAACTTAAGAAAATGCTCCACCAGCCACTCAGGCATGGAATACATAACAGACAGATAAGCAACCGGCCCATTATCTGCATCCGGATAAACAATTCTCTTATCATTGATTGCAGCCGCCAGATTTCTCAAAACTCCATTTACATAACCTTGAAGCGATACAAATTTTCTTTTTTTTGCAAGCTTAACCGCCTCATTGCAGACTGCCGAATCCGGAACCGCATCCATAAACATCAGCTGATATGCGCTCATTCTTAAAAGCTGTCGTATAAGCGGTTTCATCTTATTAACCGGCATTTTTGAAATCCGGTTAAGTACATAGTCAAGCTGTATCCTGCGCTCTATGGTTCCCTGGGTGACTCTATTAATAAAAGCCTTTTCCTGTGTACTCAGATAATCATATTTATCCAGTACATCAGCCAGCAGAACATTCACATACCCATCGGTTTTTTCCAGTTCCAACAGTATATCCAAAATAATTTCTCTTATATTCATAGTTTATGCCCATAGACCTCTGGTCTTGCTCAATCCCTTCTGCCCCGGTTTCCAAACAAAAGAATAAGTCGAAGCAGCTGGAGAATGGATGAAGCTGCTGCTGCCACATAAGTTAATGCCGCCGCGCTAAGCACCTTACGACAGCCTCTTGTCTCATCGTTTTCCATAAGTCCATAACTTCCAAGCATATCCAATGCCCTTCCTGATGCATCAAACTCTACTGGCAGCGTAACAAGCTGAAACAACACAGCAATCGCAAATACCCAGATTCCAATCTGGATAAGCATCTGATTCATTCCCAAGAATACGCCTAATATAATAAGAGGTATGCCCAGTTTTGAGCCGATATTGGCTGCCGGCACCAGCGCCGTCCTGAATTTCAAAGGCCCGTATCCTTTATGGTGCTGAAGAGCATGACCGCATTCATGTGCAGCTACACCGATTGCCGCTACGGATGTTGAACTGTAAGTGGAATCCGAAAGACGCAGCACTTTGTGTGAGGGATCATAATGATCGGTAAGATTTCCTCTTATATGCTCGACAGTCACGTCATATATCCCTGACAGCTGCAGTATTCTTTGAGCCGCCTGTGCCCCCGTCATACCACTTCTGCTCCTTACTTTGGAAAACTTATTAAAAGTCGAACTTACACGCATCTGCGCAAAAAGGCAGAGTATCGCACCTATAATAACTAACCAGTATGTCGGATCAAAATACATCCCGTAATATCCCATATATTAACTCCTTTCTCTATATAGTTCCTCATAAACAATTTTCATACTTAAAAGCATTTTGAAAACAATTAATATCTATATTCACTTAATAAATATTATTCAAATCTGTCTCCAACCTTCAACTTAACTCCAAGAAGAAATTCTTTAACGGGCAGCCTTTTCTTTCCTTCCAGCTGAACTTGAGTGATTTTCAAATCTTTTTCTCCGGTTCTTACATAGAATGCGTCCTTCTCCACCGCTGTTACCATTCCCGGAGCTGCATCTTGCAATGAGTTCTCGCTTCGACTCACTTCAGATTCCCATATTTTTAACGTTTTCCCGTTATAATGTGTATATGTGCCCGGCCATGAATTAAGTCCGCGTACCATACGCTCTATTTCAACCGCACTTTTATTCCAGTCCACCTCGCCCAACGACTTTTGCAGCATTTTGGCATAGCATGATTCCTCGTCATTCTGTTTAACAGGTACAATTTCGCCTTTTTCTATTTTGGATATGGCCTCTACAATTAACTTTGCACCCTCTGCGGCAAGTTTGTCATGCAGACTGTCTCCGGTTTCCTTTTCATCGATTTCCACCGTACTCTGCATAAGGATATCTCCGTTATCTATACCTTTATCCATCTGCATTATCGTAATTCCGGTAACTTTTTCACCATTAAGTATCACCCATTGTATTGGACCGGCGCCACGGTATTTGGGAAGCAGTGAAGCGTGTATGTTCACACATCCATACTTAGGCATATTGAGGATTTCTTCTGATAAAATCTGTCCAAAAGCCGCCACAACAAAGACATCCGCCTCATATTCCCTAAGTTTCCCTACTGCCTCCGGCGTTTTAATTTTAACAGGTTGAAAGACCGGAATATCGTGCTTTAATGCACATTCCTTAACAGGTGTAAACTGCATCTCCTTACCCCTGCCTTTTGGTTTGTCCGGCTGCGTGACCACCAACACAATCTGATGCCCCGCATCTATCAAAGCCTCCAGCGCGCCTACCGCAAACTCAGGCGTTCCCATATATATTATCTTCATTCAACACCCCAAACCTTTCTCTAATTCCACAAAATCGGAATATAAGCCATACCCCAGCCTTTACTCCTCTTCGGCATCCTCTATATCCTGCAGTTCACCTTCCACTTTTTCAACGTATAAATGACCCTCCAGGTGGTCCATTTCATGCATAATGGCTCTTGCCAGCAGTTCAGTGCCTTCTAATTCAAAAGATTCCATATTTTCATCATAAGCAAGTACCTTGACATAGTTAGGTCTTGTCACCTGACCTGTTTTTCCCGGTACGCTTAAACAGCCTTCATATCCGGTCTGTTCCCCGCTTGTTTCAAGCACTCTCGGATTGATCAATACAATCGGGGAGTCTCCTGTGGTATCTATGACCACAATTTTCTTTAATATACCTACCTGCGGAGCGGCAAGACCAACTCCGTCTGCTTCATATAAGGTATCAAACATATCATCTATCAATTCCTGTACACGGGGAGTTATCTCCTTAACTTCCTTACAGTTTTTTTCCAGCACCGGATCTCCGATTTCCCTAATATTTCTGATAGCCATTTTTCTTAAATTCTTCCTTTCCGTCACTTATTAATATACATTCATCGGGTCAAAATCATACTGAATACTCTGGTATTTAAAATTCTGTTCCTTAGTGTATGTTTCAAGCATATCCTTTATCCAAACAAGCTTCTCATAATCTGTATGTTTAAAATAAATGATATGTCGGTATAAATCGTTGATTTTCGAAACATAGGCCTGTGTCGGACCTATTATATAGAATGTTTTTGTATCAATATCTTTACTTTTATCAAGTTTACTTATTTTATTAAGTTCATCAACTTGATCAATTTGCTGCTTTATATATTCTGCAAAGCAATCCGTGACATATTTTCCGTCTTCTTCTGCCTTTGATATTACAAGCACGGCAAGCATATGCGCCGCCGGCGGATATTGCAAAAGTTCACGGTATACTATCTCTTCTTCATAGAAGCTCTCGTAATCCTGCCTTGCTGCATGAACTATACTGTAATGCTCCGGCTGGTATGTCTGTATGACAACTTCTCCGGGTTTATCTCCCCTTCCTGCCCTGCCTGCCGCCTGTGTCAAAAGCTGAAAAGTCCTTTCACCGGCACGGTAATCATTCTGATTCAGGGAAAGATCCGCCGCCAGAATACCGACCAGCGTCACATTTGGAAAATCATGACCTTTTACTATCATCTGAGTTCCCACCAGAATATCCGCCTTGCCGTCCGCAAAAGCAGAGAGTATCTTTTCATAGCTCTCCTTGCTCCTTGTGGAATCGGCATCCATCCTGAGTACTCTAGCAGTCGGAAACTCCTTATGGACAGCCTCTTCTATCTGCTCGGTTCCTGCCCGAAAGCCCATCAGATACTTAGATCCGCACTCCGGGCATTTTTCAGGCTTCATTACTTCATAACCGCAGTAGTGGCAGACCAGCCTGCCGTTTCTGTGTTCCGATAGAGAAACGTCGCAATGTGGACATTTCATTACAAAACCACAGGCGCGGCACGAGATAAATCCCGCATAACCTCTCCGGTTTAGGAACAACATAGTCTGTTCCCCAGAAAAAAGTCGCATTTCTATCAATTCTTTTAATTTTCTGCTAAAAATCGAACGATTTCCTTCTTTTAACTCTTCCCTTAAGTCTATAGTATATACTTTGGGCAGATGACCGCCGGTCAATCTTTCATTCAGCTTATATAACTTATACTCTCCCTTAGCAGCCCTGTAATAAGCTTCCATAGAAGGTGTGGCAGAACCAAGCACCACGCTTGCCCCTTTTACGGCTGCTATGCGGATTGCGGTCTCCCTTGCATGGTATTTGGGCATGGATTCGCTTTTATAGCTGTTCTCATGCTCTTCATCAATAATAATTATACCTAAGTTAGGAAAAGGTGTAAACAGTGCGGAGCGCGGTCCGATTATCACATCCAGTTCACCTTTTCTGGCTCTCTCCATCTGGTCGTACTTTTCCCCCATCGACAGACTGGAATTCATAACCGAAACCCTGTCCCCGAATCTCTTATAAAAACGAAGCAGCGTCTGATAAGTCAGTGCAATTTCGGGAATAAGCACAATAGCCTGCTTTCCCTTCTTTATCATCTGCTCTATTATCCCGATATAAACCTCGGTCTTACCGCTTCCGGTAATGCCGTGAATCAGGTAAGTTCCTGTGTTACCGGCACAATAATCCTTAATGACATCTTCTATAATATGACGCTGCCCGTCACTTAGCGGTTTAGCTGTCTCCCGCTGCGATATCTGCCTGACGGGATTTCTATAATAACTCTCAGTTTCAATTGAAATTATTCCCTGTTTTTCAAGGCTTGCCAATGTGGACGGTGAAACATTTAATTTTTCTTTAATTAACGCATATGGCAATATTTCATCATCCAGTAAAGCAGTCAGAACCCTTACCTTTGCAGTCTGGTGCCTTCTTTCACATTCAGGAATCAGTTTCTCAATTTCGCTCCTGTTAATGAGCCTTAAAACCTTCTTTTTTTCAAGCTGCTTAAACTTCTGTTTGACCGGAAGCACCGTCTTAAGCGCCATTATCATTGTGGAGCCGTAATGGCTTTTCATCCAGTATGCAGTTTGTACGAGGTCGCCCTCAACCGTGGTATCTTTTTCATCAATACAGCTTATATCCTTAATCTTTTCCGCAGGATAATCTGCACTGTCCGCAAGGTCAACCACATACCCGGTTAGCTCTTTATTGCCTTTTCCAAAGGGGACGTGTACTCTGACTCCCGGTATAACCTTATCTTCGAGTTCCCTTGGAATCCTGTATCTAAACGGTCTGTCTACTTTATCATGAGAGATATCTACGATAATATCCGCGTACTTTTCACCCATAATCATCCTCCAACAAATGCGTATGGCCCCTTCTATCGTCCTGCCAATATATCACTTATCAAATCTCTCTCATCCATAGGATATTTAACGCCTTTTATTTCCTGATAGTCCTCATGTCCCTTACCGGCAAGCACAATGATATCACCGGGTTCACCGTTCTTGATCGCATAGGCTATCGCTTCTTTTCTGTCACAGATTTCAACGTATTTTCCATCTGTTTTGGCAATTCCTGTTTTAATATCATCTATTATATCCTGCGGTTCTTCAAACCGCGGATTATCGGATGTAATAATCGTCAAATCAGCAAGTTTTCCGCTGACCTCACCCATTTCATATCTTCTTAGCTTAGAGCGGTTTCCGCCGCAGCCGAATACACTGACAAGGCGGTGGGGTTTATATTCCTTTAAGGTGGTTAAAAGGCTCTCAAGCGCCATTGCATTGTGGGCATAATCAATCATCAGGGTAAAATCGTCAGATACCTTCACAAGCTCTATCCTGCCCTTTACCTTGGCCTTCATAAGTGCACTTGATATTGCATCCTTTTCCACTCCAAAATGTCTGCAAATGGCAATTGCGGTAAGCGCATTGTATACACTGAATCTCCCGGGAGCGGCTATTTCCACATGGAGTTCCATAAGTCCCTCCACATCAAATTCGACTCCCAGTTTTCCGCCTCCCGATATAAGCTCAAGATTTGTGGCCTTCAAATCGGCATCCGCATCAATTCCATACGTTTCAAGTTCACAGGTGTGGCCCTTGGTAACGGACTCCCAGTGTGAGTCATCCTTATTCACTATTCCTACCCTGCACTGTCTGAATAAAAGTGATTTACAATTTAAATAGTCCTCAAAATCCTTATGTTCATTCGGTCCTATATGATCAGGTTCTATATTTGTAAAAATACCATAATCAAAAACAAAGCCCTGGGTTCTGTGCAGCATAAGTCCCTGAGAAGAAACCTCCATAATAACACTGTCACAACCGGCATCCACCATCTGCCTGAAATACTGCTGTATCAGATAGGATTCAGGCGTGGTATTGTTGGCATGTATATGGGTGTCTCCGATAATCACCTCAATGGTACCGATAAGACCCACCTTTCTTCCGGCCTGCTCCAATATAGACTTAACCAGATAGGTTGTAGTTGTCTTACCCTTGGTTCCGGTAATCCCGATTACTTTAAGCTTATCTGCCGGATTTCCAAAATAATTTGCCGAAATAAACGCCATCGCATATCTGGTATCCTTTACTTTTATGACAGTCGTGTCACTTTTGCAGGGTACATCTTCTTCCACCACCAGCACTTTGGCACCGGCTTCCACAACTTCAGCCGCAAAACCGTGCCCGTCTACATTGGCTCCTCTGATACAGATAAAAAGAGAACCCGGTGTAACTTTCCTGGAATCATAGACAACGTCTTCCACTTCTATGTCCTCATTCCCTCTTATGCATTGGTATTCAATTCCCCTTAGCAAATCCTTTAAATCAGCCATAAATTTTTCGCTCCTTAAATAATAAGCAAAATTCTCCTTATAATAAAATATCACGAAACAGGAAATTTTGCAAAATTGTTATAGAATTTTATTTTTTTATTATAAATAAGACACATTTTGGACACAATTAAATTTTATGATAATATCAAGATAGTTGATAACTCACTATCTCCCCCCCTCATAAGAAAATATGAAAAAGCCTGAGATTCTCAGGCTTTTTCGCTTGTTTATTTCAATTTCTCTATATTTATGTGCTCTTCCAGTTCCTTGGCCGTATCCTTTGGTATATCCGCGCTTACAAGGGTTGTGGCATTGGCCGCTGAAATCGCTGCCGCATCTATAAGTGCCTGCTCATCACCCTCATTCTTAAGAATCGACATAGCATAAGATGCTACCACACTGTCTCCGCAGGCTACGGTGTTTATAGCCGTAACTTTAGCAGCTTTTGTAAAAAATACTTTTCCGCCGCTTACAGATAACAGCCCCTTCTTTCCCATAGATACTACCACATGCTCAATGCCTTTTTTATGGATAAAAAGTGCAGCGTCCATTACGGCATCTCTTTTTACCAGTTTATGCCCCACAATGTACTCTAATTCCTTTTGATTTGGTTTTATCATATATGGTTTTTCGTCAATTCCTTTTTTTAGCGGCTCACCGCTTGTATCAAGTATTGTCCTGATACCCTTTGATTTGGCCTCTTTAATCAATTGTGCATATATATCGTCGGGGAGTCCCCTTGCCACACTTCCCGATAAAACAACAAGCTCACACTCTGAAAGCAGGGTCTTATACTGCGTAAGAAATTGCTGAAGCTTTTCATCACTGATTTCAGGTCCGGGTTCTAAAATTTCCGTCACATAACCATTATCTGCAAGTATATTCATATTGCTTCTGGTCTCGTCCTCCACCCGGACAAAACGGCAGTCCACAGCTTCTCCTTTAAGGTAATCTTCTATAAAATCACCTGCATATCCGCCAAGAAAGCCGGTTGCACAAACCGGATAGTCATACTGGCGAAGCACCTTGGTCACATTTATTCCCTTTCCGCCGGCAATTGACATAACGGTCCTCATCCTGTTCACATGACCAGTAATAAGTTCTCCCGATGTATAAGTTTTGTCCACTGCCGGATTTAAGGTCACTGTAAGTATCATAGAATTTACTCCTCTCACTGCCATCTATTTTGTAATCTATGTACTAAAAATTTCATTCTATCTATTTTGCATAATCCTGCATCACAATCTGCAGATTTTCCCTTCCCTGATAAACATTTATGTCCGGATAATAAATTATACTGATCATAATTTCCCTGCTGCCCGAAAGATAGAGTTTTTCCCTCTCTTCTTCACTAAAATTCTCATCCAGAAAACCATGCCACTTCTCTAAATCGCCGAAATACATCATATCAAATTCTTTTCCGTGCTCGTCTCGAATGCTGAATTTGCCTACATTTGCATTTTTCCCTAAAATCCTGCCACGTAATACCTGTATATTCTTCTGTGCAAAGACAGGCTTAGGATTTCCGTTGCCAAAAGGCTCAAGCAGGGCAAGCTGCCTTACGAAGTCCAGACTTATGTATGAAAGCGGCATTGGGACATCAATCAAAATTTTTTCCTCAAAATCTTCATCGGACAAATTACAGTTCCTGTTAAGTGTTTTCCGGAATTCTTCTACATTTTCTTCAATCATCGATAAGCCTGCCGCCATACTATGTCCCCCATACTTCGTAAAAAGCTGCTTACACAGGCTCATCTGCTCGTACATATGATAAGCTTCAATGGAGCGTCCGGAACCTTTAACACCTTCATCTCCCTTGGTCAACACAAATACAGGTTTATGGTATCTTTCCTTAAGACGCCCCGCAATGATTCCCGCAAGGCTCTCATGACAGTCTGTCAAAAAAATAACAAGCACCTTATCATCCTTATACGGTCCGTTTTCTATCAACTCTATTGCCCGCTCTACGCACTGTCTCGTCATCTCTTTTCTACTGTCGTTAAGCTCCTTTAACTCACCCGCTATTGTAACTGCCGTTGCGAAATCACCGCTGCTTAGAAGCTCAAGAGCCTTTATGGCACTGTCTAATCGTCCTGTAGCATTCATACATGGTCCTAAGACAAAAGCGATATGATAAGCCGATAGAGGTTTTTCCTGCAGTCCGTTTACTTCTATAAGAGCCCTGAGTCCAAGATTTCTGGTATGTGCCATCTGTTTAAGTCCGTAACTTACGATAATACGGTTCTCATTCCGCAATTCCATTACGTCCCCGACTGTTGCAAATGCCGCAAATTCAAGTAATTCCTCAAGGAGCTTTTGACTACTCTTCTGTTGCTTTCCGAACTTCACATTTGCTTGATCGGTTTCACTTATTATATCCGAACCAGCCTGCTTTTCATACTCTTCCAGCAAGACCTGAATAAACTTATAGGCAACAACTGCCCCGCAGATTCCATCAAAGGGATAAGCACATTTCTCCTGTTTGGGATCAACCACTGCATAGGCAGGTGGCAGTTGCTCAATGCGGCTTCCATCCTCCGTAAGTTCATACGGTACCTCGTGATGATCCGTAACTATTACATTCATGCCGAGTCTATTGGCATACTCAACCTGCGCTGCTGCCGCTATACCGTTATCACAGGTGATTATTGTATCAATTCCGTCATTATGCGCCTCTTCGATCAGATTATCATTCAGACCATAGCCATCCTTAATACGGTGGGGAATCACCGTATCCACATCCGCACCACAGGCCTTTAGGCCCTGCATCAGTATATAAGTCGCACATATTCCGTCAATATCATAATCCCCGATAATCCTTATAGTGGCTTTTTCTTCTATTTTAGACAGTATAAAAGCGACTGCTTTCTCCATATCATAAAGCAGCCGCGGATTGTGCAAGTCGTTCAATGTACCGTTAAGAAACAAACGTATGTCCGTCTCTTCTGTAATATCCCGATTCCTTATAATTCGAGCAATAACAGGGTCAATATTGAATTCTTTTGCAATTTTGTCAAAGTCAGCCTTCTTGGCCGACACCATCCATTTAGCCATTTTGCCTCCGGGGTTATCTTTGGTTGTATTTTGCTAAACAATAGAAAGCACGCTTCGCGAACTTTCTATTGTCATAAATAAAAAGTGGACCAGATGGGAGTCGAACCCATGTCCAAAAGCCCATTCCCTGTACTTCTACTATCATAGTCTGTTATTGCGGATTACTCCTCATTCCCTCCAGTATCAGGAAACAGACACCCCGATACATTCAGTAGCTTCATAATACGCCCACAGGCTCAAAGCTTTGCCTGTGTCGTTTCCTGCATAGTCGATGCCC